>CAUFMB010000015.1 GCA_959026535.1 uncultured Collinsella sp. | reverse complement strand
GTGGTAGCCCGTACCAGATTCGAACTGGTGATCTCCGCCTTGAGAGGGCGGCGTCCTAAACCGCTAGACGAACGGGCCACATGACATCTGCACTGCCGTGCTGCGAGGAAATATATTACGGGACAAAAAACATCAGCGCAAGAAGAAATTCCAAATTGCCGAAAAATTGTCGGCAGGTTATGGAACACACAGGTAAACTGGGTAGCTAATTCAAGTTGAGATGGACCAAAAGAGCTTCGCGCTCGTTGGGGATTTTGTCTTCGATCACGGCGTCGAGGGCGGAGTTGAGTAGCTGCCCCAGTTCCGGCCCGGGCTTGACTCCGGCACGGATCAGGTCGCCGCCGTTGATGGCGAGCATCTTGAGCGTATAGGGCTCCCCCGCCTTCAGCAGCTCGTGCGCCATCGCGCGCATCTCCTCAATCGTCTCAACGTAATAGAAGCACGACGGGGCCTTGCCGAGCGTGTCGGCACGCTTAAGATCCATGAGCTCGTCCATCAAACGCGGCGTGTCGACGCCCTCGCCAGAAAGCGCACACATCATATTGAGCAGGCAGGATCGCTCGGGACGCAGCGGTTTGTCGTGATATTTGATGAGCAGGCACACGTCGCGCACCAGGTCGTGCGAGAGAGCCAGGCGATCCATAATGACGCGCGCCTTCTTGGCGCCGAGCTCGGGATGACCGTAGAAGTGTCCGCTGCCGGCGTGATCGACCGTGAAGCACTCGGGCTTGGACACATCGTGCAAAAACGCCGCCCACATAAGGCTCGACGAGGGCGCGACGCCGTCACACAGCGCGAGCTCCCCCACCACCGTCAGCACACGGGCGATATGCACGTAGACGTTAAACGCATGATAGACACTGCGCTGATCAAACCCGCGACCCGCTGCCAACTCGGGCACGGCGGCGCAGATGAGCTCGGGATAGCGGAGCATCGCGTCTCCCCCATGACCGGTCGAAAGAATGCCCTCGAGCTCAATACCCACACGCTCACGCGCCACGGCATCGAGCAGCGGCGCGCACTCGGCAAGCGCACGCTTGGTCTCGGGCTCAATCATAAAGTCCAGACGGCAGGCAAAGCGCACCGCACGCAGCATGCGCAGGGCGTCCTCGTTAAAGCGACGCTTGGGATCGCCGACAGCGCGAATCAGCTTGCGCTCCAAGTCACCCTGGCCGTCGTAGCGGTCGACAAGCCCGCGCTCGGGATGCCAGGCCATGGCATTGACGGTAAAGTCGCGGCGCGCCAGATCGTCCTCGAGCGAGGCGGCACGCTCCACACTCTGGGGATGGCGACCATCGGTGTAAAAGCCATCCAGACGGTACGTGGTGACCTCGATACGCTCGCCATCGGAAATAGCCGTGATTCCGCCAAATTTAATGCCCGACTCCACAACCGCGATGCCGGCGGCCTCGAGCGCCGCTTTGGACTCCTGCCACAGGCCGCTACAGCACATATCAACATCGTGGCTGGGGTACCCCATCAGGGCGTCGCGCACCCAACCGCCCACGTACCAAGCCTCAAGACCAGCCGCCTCAAGCGCGCGCAGGACGCGCAGGGACGCATCGGACGGTTGAGTACCGTTGAGCGAAACATTGCACATGCCTATGGCCTCCTGCGACTATCAAATTGGCTATCGATTGCGTCTGCAAGAAGTCTAGCAAGAAACAGCCTCCACTGCACACGCAAGTCCGATAAACAAAAACGCATCCGTCCTAGTCTAAGACGGATGCGAAATAATCAAACTATTCAGACAAGGTGCCGGAACTAGCAGACCTGGCGAACCTCGATGTGCTTCTTATATTCGTCCACCTTGGCAAAATCACCCAGACCGGGGCACTCGACCACGTTGGCGCCAGTGGCCATCGAAAGGCGCAGGGCGTCCTCGACGCGCTCGGGGGCGTCGTGCCACACGGACAGGAAGGCAGCGAGCGAGGAATCGCCGGCGCACACCGTCGACAGCAGCTTGACGTCGAAGGTGCGGTTGGCAAACCAGATATGCTCGCCGTTGGAGAAGTACGCACCGGCGCCACCAAGGGTCAGCAGCACGTTCTTGGCGCCCTTGGCGTGCAGCTCGGCCATAGCGCCCTTGACGGACTCGTCGTCGCCACCGCTCACCTTGATGCCAAAGATGTCAAGCAGCTCGTCGTCATTGGGCTTGATCAGCAGTGGCTCCAGAGCAATGAGGTCTGCCAGCTGATGGCTCGAGATGTCGAGGACGAACTCGGCCCCCTTGGCCTTGACACGGCGCAGGACCTCGGCCAAGAAGCCCTCGGAAGTGTTGGGAGGCAGCGAGCCGCTGATGACCAGGCAGGTCATGTCATCGAGCGAATCGATAAGTTCAAACATCTCCTGCTCGTTGGCCTCATTGATGGCGGCACCGGCATTGACCATGTTGTACTCGGTGTCGGGACCGGCGTTGAGGAACACATTGACGCGCGTAATACCGTCGGTCCACACGGGCTTGACGGGCACGCCCAGGGCCTCGGCGCCCTTAACGATAAACTCACCCGAGAAGCCGGCGAAGAAACCCAGGATCGTGGTGTCGACACCGTAGTGGTCAAGCGTAAACGAGACGTTGAGGCCCTTGCCGTTGGGCGTGTAGACGGCGTTGCGGGTACGCGTGACGGTGTTGGCGTCAAGACCGTCGCAGGCGATGTTGTAGTCAATGGCGGGATTTGCAGTGAGCGTGTAAATCATGAATGTTCCTTTCACGAAGCAACGTGTTAATGAAAGTATATTCCACGCATCGACAAAAGGCTAGGACAACTCGGTGAACGGTGTGGAAGCGATGAAGTACGGCAGGACACCCCCCTGGCGGAACAAAAAGGCGCCCCGGCCGAAACCGGGGCGCCGCATGTGCACGAATATGTCGCGTTTCGATTACTGACGATCGAGCTTGCGGACAGCAACGCGCTTGCTGTACTCGTCGACGTGACCAAAGTCGCCAATGCCGACGGACTCGGCAACGTTAGCGCCGGTGGCCATAGCGAGCTTCATGGCCTCCTCGACGTTGTCGCGATCCCTGTACCACTTGTGCAGGAACGCAGCGAGGGTGCAATCGCCGGCGCAGACGGAAGAAACCAGCTTGATGTTGAACTCACGCTTGGCGTACCAGATGTCCTCGCCGTTGGAGAAGTAAGCGTCGCCGCGGCTACCACGGGTGAGCAGCACGTTCTGAACGCCAGCGTCGTGAGCCATCTTCATGGCAACGCGAACCTCGTCGTCGGTGTCGACCGGCACGCCGAAGATGGCCTTCATCTCGTGATGGTTCGGCTTGATGAGCAGCGGCTTCTTGTGAGCGAGCTCCTTGAGCTTGTCGGAGGACAAGTCCAGGACGACGTCGGCGCCACGAGCCTGAGCGTGCTCCATGACCTGAGCCAGGAAGTCGGGCGTAGCTTTGGGAGGCACGGAGCCGGAGAGGATCAGGCACTCAAGATCGCCCGCGGTGTCCAGGATGTTGTAGAGCTCCTCCTGGTGCTGCGGCGTGATCGGAGCACCCGGGTTCAGGATGCCGTACTCGTGCTGGCCATCGTTGACGTAGGTGTTAATGCGCGTGATACCGTCGGTCCAGACCGGGCGGCAGAGGCAACCCAGGTTCATGACCTCCTCAACGATGAACTTGCCCGTGAAGCCAGCAAAGAAGCCGAGTGCGACGGTGTCAACGCCCATCTTCTTAAAGGCGAAGGACACGTCAAGGCCCTTGCCGTTAGCCGTGTAGCTGGCCGAGCCGGTGCGGACGTTCTCATCGGGCTCGAGCGGAGAGCTTGAAACCGTCATGTCGACAGCCGGGTTAGCGGTTAGCGTGTAGAACATTTACAGTACCCCCTGTATATGTGAGGGCCGCGTGGCCGGCCCATTCCAACCACGCGGTTACCTCTGATACCAAATTAGCGAGCTGCGGACTCGAGCAGTGCCTTGACCTCGGCTGCGGTGTTGCAGGCGAGCGCCTTCTCGGCGAGCTCGTCGCACTCGGCCTTGGTCCACTGGCTGATGGTCTTGCGGGCGCGCAGGATAGAAGGAGCGCTCATCGAGAACTCCTCCAGGCCCCAGCTGATCAGCAGCGGCTCGAGCAGCGGATCGGCAGCGGCTTCGCCGCACATACCGACCATGATGCCGGCCTTCACGCCGCTCTCGATGATGTTCTTGAGCGAGCGGAGCACGGCGGGATAGTACACCTGGTACAGGTTGGAGATGGTGTCGTTGCCACGGTCGGCGCACATGGTGTAGCCGATCAGGTCGTTGGTGCCGATGGAGAAGAAGTCGGCAACCTCGGCAAGACGGTCTGCGAGCAGCGAAGCGGCAGGCGTCTCGACCATGATGCCGACCTCGATGTTCTCGTTGAACTTGCGACCCTCTTCGGTCAGCTCGGCCTTGCACTGCTCGACGAGCTCCTTGACAGCCAAGACCTCCTCGACGCAGGTGACGAGCGGGATCATAATCTTGACGTCACCGAAGGCGCTAGCGCGCAGCAGAGCGCGGAGCTGGACCTTGTACTGGTCGGGATTGGCCAGGCAGTAACGCACGGCGCGGAAGCCCATGAAGGGGTTGTCTTCCTTGACCATATGCAGATACGGAATCTCCTTGTCGCCACCCACATCGAGCGTACGGATGATGACCGGAGCACCCTTGAGCGCGCTGGCGACCTTACGGTAGGCGTTGAACTGCTCCTCCTCGGAAGGAAGCTCGGCAGAGTCCATGAACAGGAACTCGGAGCGGAACAGACCGATGGCCTCGGCGTCGTGATCGAGCGCGTTGGGCACGTCATCGGGGTTACCGATGTTGCAGGCGATGATCTTCTTGATGCCATCGGCAGTCACGGACGGCTTGCCACGGAAGGCCTCGAGGGCTGCCTTCTCGGCAGCGAAGGCCTCGGCCTTGGCGGTGTAGGCAGCGAGCGTCTCCTCGTCGGGATCGGCCTCGACGATACCCTTGCCACCGTCGACGACGACGGTCATACCGTTGCGCAGCGCGGTGCAGCTGTTGGAAACCGAAAGGACAGCCGGGATCTCGAGGGCACGCGCAATGATCGCGGAGTGCGACGTGCGGCCACCGGTCTCGGTGACGATACCGGCAACGTGGGCCTTATCGATCGTGGCGGTCATGGACGGCGTGAGGTCGTGCACGACAACGACGGTGTTCTCGGGCAGGACGGAGAGGTCGACGACCTCCTTGCCCAGCAGCTCGGCCAGAATACCGGTGCGGATGTCGGCGATGTCGGCCGCGCGCAGACGGAACATCTCGTCGTCCATGGACAGGAACATGTTCTCGAACATGGTCGAGGTGTCCATGAGCGCCTGCTCGGCGCAGGTACCGCCGTCAATGGCGGCGTTGATGGCGTCGGTCATGCCCGGGTCCTGAGCCAGGACAATGTGTCCGCTCATGATCTCGGCCTCGGCCTCGCCCACCGTCTCCTTCATGTGGTCGGCCTGAGCCTGGGTCTTCTCGCAGAAGACCGAAAGAGCGGACTGATAGCGCTCCTTCTCTGCTGCCGAATCAGCAACCTCATGCGGCTCAAACGTCAAGTCGGGATCGACGGCGACCATGACGGTGCCGATACCGATGCCCTCGGAAGCGTTGACTCCCTGATACATTCCCATTCCTCTCTCCGTGTCATGTGATAAAGCGTTTTGCCATATCCATGACAAAAGAGCGCAGTTACCTTACAACAGGTCACTGCGCCCCCAAATATGAACTTAGTTGTTCAACATGCGACCCGTTTGAGTTCTACTCGCCAAGACCGCTCTTGATGAGCTCGATGGCAGCAGCCAGAGCCTCGGCCTCGTCAGCGCCGTCACACTTGACCTCGACCTCGGTGCCGCAGGGGATACCAGCAGCCATGAGGGCCATCGGGGACTTGCCGTTGACCTCCTTCTCGGGGGTGACGACCGTCACGTCACAGGCGTACTTGCCCATGGTGGAGGCGAACAGACCAGCCGGACGCATGTGCAGACCCTGAGGATTAACGAGGGTAGCCTTCTCAGAAACCATAGTTGACTCCTTTTTTGTGTTTAACCCCTGTCATGTATGTGGCAGGAGTCAGATTCACGACGTTGTTTATATTAACTCACATCAAACGGTTTTTCATTGTGTTTCACACGAATTGTTGGACAGATGTCGTATCCCTGCGCTCGCCCGCCGGGCGGGGCGATTAAGTTTGCTGCTCTACAGTCCTGCGCAAGACGGAAAGCACATTAAGTGCTTTCCTTTGCGTGCGGAACTCGCGACAAACTTAATCGCCCCGTCCGGCGGGCGAGCTGCGGAAACTCGGTCGGTCCAGAGCGATATCGTGCGAACGGAATTCTGGCTGATGATCTGTTCGCGACAAAGACTCGATAGGTAGCCCCCTCTATGCCTTTTTATAAGTTGCGGTGAAATAGGGACTGAATTTGGGGTTGAATCGTTTAAACAGTCCCTATTTCACCGCAACTTATTTGGGGATGAAAAAGGCGGAGGCCCTGGGGAGGGACTCCGCCTTATATACAGGGGGCGATGTTATTCGCGGGCTGGGGGATTAGACCAGGCGGGCGTTGATCGTCTTGGCGATCTCGGCGGCGTCAGTGGAACCCTTGACGGTGGCACGGAAGTCCTCGTCCATAAGCGCCTCGGCGACCTTGGACAGGATCTTGAGGTGCGTGGTTCCAGCCTGAGCGCCCGGGATGAGCAGGGCGATGGCAACGTTGACGGGAGCGCCGTCCATGGTGTCCCAACCGGTCACGCCAGAGTCGTCCTTGACGACGATGACAGCGGCCTCGGTGATGGCGTCGGACTTGGCATGCGGAATGGCGAAGCCCTCCATCATGCCCGTGGTGCCCTCGGCCTCGCGGGCCAGGAAGGCGTTCATCACGGCGTCGGCATCGCCGACGATACCGGCCTTAACGGCCTGGTTGGAGACAAAGCTCAGAGCCTCGTCACGAGAAGCGAAGTCCTCGGCGACAAAGACGTTCTCGACCTTCACGAAGTCAGCAGCCTCGGCCTTGGGGGCCTCGACGGCAGCGGCCTTGGGGGCCTCAACCGGCTTGGTTGCAGGAGCGGCCTTCTGGTTCTTCTCAAAGTCGTACTTCTTAAAGGCCACGAACAGGATGCCACCGACCACAGCGCCGATGAGGATCGCGAGGACCCACTGCGGGCCGTTCTCGACAACGGGCAGGACCAGGAAGCCGCCGTGAGGCGCCGGATCGTGAACGTTGAAGAAGATGGTCAAGATGGAAGCGATGGAAGAACCGAGCATCATGATGGGCATGACGGGCCAGATGTTCTTGGTCATGAACGGAATGGCGCCCTCGGTGATGTGGGTGCAACCAAGGATGAGGTTGACGATACCGGCGTCATGATCCTCCTGGCTGAAGTACTTCTTGCCGACAACGACGGCGAAGGTGGTGATCAGCGGCGGAACGATGCAAGCGGCGGAGACGGCAGCCATGAAGTTGGTGCCGAAGTTGTAGGTCTCGGTGCCGACGCCAGCTTCGAGAGCGGTACCGAGCAGGAAGGTGCCAGTAGCGTAAGCAGCCTTGTTGACCGGGCCGCCCATATCAAAGGCGCACATGCAGCCGATGGCCAGGCCAAGGATCACCGGACCGGAGTTACCGAGGCTCTGCAGGAAATCCATCATGCCCTGGTTAATGGCAGCCATGGGGCCGGAAATACCGAGCATGACCAGGCCGACGATGGCGGTAGAGCACAGCGGATACAGGAAGATTGCCTTCAGGCCATTAAGGCTCGCGGGAATTTTAGAGAAAGCCTTCTCGAGCAGCAGGATGACATAGCCAGCGAGGAAGCCGCCGACGATGCCGCCCAGGAAGCCGAAGCCCACACCCGAGCCTCCAGCGTCGATCATGCCGGTATCGGCGTTGATGGGAAGACCCTGGATGGCAATCATACCGGCAACAAAGCCGGGGACGAGCGCCGGGCGCTTGCCGATAGACTCGGCGATGTAGGCGGAGAGCACCGGAACCATGAGGTTCATGGCGATACCGCCGATAATCTTGAGCATCGCGGCAAAGCTGTTGTAGTCGGCAGCCGTCGAATCAAAGGACGTGATGCCCCACAGGAACGAAATGGCGGTCAGAACACCACCGGCAACGACGAAGACCAGCATGTGGCTGACGCCGTTCATGAGGTGCTTGTAGATGACGTGACCGATGGACTCCTTCTCCTCGACCTCGTCCTCGACATCGGCGGCAGCGGCAACCGTGTCGTCGCCCTTGGCGGCGAGCGCGCGGTCGATCAGCTTACCAGCAGCCTCGACAGACAGGGCCTTGGAAACACCAACGGAAACCATGGGCTTACCGGCGAAACGCTCAGCCTGGACATCCTTATCGGCTGCGACGACGACGGCCTTGGCACCGGCGATCTCGCTCTTGGTGAGCTCGTTCTCGACACCGACCTGGCCATGTGTCTCGACCTTAATGGTCAGACCACGCTCGGCAGCTGCCTTCTCCAGCGCCTCCTTCGCCATGAAGGTGTGCGCAATGCCGGTCGGGCAACCGGTCGCGGCGATGATGTCAAACTTAGCCATGTGTCCCTCCTTCTTGAGTACAGCGCCCGCGGGCGCTCCCCTACACGCGCGTCCTTGCGCGCTTTTCCACAACTGAAAGATACCAACCTACCGTCCGCGTGAGAAGAGACAAGGCGCAATTCTCCGGTGAAAGGTTCTTTCATAACCGTAAACGGTAAGTGAAAGTTTACCATCAACACTTGAAACGGCAAGGTGTATCTTGTAATTGAAAATCCCCCTATACTATGACATTACAAAACGAGTCCGATTTTCATGCCAACCAGGAGCCATCCATGACCGATAGTAGCAAGAGCGCACTTTCCCTCATTAGTACCCATCAGGGATACAGCGAGTCCGAGCAGCGCATTGTCGACTATATATTGGAGCACCAGTCCGAGGCGCCACGCCTCACGGCGGCTCAGCTCTCGCGCGCCGCCGCCACGTCCGAGGCGACCGTTTCGCGCTTCTGCCGCAAGCTTGGCTTTGGCAGCTTCCGCAGCTTTCAGTTTTCGTTGGCGCGCGACTTGGAGAGTCAGCGCAACGAGGGCCTGACCGACGAGGTATCGCTCGACAACATGGAGCAGAGCCTTAAGAACATCCTGGCTGCCAAGGTGAGCGAGCTTAATGCGACCATCGACGGGATCGACCACGATACGCTGGCGGCTGTTGTGCATGCCCTTAAGCATGCAGGGGTTATTGAGTTTGCAGCTGTGGGCAATACGAACGCGGTCGCGCTCGATGCGACGTTTAAGTTTTCGCAGCTGGGCCTGCGCTGCATGGCGAGCACCATTAGCGAGACATCAATCGGCTTTGCGCTCACGTTGCGCCCGGGTGACGTCATCGTGCTAATCTCAAACTCCGGCAAATCGCGCCGACTGAATCGCATGGCAAAAGCGGCTCGCAACTGCGGCGCAACCGTAGTCGTCATCAGCAGCGACAGCAAATCCCCGCTCGCGCGTCTGGCAGACTACACTTTTAATACCGTCAACCACGAAGCGCTGCTGACGACAGGCGACTTTGCGTTCTCTAAGATCAGTGCCACGATGATCATCGAAGTCATCTACAACTTCCTGCTGCCCGAGATTGAAGACGCTCGCGAACATATCAGCTACTACGAGGAGCTCATCCAGCCGGATAAGGTCGTTGAGTAAAACGCGTAGTGGGACAAAAATTTCAGTCTATTTTGTCCCATCAACACCGCTGATACGACCTAACCTCGAGCTTCTTTGAGCATCTGCTTTGCGTGGGCCAAGCTTGCCTCCGATTGATCGCCGCTCAACATGCGGGCGATCTCGGCGGTACGCGCTTCGCCGGTTACCTCGTCCAAATGCGTCTGGGGAACATCGCCCGGTTCCTTGCTGACAACATAATGCTTGTCAGCCATGACGGCGACCTGCGCCAAGTGGGTTACGACAATCACCTGATGCGTAGCTGCGAGATTTGCCAGCACGCCCGCGAGCGCACGCGCCGTAGAGCCGCCGACACCAGCATCGACCTCGTCGAACACCAGTGTATCCACGCCATCCGCGTTGCCGAGGACAACCTTGCTCGCCAGCATAACGCGGCTGAGCTCGCCACCCGACGCAATACGGCGTAGGGGACGCGGCGTCAATCCAGCGCCGCTGCGATACAAAAGCTCATAGCTCGAAGGGCCAGCAAGCGTCCACTCGGCGCGGGGAAGATCACGCGACTCCCAGACGAGTTCGGCGCCCCCCATTTCCAGACGCGCCATTTGGCGGCCAACCTCATGACAAAAACGCGGGGCCGCCGTATTGCGTGCACGTTTAAGCGCCTTGGCGGCGGCGAACAGTTCATGCTCCGCTGCGCCAAGCGCTTCACGCGCCTTCTTGATCTGCCCATCACCATCGTCTACCAGCGACAACAGCTCTTGTGAGCGATCGCGCATGGCAAACACGTCATCCATGGTAGGACCCCACTGACGCAGTAGGCCCTTGAGGTCTGAATATCGCTCGCGCATGCGAGCGAGCTCGCGAGGGTCAAACGCAACGCCATCGCGATAAGCACGCAGCTCGTTGGCACAATCCTCAAGTGAGATGCAGGCATCCGAAAGTGCATCGGCGATGTCACCGAGCTTGCGGTCAACGGTCGCCATGCGTGAAAGCTCGGCAACGGCGCCATTCACGGCATCGAGCGCTCCCCCTTCGGCAGCAAGCGATGCGTGGGCCTCGTTGGCCGTCGCAACCAAGACCTCGGCGTGCTCCGAGCGCGGCAGCAGCTCCTCGAGCTCCTCGTACTCGCCTGGCTTGGGGTCGACCTCGGTGATACGCTCAAGAGCAAAACGCGCTTCCTCGACGCGACTTCCCTGCGCGCGTGAGGCTTCCTCCACACGGCGAAGCTCCTTGGCGGCGGCACGCGAAGCCTTAAAGCAGGTGCGATACTTCTCGAGCGCCTCAAGCGCCGCGCGCCCAGCCCAAGCATCGACCATGGCAACATGGTGCGCCGGGTCGAGCAGACGCTGATGTTCATGCTGGCCGCATAGATCCATCATCACGCCAACGCGCTCCGAAAGCTCGCGCACGCTGGCGATGCGGCCGTCAATTTTTACGCGGCTGCGGCCCTCGGCAGAAAGGCTGCGCTGTACGGTAAAACCCTCCGTGTCGTGCGGGCCGTCAAACAGGCGCGCCTCGACGCTGGCAAGCGCCTCGCCCTCGCGAACCGTCGACGAATCCGCGCGCTCGCCCAAAATGAGCTTGAGCGCCGAGAGCAGCGCGGTCTTGCCAGCACCGGTCTCGCCGGTCAGGACGGTCAAGCCGGTACTCGGAACCAACGTCGCCTCGCGAATGAGCGCGATGTTGGAAACCTGCAGCTCATCGATCATGGCGCACTCCATAGAACACGCGGCTCACCGAGTTATAGAAGCTCTCGGGGCCGTAATCCAGCAGCAGCACATCGCCGGGACCGCGACGAACAGCCACGCTCTCGACCGTGCCATCGCAGGTAATAAACTGTCCGTCGATAGCGATGGCAGGCACGCTCGGGCGATCATCGGACATAAAGATTTCGACGACATCACTCGGCGAGGTCAAGAAGGCGCGAGCCTGAATGGTATGCGGAGCAATCGGCACGCAAACCATGCCCGTGTAATCAGGGCTGACGATAGGGCCGCCGGCGGAGAGCGCATAGCCCGTAGAGCCGGTCGCCGTCGACACGACGACACCGTCACCGCGCAGGCGATCGATATGATGGCCGGACACCGTGATGTCAAACTCGACCATATCGGACAGGGGCCCACGCGTGAGCGCCATATCGTTGAGGGCGAACGAACGCACGACATCCTTCGTGCCGTCATCGCGCACCGAGACGATATCCGCGGCGATGGTGGCGCGGCGGCTCACGTGGAGCTCACCGGACAGGGCATCGCTCACAACCTGCAAAATATCGCGTTCCTCGGGACTGGCCGCCGTCAAAAAGCCCAGGTGGCCATAGGAAAGACCCAAAATGGGAATCTCGCGGTAGTTGAGAATACGGGCGGCGCGCAGCAGTGTGCCGTCGCCGCCGAGCGTGATGACCAAGTCGGCATCGTCAACATCGGGCGTGCTCTGGATCTTGGAGCGCTGGTCGGCAGCCCATGCAACCTCGTAGCCCTGGCGCGTCAGCCAGAGCTCGAGCATCAGGCCGCTCTCGACCGCCTCTTGCTTGTAGTAATTGGGAACCAGAAAGACCTTCATAGCGTTGCCGCTTTCTCGCTCAAAGCCGATACCTGGGATTGCAACTCATCTTCGGCGCGCTCGCCGGGGGCAAACCTCGTGCCGTACAGGAAAAACTCAACGTTGCCCTTAGCGCCATGGATTGGCGACACGCACACATCGAGCGGGAACAGGCCCTTGGCGGCAAAGAGCTCAATCGCCGCCACGAGTGTATCGCGGCGGACGGCAGGGTCGGTCACGATACCGCCCTCGCCCACCAGCGCAGCCGGCGCCTCAAACTGCGGCTTTACGAGCGTGCAAAACGAACCCGAAGGCTTCAGGCACGCCAGCACGGCGTCGATGATATTCGCGATACTCGTAAACGACACATCGCACACAGCCAGGTCAATAGCAGCGCCGTAGCCGAGCTCGGGCAACTGCGTCACATTCGTGCGCTCGTGGAGCGTCACGCGATCGTCTTGGCGCAGCGACCAATCAAACTGGGCACGGCCCACGTCGACCGAGACAACGGTCGCGGCGCCGCGCTTGAGCAGGCAATCAGTAAAGCCGCCCGTGGAGCATCCCACATCGAGGCAAGCAAGGTCCGTCGGATCGATCCCAAACGCATCGAGCGCGCCCTCGAGCTTAAGGCCGCCGCGCCCAACATACGGGATGCGCCCCTTAACGTGCAGTGGCAGGCCCGGCGTCACCTTGAGCCCCGGAGAGGTCAAACGCTCACCGCCACTCGAAACCAAGCCGGCCATAAGAGTGCGAAGGGCATCCGCGCGATCGGCGCAGATGCCCTGTGAAATCAGTTCGTCATCGAGACGCACGCGTTTCATGAATGCCATCAACCATTCGTATCCGGAGATGCAGCCTGTCTATCTTGGGACTCGTTTGCCGCATCCTCATCGTATTCCTGCTCGAGCTTGTCGGCCTCACGCGGCGTCAGCTCAAACTTGTCGACCATATCGACCGCTCGGGAGCCCAGCTCAATCGCCTCGTCAAACAAATCGAGCGAACGCTCCAAGGACGTATCCTTGGAGCGAACGGTGGCGATGATCTGGTCCAGGCGATCCGAGATCTCATCGAAGTTGCGAACGGAACCCTCTGGCATGGCTACTCCTCGACGGAGTCGGCCTCGACGGCCCCAGCAGCGTCCGCATCCTCGTCAAGTACACCGGCGGCAGCCTGAGCAGCAGCGACCTTGGCGGCTGCCTCGGCAGCCTGTGCCTCCTCGCGAGCGCGATCCTCGGCCAGCAGCTCCTGGTACAGGTCCTCGCCCGGCAGCTCCTCGCTGCGAGCGATCTTGCCCAGCACGCCGTTGACAAACGATGCGGACTGGTCGGTACCATAGGCCTTAGCGATCTCGACGGCCTCGTTGATGACGATGGCGTCCGAGACCTCCTCGTCGGTGAGGAAGCGCATCTCGTAGACGGCGATACGCAGCAGGTTGCGGTCGGCACCGGGCATGCGCATAAGATCCCAGTTCTTGGCGACGGCGCGCAGGGCACAATCGATGCGATCAATGTGCTCGTAGGCACCGCGGCAAAGCTCCAGCGCATAGGGGTCGAGGGGACCCTTCGAGATCAGGAAATCGCCCTCGAGGACGCGCTCGAGCGGGCTGTCCGTGGCTTCGGCCTGGAACAGCAGCTGCAGCGCCTGACTGCGGGCAAGCGTGCGCCCGCGATAAACCTTAAGGCTCAAAGGTTACTCCTTGGGGAAAACGAGGCCGTCGATGCAAACGTCAACGCGCTCGACCTCGACGCCCACCTGGGCATCGATGGCGGCGACCACGGCGGCGCGAACGGCCTCGGCGAGCTTCTTGAACGGATAGCCAAAGAACACCACGACACGCACGGTGAGTGCGAGCTTGTCGCCAACGACCTCGGCCTCGACAGCCGGCTCGGAAGCCGGGGCCTTGGACGAGAGCATCATGGAGACAAGGTTGGTGGCAAGGTCCTTGACGCCAACGGAGGCGATGCCCTCGACATCCGACACGGCGCGCGAGACGATGGCGGTCAAAACATCGGGCGAAATGCCGATGCCGTCAATCTTGATTTCCTGGGGCATGAGTCCTCCTAGAAGAGTTGGTTGCTAGACGCGGGAGACGAACTTGCCGTCGCGGGTGTCAACCTTGATGACCTCGCCCTCGTTGAGGTACATGGGGACCTGGATGACAGCGCCGGTGTCGATCGTGGCCGGCTTGGTGGAACCCTGGACGGTATCGCCCTTAAAGCCCGGGTCGGTCTGGACGATGGTGGTCTCGATGAACATCGGCGGGGTCACGCCCATGAGCTCATCGTCGGCGAAGAGCAGCTGGCAGATGTCGTTCTCGCGCAGCCACTTGGAGTTCTCGCCCACCATGTCCTCGGGAACGGGAACCTGCTCATAGGACTCGTTGTCCATGAAGATGTAGTCGGTGCCATCGTTGTAGAGGTACTGGAACTCACGGGTGGTGAGCATGACGCTCTCGAACTTGGTGCCGGCGTTGCAGGTGTTCTCGACGACGCGGCCGCTCTTGATGTCGCGGGTCTTGTAGCGCACAAACGCGCCGCCCTTGCCCGGCTTGACATGCTGGAACTCGACGATGGTGTAGACCTTGTCCTTGATACGGAGACCGAGGCCGTTCTTGAAGTCGGCGGTAGAAATGGTAGGCATAGCGACCTTTCTTGTTATGGGCAGAACGCACAAGCGTCCAAATTACATACGACAGAAATTATACACTTGCAGACGGCGCCTGCGGCGAGCGCATAAAAAGAGAACGCGGGGCGTCCGAATCGATTCGGACGCCCCGCCCCAAAAATCTATCGAAATGGGCTAGCAATCGATGACGTGCAGGTCGTGCGGGGTCTTGGTGAAAGGCTCGTAGCCGTTCTCGGTGACCACGCCGTAATCCTCCAGGCGCACGCCGCCCACGCCGGGCAGGTAAACGCCGGGCTCCATGGTGACAACCGAGCCGATCGCGATGGTGTTCTTGCTGCGGTTGAAGTTGGGCAGCTCGTGGATGTCGATACCGACGCCGTGGCCCAGGCCATGATTGTAGTAATCGCCATAGCCGGCATCGCCGATGATCTTCTTGGAAAGCTTGAAGATGTCGTTACCCTCAACGCCCGGATGGATGGCGGCGACGCACTCCTCGTGCGTGCGGCGCACGAGCGCGTACAGGTCGAGCTGCTCCTGCGTGGGCTCGCCCATCACGACGGTGCGCGTCATGTCGGAGCGGTAATCGCAGTAGCCCGCGCCGTAATCCATGAGAACGAAATCGCCCTTCTCGATCACGCGATCGCTCGGCACGGCATGCGGGTTGGCGGTGTTGGGACCGCTCGCCACGATGGAGCCGAAGGCAAGGCTGTCGGCGCCGTTGGCGAACATAAAGTTCTCGAGCTCGTTGCGAACCTGCTTCTCGGTCATACCGGGCTTAATAAAGCCGAGCATATGCTGGAAAGCGGCATCGGTGATCGACTGCGCATGGCGCATAAGCTCAATCTCCTCGGCATCCTTGATGGCGCGCATCTTGCGGATGTCGTCGTGCATCAGCGGTAGGATGCAGGCGACGGAACGGTCCTCCAGGCCGCGCTGAATACCCTGGTAGAAGTTAATCTGCATATCGTCCTCGACAGCACAGACACGGCACTTGTTAGCCGCAATCTTGCCGGCGACCCAGCCGGGGATGGTACCCTCGTCCATGTCGTAAACCCAGGGGCTGCCGGCGGGCGTGTTCTCCTCAAAGCTGTTGAGGTAGCGCGAGTCGGTATGGAACAGGCACTGGTCGGCCGTAATAAACGCCGCGTGCGGGAATTCAAAGGTGTAATCGAAAACGCCCTTCACGCCCGTAAGCCAACGAAGGTTGGCCTCGTCGCGCACCACGATGGCGTCGTAGCCACGCTCGGCCATCAGGGCACGGACACGCTCGATACGACCGGCAGGACCGGCAGCAAACTCAGACATGCAGATTCCTTTCTTGTTGTCTCTATATAGACGGGACGGGTCTCAACCGAACGACGGAATCGCATGCGATCCGCAACCGATTGGAAACCCGCCCCTCAACATGATACGAAAGAGGATGGAAGTCAATAAATCTTAGAGAAGTTCTTTACGAGAAGCCAAGTAGGCGTGAGCATGGCGCTTAAGAACCTCGTCCTCAACGTTCGTTAGGCGAATGGCGCCGAGTGCCGCGGGCAGCGGCAACATGCTGCGGTTCGAGCGGACAAACTGCTGTCTGCGGAACTCCTCGATATATGCGGCAGGCTCCAAGTCGAAGGCAAGCTCCTCGATGCCAAAGTCCTCCAGGCAGTCATCGAGATCAAACACATAGTCGATATCGAAGTCGCAGGCATCGTGTGCTAGGCGCGCCTCAAAGCGCATGCCCTCGGACAACAGCTGGTAGGCAGGGACCTGCGAAGCGGCATCGCCCAAGCAAGCGCGCAGGGTGCGCTCCCCCGTCTTGCCAAAATCGAGCGCATGGCGAGCGCTCGGGTTCGTGGCCGTCAGCACGTCCTTGCGGGCAGTCTGAGACCATTGAACGGCATTGACGAGTGCGACCTCCTCGCCCGCGAGAATCTCGGGGACGGTCTCAGTAAACTGATTCCAGCGGGACTTGCTGCTCGAAAGCATGGTGCCAACAAGTACCGCATAGCCGAACTTGAGGTCCTCGGGGTCCGCCTCGCGAACAAGGTCGAGGTCACACACGACCAAGCCCGGTTCGGGACGAAACGCGATAGCGGGAAGCGCATTCGACGACGAGGCAATGAGCGGCTTCATGGTCGTCGCGACCGTGAGCATGGCGTCAAAGGTCGTCGGCAGCAGCGCGCACTCGGTTCGGCCACACCACTGGTTGGCGCACCAGCTAACAACCGAGCAGGTTGCGGCATCGCCAACGGCGACAACCAGATCGTCGCAGGTAATGCCGTTGGCAGACAAGGCGCCAAAGATAGCATCGGCATCGGCCAGCGTGGCACCAGCAGGCGAAACCTCAAGGGAGAACTGCGACACGGCAAAACCGGCGTCGACCAGCGCATGCTCGACGACCTCATCAAAACGTTCTGACGAGGCGGAGTTCCAAACCACCATCGCGCGCTTAGGCTTGCCCACAGCCGAGGCAAACATACGCGACAGCTCATCGAACGCGCCCAATCCGACACGGACATCGACGCTGCGGTTTTGGAAATTGATCAGTTGGCGGCGAATCATAGCAGTCCACGCTCCAAAAGCATCTCGGCACAAAGGTAGGAAACGTCCTCGAAGGACTTGTTGCGAATATCAAGGGTAATATCGGCGGCCTGGCGATACAGCGGACGGCGATGCTCAAACAAGCGCGCGGCATGCTCGGGCGAGCGGAAATCGGGGCGCGTGTCGGACCGACGAATCTGGCGAATCGAATCCTCAAAGTCGCCCTCGAGGTACACGCACGTACCCATTTCGTGCATCAGCTCAATATTCACCGGCGTCTCGACGATACCGCCACCGCACGAAACCAACAGACTGCGCTCGCTTTGGAGCGAACGGAGCGCCGAGGTCTCGAGCTCGCGAAAACGATCCTCACCCTCGGTCTCAAAAATCTCGGTTACCGACTTGCCGCAACGGCGGACGACTAGGCGGTCGGTATCGATAAAACGCCGCTTGAACATAGTGCCGACGTTGCGCGCGAGCGTCGATTTGCCCGCGCCCAAAAAGCCGATAAAGAAGATATGGTCGCAGCCGTGTTTGGTGTGCTGGGACATGACGAGACCTATTCCTCGCAGGGAAGGTCGCGCAGGGCCCGGCGCTCAAAGATACGGAAGATCTGCGTATACCACAGGTCCTGCGTGGCCTGCGGCTTTACCAGGATGGTATCGACGCCGGCGAAGTTGCCGCTCCACACGTCCGTGTAGAGCTGATCACCGATCAGCACCGCCTCGTCGGCCGTGGCGCCGAGGCGCTTAAGACCCGCCTTGAGGGCAAACGGCGCCGGCTTCATGGCATGGCTGATGGCCTCGAGTCCCAGCTCGCGTGCTGATGCCATGACCTGGTCGCGATGCCAGTTGTTGGACACCATGCACAGCTTAAAGCCTTTGGCGCGGGCGGTATCGAGCCAAGCGGAAACCGCAGCGGGAACCTGCTCGGTGTCACGCGGCACCAGGGTGTTATCGCGATCGAGCAGAATGGCGCGTTTGCCGTCGGCCCAAAGGGTATCAAGGTCGATGCGATCGACCGAGGCAACGTAACGTTTGGGGCTAAAAATCCTCATGCTAATTCCAAGACTGTTGATGCTCTTCGTAGGTTTGCGAGAAGTACTCCTCGTCCTGCGTAATGTAGAAATACAGGTCATCGGAGTCGGTCGGCTCAAGCGTGGCCTTGAGTGCCTCGAGCGACGGAGAGCAGATGGGCGTGGGTGGCAGACCCTCATGCTTATAGGTGTTATACGGACTATCGCTCTGCAGGTCGTCGGCGGTAACCTCGCCACCGGTGACATACATCATGGTCGCATCGCTGTTGAGATAGCGCAGACCATCGAGCTTGCCGGCAAGACGGTTGTAGAAGACCGAGGCCACGTGCGCGCGCTGGTCGGCGTTGAGGCCCTCGCGCTCAACGATAGAGGCCAAGTTGACGATGTCGTAGTCGGACATCTCCACACCGTAGCGTTCCTTGATCTTGGCTTCGCAGCTCGCAAAGTCAAGCGACTTGTACTCGGTCTTAAACTGATCGAGCATAGCGCGAATCACGTCATCGACCGTCGGCGAATCGCCCAACGAATAAGTCTTGGGGAACAAGAAACCCTCAAGCGAGTCGTTGGCGGCGCCCTTAAGGAAGCTATAGTCGTCCACGTAGTTGGAGGCCTTAGCCTGGTTGAGGAAGTCTTCCTTAGAGATGCCATCGTAGGCCTGGGCCACACGATCGGCGACTTGATCGACCGTCAGGCCCTCAGGGATTGTTAGCGCATTGGAGCCCGCGTTGGGACCTTCCATGAGCTGCTGAACAACCTTGGTCGCGTCCATGAGTGTGGTGAACAAATAGGTACCAGGCTTGAGCGACATATCGGCGTTGAGCTTTTTCACCGCCGCATAGTAATCCTTGGGATTCTCGACGATATGGTTCTCGGAGAGAATCGAGGCGATCGTATCGCCCGAAGCACCGTCGGGAATGGTTACCGTAACCTGCTGACCAGCCGTGACCTTCGTATCCTCACCGGCAAAGAAGCCCTTGACGGCCGGCACGACAAAGAAAACGATCGCGACAAGCGCAAGCACCGCCACCACAACGCCGATGATCATGGGAACCGGAGAGCTCTTCTTTTGAGCACCGCGACGAGTATGCGTGTTGTAGCTCGAGCGGGTCGCCGGAGCAACGCCATGCGAACCGCGGGCGTGATGAGAATGCGATTGGGGGGCCTGCGTTCGCTGGGTAGGTGCCTGCTGCTTAAAGCGGGTACCGCCTGCAGGCTGGGCCGTACGAGCAGTGGGCTGCTGAGCCGCGTGAGAAGCCGGATGCTGAACCGAACGAGCAGAAGGCTGCTGACCCGTCCGTTGAACAGGTTGGGCCGAACGAGAGAAGGACTGCACCGGGCGCGCGGCAGGCTGAGCTGCGCGCTGCGTCGGCTGTGCCGGACGCTGGCCAGGCTGGGCAGGGCGCGACGCCGGCTGACGTGTACGATTCGGCTGGCGCGGATCGGAAGCACTAGGCATGCGAAACCTCCTCGTTTTTACGATCGAGCCACGTCTGCAAAAAAAGGCTGGCGGCAATCATGTCGATCTTGCCCCTCATCTGCTTTTCGTTGAGGCCCTGCTCGCGCAGGATACGCTTGGCCTCTTGCGAGGACAGACGCTCGTCCTCAAACTCCAGCGGAAGATCGAGCTCGTCGGCAATCTTTTGCGCCACGGCGGCAACGCGCTCGGCTTGGGGGCCGGGCTCACCGCCCATGGTCAGGGGACGTCCGCTTACCAGGATGTCGGGCTCATAGTCTTCGACCAGGTAGCGGAACGTCTTGGCCATACCGGTGACCTCGGCGGCCGGGAGCACCTTGACGGGCATCGCCATCTTGCCATCACGGCTCGAGACGGCGATGCCAATCCTGGTCTCCCCTATGTCCAGCGCAAGCGCGACCACAGTGACTTCTTAGATTCTTAGGCGCCGAGCGCGGTCTTGGCGGCCGCGAGGGCATCGGCGATGCCGGCAGCATTCTTGCCACCGGCCTGGGCCATGTTGGGACGGCCACCACCGCGACCGTCGACCAGACCCGCGATCTGCTTGATCACATTACCGGCGTGGAACCCGGCCTTCACGGCGTCATCGGAGCCGGCAGCGAGCAGGGCCGGAGTGCCCTTCTCAGTCACGCTGGCGACGACACAAGCGACAGGGCCGGCGACCTTCTGGTGCACGGTATCCCATACGTTGCGCAGGTCGGCAGCCTCAAGGCCCTGGAGCTCAGCAACGACGAGCTTGTAGCCACCGAGCTCGACAGCACCCTCGATGGAGCTGGAAATGGCGTCGGAGGAACCACCGGTCAGAGCCTTTTTGAGCTTGTTGGACGTCTCGCGCAGCTCGACCTGCAGGTTCTCCACACGGGCGGGAACCTCGTCGACGCGGCACTTGAGCGCAGCAGCGGCGGCGTCAACGAGTGCCAGGCGGTCGGCCATATAGTCGAGAGCACCCTTAGAGGTCACGGCCTCGATACGGCGGACGTTCGAGCCCGTAGAGGACTCGGAAATAATCTTGAACAGGCCGATCTCGGCGGTGTTGGCAGCGTGCGTGCCACCGCAGAGCTCGCGAGAGAACGGCTGGTCCTCGGCGCCCACGGAGACGACGCGGACGACATCGCCGTACTTCTCTCCAAACAGAGCAACAGCGCCGGCAGCCTTAGCCTCGTCGATGCCCATAACACGGGTCACGACCGGCTTGGAGGCGAAGATCTGCTGGTTGACCAAGTCCTCGACAGCCTTGAGCTGCTCGGAGGAAAGGGCCTCGAAGTGCGTAAAGTCAAAGCGCAGGTGCTCGGGCGTCACCAGCGAGCCGGCCTGGGAGACGTGCTCGCCCAGGACCTGCTTAAGGGCAGCGTCGAGCAGGTGCGTGGCGGTGTGGTTGCGGCGCAGGAAGCCACGGCGCTCGGCGTCGAGAGCGGCGGTCACAGCGGCACCGACAGTCAGCGTGCCATCGGCAACGTGCGCGACGTGGGCATACAGGCCGTTGTGGTTCTTGGTGTCGGCAACGGTCAGAACAACGCCCTCGGCGGAAAGCTTGCCGGCATCGCCCTGCTGACCACCCATCTCGGCATAGAACGGGGTGCGGTCGAGCACGACCTCGACATCCTCGCCCGCGGCTGCGGACTCGACGGACTCGCCGTTGCGCACGATGGCGACAACCTTGGCGCCCTCGATCACATCGTTGTCATAGCCGTCGAACTCGGTCGCTGCGACCTTGTCGGAAAGCTCGACCCACACGTCGTTGAAGCTACCCCAGGCGTCGCCCTTGGCGTTAGCGCGGGCGCGGGCCTTCTGGTCCTCCATGCAGGCAGTGAAGCCGTCCATGTCGACGTCGTGGCCAGCGGTGCCGGCGATCTCGACGGTCAGATCGATGGGGAAACCAAAGGTGTCGTGCAGCTTAAAGGCGACATCGCCCGGAAGCACAGCGCCCTCGGCAAGCGCTGCCAGGGCCTCGTCCAGGTACACGCGGCCGTTGTCGAGCGTCGTGGAGAAGCGCTCCTCCTCGGAGGCAACGATACCCTTGACGAGCGCGACGTTCTTGAGCAACTCGGGATAGGCCTCGCCCATTTGAGCGTTGACCTCGTCGATGAACTTGGTCAGGAAGGCGCCCTCGATGCCCAGCAGGCGACCGTGGAACACGGCACGGCGGAGCAGACGGCGAAGGACGTACTCGCGACCCTCGTTGCCGGGAAGGATGCCGTCCGAGATCATAAAGTCGACAGCACGGGAGTGGTCGGCGATGATGCGCAGGGAGCGGCTGGCGCCGGAGTAGTCATCGGCGTCATAGGTCTTGCCGCTAATCTCCTCACCGAGTTTGATGAGGTGCTGCATCAGATCGCCGTCGTAATTGGCGGTCTTGTGCTGCATGATGGCAGCCATGCGCTCCAGGCCCATGCCCGTATCGAGGTTGCGGTGCGGCAGCTCCGGCATGGAGCCGTCCTCCTGGCGGTCGTACTGGGTAAACACGAGGTTCCAGAACTCAAGGAAGCGGTCGCAGTCGCAGCCGGGCTTGCAGTCGGGGCTGCCGCAACCGACCTCCTCGCCCATGTCAAAGTAGATCTCGGAGCACGGACCGCAGGGGCCGGTGGGGCCAGCGGCCCAGAAGTTGTCGTCCTCGCCCAAGCGGGAGATGTGGTCCTCGGCAACGCCCAGGGAGCGCCACACGTCATGGGTCTCATCGTCCTCGGTAAAGACGGTAAAGTACAGGCGGTCGAGCGGCAGCTTGAACTCCTTGGTGATGAGCTCAAAGGCCCAGGCGCAAGCCTGCTCCTTGGAGACGCCGCCAAAAGAGAAATCGCCGAGCATCTCGAAGAACGACAAGTGACGGCCGTCCTCGCCGATGCAGTCGATGTCGTTGGTGCGGACGCACTTCTGGCAGGAGATCGCGCCAATCTCCTTCATGGTCTTCTTGCCCTGGTAGTACTCCTTAAACTGGTTCATGCCGGCGTTGGCAAGCAGCAGTGAAGGATCGTCGGGGACGAGGGACGAAGAAGGATAGAGCTTAAGACCGCGCTCCTCAAAGAAGTTGAGGAACTTGGAGCGGATCTCGGCCGTAGTCATTGACGGGTAGTCAGCACTCATAGAGGGAATCTCCTCGGTTTCACATCGAAACAGTTCAAACGTAACGATATTACCATCCCGCCGCGCAAGTGCAAAAAAGAGGGTCGCCAAACAGCGACCCTCCAGCGAAAGTGCACGTTATTTAGTACTGCGCGATCCTTTGAAAAAGGACTGCTGTATAATTGCATATAAGATTCACCCTGAAGGAGCGATCGATGAAAAGCAAACGATTTGTCCTGAATGCACTTCTGGTTGTAGCACTTTTAGCGCTCTTGGCCTTCTCATGCTGGTACGCAAACCAACCATCATTTGGATACGTATTGTATACAGTAATGTCCGGCGATAAGGCTTATTACACTCTACGCGCAATTGACGTTCTCTTTTTCTATGTAGCCGGCCCCTTATCAATCGCTTTGGTCGCGTTTCTTGTCATTTACAACTTCAAGAAACGTTAATAGAACCTATTTAGAATCCGAATCGTCCATGGAGCCGTCGATGCCGGTTTTGGTGTCGTCGTTCATATTGAAATCGTCGTCTTTGGCGAAGGGATTCTTGAAAAAGCCCGTAGCATCGGGCTGAAGGCTCGAGAGCTTCATCCAGGGATTATCGAGCTCGGGTTTGGGCATGGCCTGGGCCTCGGGCGCAGTCTCGTTACCGATGAGCTCGGACTCATAGATGAAGGTGTCGTCGCCGAGCGCGTCGTAGGCGGCGACCGGGTTGCCATCGGCATCGCGGTACGGCGTGCCCTTAAACACGGCTCCGTCATAGGCCACAAGCTGACGGCCGGTCTCATTCTCGAAGTAGTACACGAAGATGCCCTTGAGGGCCGCACAAAGCGGGATGGCAATAATCATGCCGATGGGCCCCATGAGTGCCGAACCAATAACGAGAGCCGTAAGGCTCATAATGGGATGCACCTGCACTGAGCTCTGCATGACCTTAGGCGAAATCACATTGTCGGTGACGTTTTGCGCGACCATCGTCACGATGAGCGTCCATAACGCCAACATGGGGCTGAACATAAAGCCGAGTACCGTGGCGATTGCCGCGCTCACCCAGGGACCGACGACCGGAACCAAGTGCATGATGCCAGTGAAGATAGCCATGAGCGCCGCATACGGATGGCCGATAATCAGGAAGCCGATAAAGGCGAGGAAACCACCGCAGATGGACGTCACGACCATACCGCGCATGTAGCCGCCGACAGAGCGAGAAAGGATGGCGACCATAAAGCGGTACGAGGTCTCCTTCTCCTGACCGATGATGGTGCAAATCTCGTGATGCATGCGAGGGTAGTCGCAGGCCATCCAGTAGGCAAGCACCAGACCAAGGAAGATCACGAACAACTGCGAGGCCGTATTGGTGATGAGCGGGAACACACCGCGGCCAAGCTCGGCAGCAATCTGAGACACATACTTCGATGCCACGGTAACCAGCGACGAAAGATTATCGTCCAAATACTCCTTGAGCGGCGTGTTATTGAGCGTCTTGGCATGCGAGATCATCTCGTTGAGATCGCCACCCGCAACACGAAGCTGCTCGGGCAGGCGGCTCAGGACTTCCATGATCTGACCAAAGAGAATCGGCGACAAGATGCAAACGACACCGACGAGCACGGCAACAACAACAATAAGCGCGATAAGCGAACCGATGCCGCGATTCACGCCATGGTGCTCGAGCCAGTTGGTGATCGGGGACATCACAAAGGCAATGATGGAACCAACAGCGAGAAACTCGATAACCGGCGCCAGGATGCCCATAAGGTTAAAGATGACAGCGGCGATGACAATGCAGCCGACAACAGCCCAAATGCGCAGCGTCAGAATGCGGGTGTCGCGCAGCACGCGATCGGTTTGTTGGGGGTGCTCACTCATGAACGAATCATCACTCCGTCGGGGTCGATCTTGTCCTGAATCTTCTTAAGCGTGCGGCGCAGCAGACGCGAAACCTGCACCTGAGAAATACCCAGCTTCTTGGCGATCTCGATCTGGGTCATGCCCTTCACAAAGCGCAGCTCGATCACCTCGCGCTCGCGCGGCGAGAAATCACGGATGGCTTCCTCGATCACTAGGCGGTCATCAGTAAAGTCGAGCTCGTTGTCGTCGTCGGCGTAACGGTCGAGAATCGAAGGGGCATCGTCGGAATCGGACGCACCAGGAGCCTCGATGGGCACCGAGGTATAGGCCGAAGACGATTCCATAGCCTCGAGGACCTCATCGACAGTCACATCTAGATACTCAGCGATCTCCTCAACCTTGGGCGAACGCTGCAGCTCGTTGGTAAGTTTGTCAGTAGCCTGGTTGACCTTGGCCGAGAGCTCCTGCAGACGACGCGGTACGCGCACACTCCAGCCCTTGTCGCGAAAATGGCGTTTGATCTCGCCCAGGATAGTGGGTGTCGCAAACGTCGTGAACTCGAGTCCGCGCTCGGGATCAAAACGGTCGATAGCCTTGAGCAAGCCCAGATAGCCGACCTGCATGAGGTCGTCGAGCGGCTCGCCGCGATTCTTAAATTTGTTGGCAAGAAACCTTACCAGGTTCATATGGGACATGACGAGCTGCTCACGGGCGTCCGGATCACCGGTCTCCTTGTAACGACGAAACAGCTCGCGGGTTTTCTCCTTGTCCCAAGCGGTCTTGCCGCTCCGGGAACGTTCGGTCATATTAGATATCCGCCTTGAGGTCGAGGGAAAGCGTCAGGGGCGCCGTAGTCTTTTCGTAGGAGTCGCACACGCTCGCGAGGATGAGCTCGGCATACACCGCAGCCTGGTCGTCTTCATCGACCGTAGCCTGGTCGCCAAAGGTAATAGTCATGCCAACGTGGGTCTCATCGACATCGAATTTGATGGTGATGTCATCGCAGTCGACCGCGGTGCAACCAAAGATGAAAGCCTCCTCAGCAGCCATGCGGATGTCCTCGATGCGATCGACAGACATAGAGCACAGGGCACCAACGTTGGCTGCCGCCATGCGCACAAGGCGAGCGAGACGCGGGTCACCGGCAACGGTCAGCGTGATAGGGCAGGTTGCTTCGCTACTCATCGCAGGACTCCTCAGAGGTCTCGGCGGGCGTATAGGTGTAATACTGAGCCGGCTTGGATACAGACTTCTGACCATCATCGTCGCCCGCGGCGGCCTCGTCCTCGCCAATTAGGACGCGCTCGGTAGGCTGCTCGGCCTCCGCAGCGGCAGCGGCGAGCTTGCGATCGGCGTCGGCTGCAGGAGCCTTCACCTTATTGAAGAGCTTCTGCACAGCACCGGCGGCAGAGTCGGTCACGCTCGACACAGCATTGCTGGCCTCGGCCATGCTGCCCGTAACCTCGGAAATGTCGCGAACCACGGCTTCGACCTCTACGAGATTGGAGGTAAGGGCATCAACTGCCGTCTTGCTCGACTTAAGCAGCGGCTCCATCTGGGCAAGCGCCGGCGTAAGCTCATCGACAGCGCCATCGAGCTTTGCCACCACAGGCTGAGCCTCGGCGATGGTGTTGTTGAGGTCGTTCACGGTCTTATCGAGCGAGTCGACAACATTGCGGGTCTTGCGCAGGGTAAGCGCGAGCTCAGCGATGGCCCACACGCCGGCAACGGCGAGCAGCAGCAGGGCGATTTGAATGGGACTCATACAAGCCTCCCGGAAGAATCGAAATACAGACGCTTTTCATGGTACCCCAAAGGGGACCGAACATGCCAAGAGCAGCAACGTGGGACAAAATTATCAGCAGCTACCTCGGTGCATTCCCGCTGCGGTCTCGTTCGCTTTGCTCTACGCGCCACTCTTCCCAGCCGCGCCCGGCAGGCTGCCAAAATGCACCGCGTTCCAAGCCTTCGGGCAAATAGCGCTGATCGACCCAGCCTTCGGGATAATCATGTGGATACTTATACACACCGTATTCATCGCTGCCCGGGCGATGGCGATCGCGCAGATAACTCGGCACCTCGCGAAGCCCACTAGAATGGATATCGGCCAGCGCCGCATCGATCGAAGCCTCACACGCGTTGGATTTTGGCGCCAAGCACACATAGAGTGCAGCCTGAGCCAGGTTAATGCGGCACTCGGGATAGCCAATGACCTCGGCAGACTTAAACGCGGCATGCGCCACCAAAAGCGCCTGCGGGTCGGCGTTGCCAACATCCTCAGAAGCGTGAATCATAATGCGGCGAGCGATAAACTTAGGATCCTCCCCAGCATCGATCATGCGCGCGAGCCAATAGATCGTGGCATCGGGGTCACTACCGCGCATGGACTTGATGAACGCACTGATGATGTCGTAGTGCATGTCGCCGTTTTTGTCATACGTAAAGCCGCGACGCGGGTTGGCAATCTTCACGTCATCCACGGTGATGGGATAGCGCTCCCCCGCCGCAGGCGCTGGCGTTCCCTCGGTATCGGGACGCGTGACGGCAATCTCGCTCGCAAGCTCGAGCGTCGTGAGCGCCGAGCGAGCGTCACCCGCTGCCAGCGTGCAAATGGTCTTGACCGTATCCTCATCGGCCGAGAACTTTCCGTTCAAGCCCTGTGGTGCCTCGAGCGCACGCTCAATAAGCGTGGCGATATCCTCATCCTTCAGATGTTCAAGCTCCACCACGCGCCCGCGCGACAACAGTGCCGAGTTGACCTCAAAGTACGGGTTCTCTGTCGTAGCGCCAATCATAATGACGGTACGGTTCTCAACTGCATGCAGCAGGGCATCCTGCTGCGACTTAGAGAAGCGGTGAATCTCATCGATGAATAGAATGGTGCGGCGGTCGTACGTATTCAGGCGCGTCTTGGCCTCATCAATCACACGACGCAGGTCCTTCACGGTACCCGTGACGGCGCTGACCTCAACAAACTCGCTCTTGGTATGGTTGGCGATAATGTGGGCCAGCGTCGTCTTGCCCGTACCGGCAGGCCCGTACAGAATCACGCTCGAAAGCACGTCGTGCTCGATCGCGGCACGCAGCCATGAACCCTTACCGACGGCCTTTTGCTGGCCCACGTACTCGTCGAGCGAATTGGGGCGCATGCGCACCGCAAGCGGCGCATTCTGAAAGGAACGCTCGCGCGTCGAAGCAGAAAAAAGGTCGTCCATAGCCATCCCGTGTATCAATCAAAAACGTTTTCCACTAACAGTATACCGAATTAATACGAACTACCGTTCGTTAATATAGGTACGGTGCGGAAACTCCAGACCAGGGAACAGCTTGCTCGTCAGCTCGCAGAAATAACCGTCCGTCATGCTCGCGATATAATCCACCACGGCTTGATCCTTGTCGTCCTGCCAGGCATAGGTGCGATCATAGTAGGAAAGCTGCTGCTCAATGCGCGAAATATGGTGCTTAAAGATGTAAGAGGACTCGTCGCCACTGTTAAGATCCCGCAGGCAACGGTCGTAGAGCTTTACGAACGCCTCGCGCAGCTCCGCCTCGGAATCGCCTTCGATACCGCCCTTGCTATAGATCTTCTCGTAGTTCTCGCGCTTGGCTCGGCGAATTTCCTCAAACAGGTCCTCGCTCATCCCGATGCGCGGCTTACCATAGCTGTGCTCAACGATATCGATGGAGGCATGCGTGAGGATCCAACTGTTGTAGGCACCGCCCCGGCCATCATCAAAAGCGTCGGGCGAAAGCAGGCCCGCCGCGATCGCATCCTGACGGTCACGACCGACGTAGGCAAGAATATCCGAGATGCGAACGACGCAGCCCTCGAGCGTCATGGGACGCAGATGCTCAATTGCGCTATAGCCCGTGGCAATGCAATCCTCAACCGTCTGGTCAAACTGGTCAAAGGAGCCCATGTCCGAGAGCTCAAACACACGTTGCTCGTACTCGCCGTTATGGCATAGCACGCCGTCGAGCGTCTGGAGCGACACGTTGCGGCCGTACAGTGCGTCGAGCACGCGGACCGACTGCACGTTATGGAAAAAATAACGCCCCGTACGCTCATGATAGATATCGTTGAGGAAGCGCTCGCCGGCATGGCCGAAAGGCGTGTGTCCCAAGTCGTGACCCAGGCCAATCGCCTCGATCAGATCGCAATTGAGCCCCAGGGCGCGACCGATATCGCGCGCAATGCGGGAGACGAGCTGCACGTGCAAACCGCGGCGTGACAGATCGTCATTGCTACGGAAGCTAAAGACCTGCGTTTTGCCTGCATAACGGGTGTACGCCGGAAGATGAAGTATCTTTTCAGTATCGCGCATAAACGCCGGACGCATAAGCGTGCCTTTGTCGGCGGCGCGATCAATACGACGAATGACCTGATCGTCGTTGCAACGATACGGGTTGACATAGCCCGAAGCACGATCGGCGGCAATGCGCTCGACAAGCTCGGGCGACAACGCCGAGGGAATACGGTCCATGCGCGCCTTAATGACGGCCGTTTCTTGATTAGTTGCCATGGCATGCTCCTTAAGAAGGATGCGCAATCGGTTACAAAGTGCAGCCCACGACCTCGATTATGGCAAAAATCGGCACTAAAAACGGGAGCAATGGCAGGGAGCGCGATTTTGTGAAGTGGCAGGAGAGGGCCAGGGCCAGGAGTGCGACGGCAAATGCCACGATGCCACCCATAGGGTCGAGCGTGCAAAGCGCGAAGAGCGCCTTGGCATCCCCCATGCCGATGCCCGGCGCGTGGCGAAGGCGCCGCCAGAGCGACTCAGTGAGCACAAGGGCAAGGTAGACGATGACCGCAAGACCGGCGTGGTCAAGCGCTGTGTTCAAACCGAGGTCGAGCCAAACGCCCGCCAACGCCGCCACGGCACATGCGCCGGCAAGCCCATTGGGAAACCGTCGCTCTAGGGCATCAATTGCCACGCCGGCAAAGATGCAAATCCAAAACGGGATATAGACCATCGGACTCCTCCTCGAGCTGCATCGCAAAAGCAAAAACCACCACAAAGGTGCCTGTCCCCTTTGCGGTGGTTTTGGTGGTGGTTATTTGGCGCCTTGCATGACCTCGTCAAGGGTAACGTTGACGGCGTGCTGGGTAGGAACCCAGTCGACCTTCAGGAACAGCGCGGCCACCGTGATGGGGATATAGCTGAACATAAAGATCGGGAAGGTAAACAGGTTAGTCACCAGACGCCACTTTTGCGCGCAGTGAATGTGCTTGTACTCAAAGATAGTCGTGAGCAGCGCCAGGATAAAGAAGGTCTGATACATCATGGCGAAGGTCATAATGAGCGAAGCGGCGCACGCCTGCATCTCGACTTCGGTAGCCAAGAAACCATGCGAAAGGCCACCCACAATCAAGAACGTCGCATTAGCGAGCATCGAGATCAGCGATAGCAGCATACCCGGGGCGATCGTCATGAACATGTCGTAGGCGGCAAAGCGATGATAGCGGAACGTCGACTTGACCAGATGCTTACCGTAGGTAAAGAACACCTGGTAAAAGCCCTTGGTCCAGCGCATACGCTGCTTCCAGGATGCCTTGAACGTCACGGGTTGCTCGTCAAAGAACTCCGCCGGCGCATAGCCAATGCGAATACCGTGAATAGCGCAGAACGTAGTGAACTGAATGTCCTCGGTCAGCGTGTGGAACTGCCAACCGTGCATGCCCTCGATAACGCTTGACGAGATAAGGTAACCCGAACCCGAAACAGCGCAGGACGTCTTGCAGATATTACGCGCGTTGTTGAGGAAGCGCGCCTCGCGTAGATACCACGTGGCATTAGCTGCCGAGATCCACGAGCTGCCGAAGTTCTTGGAATTGCGATAGCTCGTGACCACATGGAAGCCCTGGTCAAAGGCATCATTCATCTTGGAAACGTAATCGCGGGAGATAACGTTATCGGCATCGAAGATAAAGTAGCCCTCAAACGTGTCGGGATACTCGTTGAGAATGCGGTCGAAGCCAAAGTCCATGACCCAGCTCTTGCCCTTGCGGGCCAGGTCATTGCGCTCGTAAACAATGGCACCGGCCTCGCGCGCGAGCTGCGCCGTGTTGTCGGTGCAGGCATCGGCGACCACGAAAACCTCGATGAGCTCGGACGGATAATCCTGGTCCTTGATGGAGCGAACGAGGTTGGCGATCACGGCCTCCTCATTATGCGCCGCAATAAAAAAGGCATAGCGATGGAGTTTTTTGGCCTTGGGAGGCGCGACCTCGCCACGAAGAGCGCCAATGACAAAGAAGACCACCTGGTACAGAAAGCAGACCGTGAGCAGCGTGACGACAATCTGGTTGAAGATCACGATGGGTGTGTTGGTTTGTAAAAAGGCGAGCATGCAGGCTCCCAGCAACGCGTAACGTAAACAATCGTATATCTTACCGCAGGCTTACCGAGTTCAAGAAACCACCTAATACTGGCTAGGCTTCGAGAAGACCGAGCTGCGGAACGATTTCATCTCCAACGGCCGTGCGACCGAGCGAGCGCGGAGCCAGATCGTCGAGAACCGCAGCGAGATCCCACGGCAACTCGTCGCGGCACTCAATGCGCTCCCCCGTCACGGGATGGTCGAACGCCACGCGCCAGGAATGAAGGAACTGCCTGGTCAGGCCCTGGTCGGCGCGCGCATCGCACTTGCCGTAGAGTGGATCGCCCACGCAGGCGTGGTTGATATGACGCATATGCACGCGAATCTGGTGCGTGCGACCGGTAAACAGATGGCACTCAATGAGCGTATAGCCGTCGTCAAAACGCATGGAATCGAAGCGCTCGAGGACCTTAAAGGTCGTAATGGCCTGGCGGGCGAAAGGATCGTCAGAAACCGCCATCTTGACACGGTCGCGCGTCGATCGGGCAATACCGGTATTGATGGTGCCCTCGTCCATGGCGATGTGCCCGTGGACAAGCGTGATATAGCGGCGGTCGAGCGTACGCGTGCGAATGAGATTTTGAAGCGCGCGCTGGGTGTCGTCGTCTTTTGCCGCGAGCATAAGGCCCGAGGTATCGCGATCCAGGCGATGCACGATGCCGGGGCGGTCCTCACCCTGCACGGTACCAAGATGATCGATACCGCAGTGGTAGACCAAGGCGTTCGCAAGCGTGCCGCTCTCGTGGCCGTGGGCGGGATGGCACACCAGCCCGCGCTGCTTGGAGAGCACAATGAGATAGTCGTCCTCATAGCGAATGTCGAGCGGGATGGCCTCGGGAATCACATCGGTGGGATCGTGCGGCTCGGGCAGGTCGACCGAGATGCGGTCACCGGCGCGTACGGCATACTTTTTTGACAGACAGGTCTCGCCGTTCACGATTACGGCGCCGCCCTCGATCAAATGCGCGCAGGCAGAGCGCGTGGGGCAGCCGTCGTTGGCACCCAGAAAGGCGTCGAGACGCTGGCCAGAGCAATCGTCGGCAACAAGAATATGGATGTCGGCCATTAACGCTCATTCCTTTCGCGAATCTTGCGGGCACGCTCCCCACGCTGCTTGGCTTTGCGCTTAGCGCGGGCCTCATCACGGGCATTGAGCTCAGCAGTCGCATCGACCTCGCGAGCGGCGGGACTCAAGAAAATGTAACCGATAAGCGCCAGCACAACACCGACCGTAATGCCGATATCGGCCACATTGAAGACGGGAAAGTCGATGAAGGTGGTGGCAATAAAATCGGTCACGAAGCCAAAGGCCAAACGATCGATAGCGTTGCCGATAGCACCGCCCGCAACCATCGCCATGCCCACAACCTCAAGATGGGCGAGCTGAGGTGCACGAACGAGGTACACGGCAATAGCGACAATGACCGCCAGCGCCAGCACGGCAAACGCGATGCCATGCCCCTCGCCCATGCTAAAGGCAGCGCCGATATTGCGGACAAACAGGAAGTCGATCACGCCGGGGATGACGGTCACATGCAGTGCATCGCCCACGGCACGAACCGCAAGCTTGGTCAACTGGTCAACAAGCAGCACAACCAGCGCCACCCCACCAGCAACACCCAACCGCCAACCCAAAGGCGGCGTCATATCCCCAGTACGACCCAAATCAATCCCCTGCCCTCAGAACAATCGGATTCCGTTGAACGCAATTAACCATCTTATATTGCCATACGCAGAGCGCACGACATATCCACCAACGCAAGCGAAATAACCAGCACAAAACGAAAGCGACATTCCGAAAAACAGAATGCCGCTTAAATATGACACAGGTAGTCGTTGGGGACGTTCTTGTTTGACTAGTCGTTTAAGAACGTCCCCAACGACTAGGTCCATAGAAACGCCGCATTACCGTCATCAACAGCGAAAACGTCCCTAAGCGAGCAAGGTGACGTGAAAGAGGAGGGAAGCGTACTTTGGTACGCGACCGACGATTGAACATCAGATTGCCGCTTAGGAGCGTTTGCAGCGTCGGTAGGTTACGGCGTTCTACGAACGCCGTAACCTACAGCGCGTCAGCGCAGCGCTTGCAGATATGTGCGTGACCGTTGTACTCGCCGACGGTGGTGCGGTAATTCCAGCAACGGTCGCAGCACTCGCCCTCGGCAGCCTCGATGGCAACGGAGAGCTCCTCGCCCTGGGTCAGCTCAACATCGGAAACGATGTAGAACTCGGCCAGGTCGACCGCCTTGTCGCCGGTCAGCAGCGCGTACATCTCGGCGGGAACGACCGCCTTGACGCGGACCTGCTGGCTCTTAGTGAAGGTGCCGACGGAGCGGGCATCCTCAAGGGCCTTGGTCACGGCGCTACGGAGCTCGAGTGAAGCCTCGAGCACGCCCTCGAACTCATTGGCCTCGTCGACCGTGATAGGCGACTTATACCAATCGAGCAGCGCGGCGTACTTCTGGTGGTCGACGCAGCCGGCAGGCGCGTAGGCCATGGCCTCGTCGACGGTGTAGGACAAAATCGGCTGCAGATCGCGCATGAGCATCGAGAAGAGCTCGGCCAGCACGGTCTGGGCGCTGCGGCGCTCGAGCGAGCCAGGCTTGTCGCAGTACAGGCGGTCCTTCAGGGCGTCGAGGTACACGTTGGAAAGCTCGGTAACCACGAAGTCATAAAGCGCACGGTAAGCGCGCGGGAACTCGTAGCAAGAGTAAGCGTCGTCGACCTCGGCCTGAACCTGGGTCAGACGGGCAACCATGAGCTTGTCGAGCGGCAGCAGGTCGGCAAAGGCGACACCGTCGGTCTCAGGCTCAAACTGGCCCTCGAGCTCGGAAAGCAGGAAGCGCAGCGTGTTGCGGAAACGACGGTAGGCATCGGACGTACGGGCAAGAATCTCGTGGTCGATGGACACGTCGGAGCTGGTGTCAACGGAAGCAACCCACAGGCGGATGATGTCGGCGCCCATCTCGTCACAGACCTTATTGGGGTCGATGACGTTGCCGAGCGACTTGGACATCTTGCGGCCCTGGCCGTCGAGCGTGAAGCCCTGCGAGACGACCGCCTTGTAGGGAGCATGGCCGTTGGCGCCCACCGAAGTGAGCAGCGAGCTCTGGAACCAACCGCGATGCTGGTCGGAGCCCTCGAGATACACGTCAGCCGGGTACTCAAGCTCGGGTCGATACTCGCAGACGGCCTTCCAGGACACGCCGGAGTCCCACCACACGTCGAGAATGTCCTTATCAGCCTTGAGGTGATGGCCGCCACACTTGGGGCAAACGCAAGCCTCGCCCAGGTAACTCTCGGGAGCGTCGGTGAACCAGGCGTCGGAGCCCTTCTCGTGGAAGAGCTTGATGACGGCGTCGAGCGTGGCGTCGTTCATGACCTTCTCGCCGCAGTCGGCGCAGGTGTAGCTGGGGATAGGCACGCCCCAGTTGCGCTGACGGCTGATGCACCAGTCGGGACGCTGCTCGACCATGGCACCGATGCGGTTTGCCGCGTGGGCCGGATACCACTTGACGTTCTCGCGGACCTCTTTGCCAGCCTGCTCGCGCAAACCGGTCTTATCCATCGAGACGAACCACTGGTCGGTAGCACGGAAGAGCACCGGGTGCTTGCAGCGCCAGCAGTGCGGATAGCTGTGCGTGATCTTCTTCTCGAGGACGAGGGTGCCGCGCTCGCGCAGGAACTCGATGATGTGCGGGTTGGCCTCATCGGTGTCCATACCGCTGAAGGGGCCGCCGGTGCCAAACTCCTCGCCGGTGTAGAACTTGCCGTCGTCATCGACCGGCATGCAAATGTCGGTGATGCCCTCCTTGAGGCAGGCGAAGTAGTCGTCGACGCCGTGACCGGGCGAGTTGTGGACGATACCGGTACCGTCATCGACACCGACGTAATCGGCCAACAGCGCAACGCCCTCGACACCGTCAAAGATCGGCTGCTTATAGTGAATGTGATGGAAGGTCTCGGCGGGAACCACATAGGGCTTGCCGTCGACCACAACCGGGGTGTACTCCCAGCCAAACTCCTCGCAGCACTTGGGAGCTAGGTCCTCGAGCATGACCTCGGCGCGGCCGTCGTGCTCAACGGCGACGTAGGCGGCACCGGGCTTGAGAGAAACTGCCTGGTCGGAGGGGATGGTCCACGGCGTGGTCGTCCAGATGATAAAGTCAACCGGGCCGTCGAAGTTCTCGAGGCCGGCGGGCTTGGAGGTCATCTCAAAGCGCACGAAGATGGACGGGCTCGTCTCGTCGGAGTACTCAATCTCGGCCTCAGCAAGTGCGGTATGGCAGTGCTTGCACCAGTGGACGGGCTTGTGACCGCGATAGATCATGCCCTTGTCGAACATGGCCTTGAAAACCTCGATGTCGGCGGCGTCATGCTGGTGATAGAGCGTCAGATAGGGGTTGTCCCAATCGCCGAGCACGCCCAGGCGACGGAAGCCGGCCTTCTGCAGCTCGATGTTCTCGACAGCGAACTTATTGCAAAGCTCACGGATCTTAGCCGTGGAGGTCTGGTTGAACTTCTCGGTGCCGAGCTTCTCCTCGACCTTATGCTCGATCGGCTGGCCATGGCAGTCCCAACCGGGAACATAGGGAACCTCATAGCCCTGCATCATCCAGTAACGGTTGATCATGTCCTTGGAGATCTTGTTCATGGCATGGCCGATGTGAATCGGGCCGTTGGCGTACGGAGGACCGTCGTGCAGCACGAACTTCTTGTGACCCTCGTTCTTCTTCAGAACCTGCTCGTAGACCTTGTTGTCCTGCCAGTCCTTGAGTCGCTTGGGCTCGGACTTGGAAAGACCGGCACGCATGGGAAAACCGGTCTTGGGCAGATTCATCGTCTGCTTGTACTCGTTTGCCACGGTACCCCTTTCATGTCATGGGCGCACACGCCCGTTGGGCACCAAAAAAGCGCCCGTCCCTACAAGCTGGGACGAAGCGCCACAAAACGAGCTGTACGCCCGCAAAAGCTCTTCGTTTAACCACCCAGCTTAGATGCCCTCGCCCGCGTATTCGCGCGCTCGCATCCGTTACTCGGCTGGCCTGTATCGACGACCATCTCGGCGATATCTACTAAGACGTGTCTGCGCGGCACGTCCGTTGGGACCGCAGCTCCGGGGTGATTTTCATCGGTCGCATGCACGGGTTCTCAGCGCTTCCCGCTCTCTGTAGCATGCGGACGGCCGACTACTCGTCCCCATCAACGCTTATGCGGTGTATGCTAGCACGTTCCGCGTCGGCAAAAAACCCTCAACACTGGTTTTATACGTTCGAAATTTCTCGCTATTACAAGCCTTCACTAGGAGCAAAATACCTGAAAGCACTTTATCGAACGAAAGAAGGCTGCTATGCGCACAATTGGAATGAGCGACTACACCGTTGGCGAGGATTGCTTTACCAAGCTGCCAACTGCACTGGCGGAGTACGGCGCGAAGAAAGTCGCCATCATTGGCGGCAAGCGAGCCCTGGCTGCGGCGCTGCCGGGAATCGAGGCGGCACTTGAAGGTACCGATGTCGAGGTCCTGGAGACGCGCGTCTACGGTACCAACAGTACGCGTGCCAATATCGCCAAGGTCGTAAACTCCCCCGCCTGCCAGGAAGCCGACGTGCTCATTGCTTGCGGCGGCGGCAAGGCGCTCGATACCGTCAAGACGGCGGCCATCGAGCTCAAGAAGATCGTCTTTACCGTGCCGACGATCTGCTCCAACTGCTCCGCCGCGACCGCCATTGCCGTTGTCTACAACGACGACGGCTCGCTCGAGGGCTATTCGTACCCCAACCGCCCCGCGCACATCTTCATCAACCCCAAGATCATCGCCGAGGCGCCAGCAGAGTACTTCTGGGCCGGTGTAGGCGATGCCCTGTCCAAGCAGCCCGAGGTCGAGTACGCCACGAGCGCCGGTAATTTGGAGCACACCGCCGGTCTTGGCCTGGCACTCGCCCACACCTGCTCCGAGCCGCTGTTTACCTATGGTGTGCAGGGTCTTGAGGATGTGCGCCAGAATCTGTCGAGCGAGGCCGTCAAGCAGATCGCGCTCGACATCGTTGTCAACACGGGCTATGTCTCGAACCTGACCAACCAGAACGATTATTACTACAACTCGAGCGTGGCGCACGCGTTCTACAACGCCACCTGCAGCATTCCGCGTGAGGGCACCTACCTGCATGGCGAGGTCGTGAGCCTGGGCGTGCTGGTACTGTTTGCCTATACGGGCGATACCGAGAACCTTGAGCGCTACGCCGCCTTTAACAAGCAGATGGGGCTGCCCGTAACGCTTGAGCAGGTTGGCCTTACCGAGGCAGATATCCCGGCCCTGTGCGAATACGCGCACGCCACCAACGAGTGGAAGCAAGGCAACCCGGAGCCCTTCACCGACGAAAAGTTCGCCGCCGCCATCAAGGCCGCCAACGCCTACGGCCATTCTATCCTGGCCTAACCGACCAAAACCGCCACAAAGGGGACAATACCTTTGTGGCGGTTTTTTATTGCCGTAACATGCTCGAGTCGAACTTGCTAGCCGGGATAACGCGGTAGCCGTGGCGCAGGAGCAGGTCAACGAAGACACCGTTACCTGTTGTGAGCGTGCCGCTGAAGGATCCGTCGTAGATATGGCCCACGCCGCACGACGGACTGCGATCCTGCAAAATGCACGCAACGATCTCGGACGGGCCGCCCGCCTGCTCGCACATGTCGAGCGCACGTTGAGCGCCCAGGCGAAACTCGCGATCGACCGAGGTACCCTCGCAGGTACGGACCTCGCCGTTCACAATCTCGGACGGCCTGCGCGGCGTGGGCAGGCCGCCAAAGACCTCAGGGCACACCAAGAGGACCTCAGTCCCTGTACGCTCGCAGGCCTCGACCAACTCGCGACGATAGTTGTCAAGCCCGTTATACTTGCAGCTCTCGCCCATCAAGCAGGCGCTCACCACGATCTTCATTTCCATCCCTCTCAAGCAAAACGCCCCATTTGAGAAAGCTGCTCAAATGGGGCGTCGGCGTTTACTGGCTCGACCGCGGCGTTACTGTTGCTTGGGCATCAGCGGATTCTCGCGCGTGAGGAGGTTCATGAACTCCTCACCCGTGATGGTCTCCTTCTTGTACAGATAACGAGCCAGCTCATGGAGCTTGAACTTGTTTTCCTTGAGGATCTGCAGGGCGCGATCGTGCGCGTCCTCGATCAGCTTAGCGACAATCGCGTCCACACGCTCGGCCGTACCAGGGGCGCAGGTGAGCGACGTATCCTGATTGAGATACGCGTTCTGCACGGTACCGAGCGCCATCATGCCAAACTCGTCGGACATACCAAAGCGCGTCACCATGTTACGGGCAAGCTTGGTGGCCTGTTCGATATCGTTGGCGGCACCGGTCGTCATCTCGCCAAAGATGAGTTCCTCGGCCGCACGGCCGCCGCAGTAGACGGCGAGCTTGTCCAAGACCTCCTGGCGTGTCGTCAGGAAGCGCTCGTCCTCCTCGACCTGCATGGTATAGCCAAGAGCACCGCTCGTGCGCGGCACGATGGTGATCTTGGTAACCGGCGCGGAACCCTTTTGGCGGGCAGCGACGATAGCATGGCCGATCTCGTGGTAGGAAACGACCTGCTTCTCGTGGTCGGAAAGCACCGTGGACTTACGCTGTTGGCCGGCAATGACGACCTCCACCGACTCCTCAAAGTCGTCCTGGGTCGCTCGCTTGCGACCTTCGCGGACCGCGCGCAGGGCGCCCTCATTGATGATGTTGGCCAGGTCGGCACCCGAGGCGCCGGGCGTGGCGCGGGCAATCGCGGTCAGGTCAATCGGCGGCTCCGTCTTCACGCTCTTGGCATGCAGTTCAAGAATGTTCTTGCGGCCGGTCAGATCGGGCAGCTCAACGGGGATGCGGCGATCAAAACGACCGGGGCGCAGCAGGGCGGGATCGAGGCTGTCGGGACGATTGGTGGCAGCGAGGACGACGATACCCTTGTGGTTATCGAAGCCGTCCATCTCGGTCAGCAGCTGGTTGAGCGTCTGCTCGCGCTCGTCGTTGCCGCTAAAGCCGCCGCCATCGCGCTTTTTGCCGATGGTATCGATCTCATCGATAAAGACGATGCACGGGGCCTTTTCCTTGGCCTGCTTAAACAGGTCGCGAACTTTAGCGGCACCGCGGCCGACGAACATCTCGACGAACTCAGAACCAGAAATACTAAAGAACGGCACGCCCGCTTCGCCGGCAACGGCCTTGGCAAGCAGGGTCTTACCGGTACCCGGAGGGCCGACAAGGAGGGCACCTCGCGGCAGCTTGGCGCCGATCTCCTCGTAGCGCTGCGGCTTCTCCAGAAAGTCGACGACCTCCTTGAGGGACTCCTTGGCCTCTTCCTGGCCGGCGACATCCTTAAAGGTTACGCCCACGTCTTTGGAGGCGATTACGCGCGCGCCGGACTTGCCCAGTCCGCCGCCGCCAAAACCGCCGCCACCAAAGTTCATCGACGGACCGTCATCGCCCATGGCCTTCTTCATGCGGCGGTTGAGCCACCAGCCGATCAGGAAGAAAATCGCCATAGGAAGAATGAGGGTGAGCAGGTAGTAGGTCATCAGACCCGAGTTCTTATCGGGAACGACCGACTCAAGCGAGGCGCCAGATTCAAGCACGCGATCGGTAAAGCCCGCGTCATTCGGCACGCCGGTCGTCTTGTAGGCGAGGTTCTCGTCCTCGCCCTTCTTGGTGTAATAAATCGTGTAATCGTCCGTGTTGTACTCGACCTTGTCGACGCTCTTCTTATCGAGCGCTTTGACAAACGTCGAATAATCGGTCTTCGTAATCTGCTGCGTGTGACCGATGTTGGGGAACAGAACGGTCGAGAGCACGAGGTAGACGACGAAGGCGATGAGCACGTAGAGGATCATATTCCGTCTACGTTTGTTGTCATCCATCTCCATCTGCTTGAACTCCATCTACTGGGGTTGATAATGTTTTCTAGAATACCCAACCCGGACGGCGATAAACCGACGCCGGGCACGAAAGGACAGAGATGGCATCACTGGAAGTCGGCAAGGTTCAAATCTATACGGGCGACGGCAAGGGCAAAACCACGGCTGCGCTGGGACTGGCGATGCGCGCCACGGGTTATGGACTCGACGTACTCATGCTGCAGTTTGCCAAGAAGCTGCACTGCGCCGAACACGATGCCGCGCCGCGCCTGGGACTGCGCATTATACAGGCCGATCGCGACACACCCGAGGCTTGCGCCGAGCAGATCATGGAGCTCGTACGCGAGCAAATATCACAGGTCGACGTTCTCATTCTGGACGAACTCGGCGAAGCGATGCGCCGCGGATTCGTGACGCGCGAGGATGTCGAAGCGCTGATTGCGATAAAGCCCGCCACCACGGAGCTCGTACTCACCGGCCGTGGCTTGCTGCCCCTCGCCGACCTTGCCGACCTAGTAACCGAAATGCGCCCCGTCAAACACTACTTCGACGAAGGCCTCCTAGCCCGCCAAGGCATCGAATACTAGCCATTGCGGACGTCCCCAATGGCTAGGCAGTGGCGCGGCCGATAGCCATTGGGGACGTTCTTAAATGACTAGTCGCTGGGGACACTCTTTCTTGGGAAAAGGGCAAAATCCCGGCCCTAAAATTCACGCCAACCCGACGTGCCATTCGCAACCGTTGCGCGGCCAAGACCAACCGCCCTAACAATTTGATTAACCGTAAGACCTGATTTCCGCATTTTGCAAAGAATCGGTCTGCGCTCGGCTGGAGTCATCGCCTTAATGTCGGAAAGAGAAACAGGCAAAGCAATCTCCTTCGCGATTTTGAGCACCTCATCATCGAGAACACGAGGACGGGGCTCGGCATCATAAGGTGCGCTCTCTAGTCGCTCATCAAGATAATGCCGATACTCCAGCGAACCGCCCACGAGTTCCAACACTATACCTGGATCGCAAAACCCAAACCCGTCATAACCATACGCATATGCTCGATAGCTAGACCAGCGATATCTATCGACAGCGGAAACACCCGCCTTAACTGGGTTCATATGGATGTAGTCAGCGAGCGCAATTGCCTGAATATCATTCTCAACTGGAATGTTCTTAAACCGATCCTGAAACAAATGACCAACACGGTCAGTTTTGCGATTGAAATACTTAGCATATGAGGTAAGGATGCCGCTCATGCAAGATGAGATTCTTCCGTTAGGGTCATCGACCATGAGATGAAAATGGTTCGACATGAGGCACCACGCCGTAACGCCAACACCATTGCCAACGAGTTTGCCCTCGAACAACGTGAGCATCCGATATCGATCCTCGTCGTCTTCAAAGATGCAAATGCCGCCATTTCCACGCGCGATAATGTGGTTATAGCCCGTCAACGAAACGACACGACCCGTTCTTGGCATATCGCCCTCCCATCAAAAACCCACCGGGCAACATCTGATAGGCGCGGACGATCTAATTTGCTGAGCCCGTTCTGCCAGTTTACAAGGGTGTGCAAGACAAACTGGATGAAAACCCGAAATTCGTGTCGCAAAGAGTGTCCCAAACGACTAGTCATTTAAGAACGTCCCCAACGACTAGTCGTTTAAGAACGTCCCTAATGGCTAGGCGGTGGCGCGGCCGAGCCAGTTGCCGCTGTGGTGGTAGATGGTAAACATCGTGGCCGTGATGAGCCAGGTTACGGGGTAAACCAGCAGCAGGTGCTCAAGCGACGGATCGAACGGCATAATCGCAAACACCCAGATCACCCTGAGCACGACAGTGCCAAAAATCGTGAGCAGCATGGGCTGCAAGCTAACGCCGGCACCGCGAATGGAGCCCGACGCGTTTTCGATAATCGAGAAGATCGCGTAGAACGGCGCGATAAAATGAAGGATCGTCGTGGTGTACGCCGAAATCGAAGCATCGTCGACAAACAGACGCGACAGAGGACCCGAGAACACCAGCAGCACGGCAGACAGGCCACCAATGAGCATAAACGACAGCACGAGCGACGTATGGTAGCCCTTGCGCATGCGCTCGTAGTTGCGCGCGCCAAAGTTCTGTGCCGAGAACGTGGTGATCGACACGCCAAGCGCCTCGGTAACCATCCAGACAATGCCATCCAAACGGCCCGAAAGACCCCACGCCGTGGTGACATCGGCACCAAACGAGTTGACCGACACCTGAATCAAAACGTTGGAAATCGAATACGCAGCAGACTGAAAGCCAAGCGGCAGACCACACGAGATCATGCTCTTACAAATGCCAGGATCAATGCCGAGTTTGGACAGACACTATGACCCAATCCGAGGGCACTGAAAAGATAGGAGCCCCCGCTCGT
>CAUFMB010000014.1 GCA_959026535.1 uncultured Collinsella sp. | reverse complement strand
CGAGCGGGGGCTCCTATCTTTTCAGTGCCCTCGGATTGGGTCATAGTGTCTGTTCGCGCCGGCGCGCTCGTCCTGATGGCCCTGGTGTTTGTCGCCGCCGCTACGCTGATCTTTGGAAGGAGCCGCTATGAGCACCTTTAAGACCGCGCTTCGCATGGCGCTGGCGCACCCGTTCTACCTGCTCATCTATACGGTGTTCATCTCGCTCATGGGCGTATTCATCGCGGCTTCGGTGAGCTGGAACTCGTCGCAGCTTACCGAGTACAAGCCCTACGACACCAACGTGATCGTGGTCGACCGCGACGACAGCGATCTTTCGCGGGCGCTTACCAAGCACCTGGGCTCACGCTTTGACCTGGTCACGGGCGTCGGCGACGACACATACGACCTTGCCGACGCGCTCTCCAAGAGCAACAGCGCCAAGGGCAGTGCCGATTGCGTGTTCTTTATCCCGGAGGGGTTTGAGGACGATCTTGTTGCAGCCGCCCGTGCGGGGGAGGCCCTGCCCAAGCTCGACGTGACCTATGGTTCCGGCACCATGGCGGCGGCGCTTTCGTCCGCCGAGGCCTCGCGCTGGATCTCGCTCGCGGGCGCTGCGGCGGCGCTTGAACCCGCTGCCTCCAACGGTGACGTCGCAAGGGCCGCCGAGCACGCGGCCGCAAAGCGCGCGGAGGTCCAGATCGAGCAGGTCAAGGTCGACTCGACTGCTGCTACCACGCTCGAGTCGTACTTCAACTTTGGCGCGTACGCGATCATCTCGTCGGTCATCGTGTCGGTGGGACTGGTGTTTTCGGGCATGAACGAGCCCGAGCGCGTGCGCCGCATGGATGCCAGCCCGGTCTCTGAGCGCCAGCGTTCGCTCGCTGTGTTCGCGGCCGCCGCCGTGCTCACCGTCTGCATCTGGCTCGTGTCGAGCATGATGGGCGTCGTGGGCTTTGCCAGCGCGGTTGCCGAGGTCGGCGTGGGTCGCGTGTGCCTGGCGCTGGCGGCAACGTTTGCCCTGGCGTGCACGCCGCTGGCCGTTGGCTTTACGCTGTCGAGCCTGGGCGCGCGCGAGGAGCTGCTCAACGGTGTGGGCAACCTGCTCGGCATGCTCATGACGTTTTTGGGCGGCGCCTGGATTCCGCTGTCGCTCATGGGCTCGGCCGTGCAGACGGTGGCGCACTTTGTGCCGACGTATTGGGTGAACGACGCGATCGGCAAGGCGCTCGCTGCGGACCTGACGTCCACCGTGCTGGGCGACATCGCCTGCGATCTGGGCGTCACGGTGCTCTTTGCCGCGGCCATCGCCGCCGTAGGCCTAGCCCTCGCGCACAACAAATCCCACGCCTAGCCACCTAGTCATTGGGGACGTTCTTAAACGACTGGTCGCTGGGGACAGTCTTTGCCGACTCGCCGGCTCGCCGGCCGGGCTGGCAAGGACTGTCCCTGGCGGTACTCATTGGGGACAGACTTAAATGAGTGGTTTCAGTCATTTAAGTCTGTCCCCAATGAGTACCCAATGACTGGTTTGGAAAAAATCGCGCCTGTCGCTTAAAAATAGTTCGCCTGGGTTTACTATTAGCCTAGAAAAGTAGCAGAAGGCTAACAACGGGGGATAGCATGGCGACAAAGCAAGCGTATGTCCAGGTCAAAGGGCTCAAGAAACACTATGGCGACGGTGATGCGCGCCTGACGGTACTCGATGGCATCGACACGTCCATCAACCGCGGCGAGATCTGCGTCATGCTGGGGCCCTCGGGCTCGGGCAAGTCGACCTTTCTCAACCTGATCGGCGGCCTGGAGGATGCCGACGGCGGCTCCATCATGGTGGACGGCTGCGATCTCACCGTGCTCAAGCCTGCCGATCTGGGCGAGTACCGCCGCCGCGAGCTGGGCTTTGTCTTCCAGTTCTACAACCTGGTGCCCGACCTTACCATCAAGGAAAACATCGAGGTCACGGCGCACCTGTCCAAAAAACCGCTCGACGTCGACGATCTGCTGCGTTCGCTGGGCCTCTACGAGCACCGCAACAAGTTTCCGCGCCAGGTCTCAGGCGGCCAGCAGCAGCGCTGCGCCATCGGCCGTGCGCTCGTCAAAAATCCGGGCCTGCTGCTGTGCGATGAGCCCACGGGCGCGCTCGACTACAAGACATCCAAGGAAATCTTGCGGCTCATGGAGGATGTCAACCGCACCTACGGCTGCACCATCATCATTGTCACCCACAATGCGGCCATCGCGCGCATGGCCAATCGCGTGCTGCGCCTGCGCGACGGGCGCATCGTCGAGGATGAGCTCAACGAGTCACCCGTCGCGGCCGCCGAGCTCGATTGGTAGGCGGCGCCATGACACCTCTCGCAAAACGTCTCCCGCGCGAGCTGCGCCGCAATATCGGCAAGTACCTGGGCATCTTTTTGCTTATGTGCGGAAGCATCGCCCTCACGTCGGGCTTTTTGCTCGCGGCGCATTCCATCGGCTGCCTCATTGACGACATGCGCGATGCATACACGATCGAGGACGGCCGCGTGACTACCTCCTTCGAGGCCACCAAAGATCAGCTCAAGGCTGCCGAAGACGCGGCTGAGGACGTCGGCGGCGTTACGTTCTACAAGAACTTCTCTATCGACGCCATCATCAAAAAGGCGGCTGGCGACGACGGCACCAAGCGCACGCTGCGCACCTATGCGCACCGCACCAAGGTCGATATCGCGTCCTACTGTGAGGGCAAGGAGCCCAAGGCGGACGACGAGGTAGCAATCGACCGCGTTTTTGCCACCAACAACGACCTGTCCGTGGGCGATAAGGTCGAGCTTGAGGGCCGCACCTACACCATCTGCGGCATCATGACCCAGCCCGATAGCCAGGCGCTGTTCCTCAACAATTCGGACTTTACGGTGAACACCATCACCTATGGTGTGGCCGAGGTCGCCGATGCCGGCTTTGCCGCGCTCGAGGATGCCGGCGGCGCGCCTGCCTACACCTACTCCTTTACCTTTGCCGATCGCGATCTCTCCACCGCGGACCGCACCGATGCCGAGCAGGATATGGTGGAGGCACTGACCGACGCCGATGCGCGCGTGGATGACCTCATCGACGCCGATTCCAACCAGGGCATTGGCTACGCGCGTGACGACGTGGACGGCGACTCCATGATGTGGATGACGTTGCTCGACATCATCATCGTGATAATGGCATTTGTCTTTGTGGTCCTTACCGACGCCACCATCGAGGAGGAGAGCGCCATCATTGGCACGCTGCTCGCCAGCGGCTATCGTCGACGCGAGATTGTGCTGCACTACCTTGCGCTTCCCGCCATCGTGGGCGTGGTCGCGGCGCTTTTGGGCACTGCGCTCGGCATTGCGTTCTTTACCGAGCCCATGCGCAGCCTCTATTACGGTTCGTACAGCCTGCCGCCCTTCCAGGTGTACTGGAGCTGGGAGATCTTTGTGAAGTGCGCCGTGGTTCCCGCCGTCGCGCTCATCCTCATCACGCTGGTGGGTCTGCTTCGCAAAATGGGCAAGACGCCGTTGCAATTCCTTCGTCACGAGGCGAGCGGCAAGTCTGGCACCAAGCGTGGTATGCAACTGCCGGAGCGCATGGGCTTTGTTTCCCGCTTCCGCCTGCGTATCTTCCTGCGCAATCTGGGCAACTTCGCCACGCTCTTCGTGGGCATTGCGTTTGCGTCGCTGCTGCTGCTCTTTGGCCTGGCGATTCTGCCCACGATGACGCACTATGCGGACAATCTCGAGACGAGTCTGGTCGCCGAGCACCAGTACACGCTCAAGGCGCCGCTGGAGCTCGAGGGCACTGCCGAGGAGCGTGAGCAGTGGTCGGCACTCGAGCGCTTGCAGTCGGTTGACGGCGCGCTGCTTTCCGCCGCCCAGGATGCCGATGACGAGTTTGACAACGCGGCCGATGCTGCACAGGCGGCAGCCGATGCCGCGACCGCATCTCCGTCTGCCGAGAGCCTGACCGCAGCGCAGGACGCGCTTGCCAAGGTCCAGGACAAGAAGGATGCGCTTTATGCGCGCCTCGATGACCTTGCCGATGCCCTTGGCTGCAACCGCGACGAGGCTATCGACCTGATCGACAAGGCCTCTAAGATCGACACCGACAACGACGACATTCACCCGGTCAATACGACCGACAACGGCGCGGGCGCAATCGCGCAAGCCGAGAAATATGCCGTTTACCAGCTGCAATACGACCGCGGCGACGGAAATGGGCAGGAGGCGATTTCCGTCTACGGCATCTCGCCCGATTCGCGCTATTGGAAGGACCTCAACGTCGGCGATGGGCGCGTCGTCTTTGGCGGCGGTCTGCTCGATAAGTTTGGCTGGAGCGAGGGTCAGAAGGTCACGCTCAGCGACAAGTACGAGGGCGAGCATTACTTCTTTGAGTACGCGGGCAAGGACTGTGCCTGGGGTTCCAAGTCGGACATGAATGTCTATATGAGTATCGACGACTTTAACGAGCTGTTCGACAACGACGCTGCCTACTTTAACGGCTATGTGAGCGACGAGAAGCTCGACCTCGATGCGCGCTACTTTGCCGGCGACACCACGTCCGACGACATGCGCGCCGTGGGCGACCAGTTTATAGGCATGATGAGCAAAATGATCGGCATGATGGTCGGGCTCGCGGTGTTTATCTTCCTGCTGTTTATGTACCTGCTGACCAAGGCTGTGATCGACCATAGCGCCCGGTCGATTAGCTACATGAAGGTCTTTGGCTATCGCGATAGCGAGATCTCGCATCTGTACATCCGCTCGATCACGCTGTGCGTGGCGGCGTCGCTCGTGCTGAGCCTGCCGGTCATTATTGGCTCGCTCACGGCCATCTTCCGCTCGATGCTGCTCGCCTACAACGGCAATATCGAGATCTACGTGCCCGCTTGGTCCATGGCCGCATGCGTCGGCATCGGCTTTGCGACCTACCTGGTCGTGGCGCTGCTGCACACGCGCTCCATCAAGCGCGTCAGCCTGGCCGAAGCCCTCAAAGTCCAAGAGTAGTCATCGGGGACGTTCCTTTCCTGCTGGTAGGAAAGGAACGTCCCTAGCTGCCAGGTGGCGGGGCACTCATTTAAGTCTGTCCCCAATGAGTAGTCATTTAAGAGCGTCCCCAATGACTAGGTTTCGCGCTTGACTTTGACCCTACTTCAACGGGTACCATCCTCTTATGTCTGTAACGCCATATAGACCGAGGGGATATATCTATGACCGCAACTGCACCCGCAGCACCCGCTAAGGTGTACTTCACCAACCTGCGCACGCATGCTCGCGAGAGCCAGCTCGACAAGCTCAAGCGCCTCATCCGTCACGCCGGTATCGAGCAGATCGACTTCGAGAACAAGTTCGTCGCCATCAAGATTCACTTTGGCGAGCTGGGCAACCTGAGCTTTTTGCGCCCCAACTACGCCCGCGCCGTCGCAGACGTCGTGAAGGAGCTGGGCGGCAAGCCCTTCCTCACCGACTGCAACACGCTCTACGTCGGTAGCCGCAAAAACGCGCTCGAGCACATCGACACCGCCTACCAGAACGGCTTTACCCCGTATGCCACGGGCTGCCAGATCATCATCGCCGACGGTCTCAAGGGTACCGACGAGGCGCTCGTCCCGGTCGAGGGCGGCGAGTACGTGCGCGAGGCCAAGATCGGCCAGGCACTCATGGATGCCGATATCGTGATCAGCCTCACCCACTTTAAGGGCCATGAGCAGGCCGGCTTTGGCGGTGCCATGAAGAACCTGGGCATGGGAGGCGGCAGCCGTGCCGGCAAGATGGAGCAGCATGCCGCCGGCAAACCGAACGTCGCGACCGAGCGCTGCATTGGCTGCCGTGCCTGCGAAAAGATCTGCGCGCACAACGCTATCTCGTTCGACGATACCCGCGAGCGCGAGCTTGCCAACGGTAACACCCGCACGGTTCACGTCGCCGCTATCGACCACGATCGCTGCGTGGGCTGCGGCCGCTGCATTGCGGCATGCAACCAGGACTGCATCAAGCCCGGCTATGACGCCGCGGCCGATGTGCTCAACTGCAAGATCGCCGAGTACACGAAGGCTGTCGTCGACGGCCGCCCGAGCTTCCATATCTCGCTTGCTATGGACATCAGCCCCAACTGCGATTGCCATCCCGAAAACGATACGCCTATCGTCAACGACATCGGCATGTTCGCGAGCTTCGACCCGGTCGCCATCGACCAGGCCTGCGCCGACGCCGTCATGGCGTCCGAGCCGCTGCCCAACACCGAGCTCACCGATAGCGCGGCCAAGATGGAGCACAACCACGAGCATCTGGAGGGCGAGCAGGCGCACGACCCCTTCTGCATCACGCATCCCGATACCGACTGGCGCGCGTGCATCGCGCATGCCGAGAAGATCGGCCTGGGCACGAGCGAGTACGAGCTCATCGAGGTCAAGTAGCACCTGTCTATTGGACATATCAAGCGCTTTTGTGGCGCAACGTTAGCAAAAGCCGCCCGTGAGCACAGTGCCCACGGGCGGCTTTTCGGAAGTGCTAGGGGGTCAGATAGGCCAGTAAACCGTACTATTTGCCTAAAAATACTCGTCGAGGAAGTCGTCGACCGTGTTCCAGTAGAGTTCGGGGTCGACCTGCGCGCTCTTGGCGTGGGTGGCGCCATGGACGGTGAGCTTTTGCTTGACCTTGCTGGCGCACGCGTCGTAGTTTTGGTCGAGCATGCTGTACGGCACAAAGGTGTCTTGGTCACCGTGGATAAACAGCATGGGAACCGTCGCGCGCTTGAGCTGTTCCACGCTGCTCGCCTTATGAAAGTCGTAGCCCGCGCGCACGTTGCACACCAAGTTTGCTACATCGAGCAAGGGAAAGCTGGGCAGGCCGAACACGTCCTTGAGCTGCAGAGAAAACTCGTCCCAAACACTCGTATAACCGCAGTCCTCGATAATGCATTTCACGTTTGCGGGCAGAGGTTCCCCCGCGACGTTCATGGCGGTCGCCGCGCCCATGGATTCGCCAAAGACCAGGATGCGCGCCTTGGGGTCAGCCTGAACGATTCGCTCGATCCATGCGACGATGTCGAGGCGCTCGGGCCAGCCCATGCCGATATAGTCGCCGCCGGAGCGCTCGTGGGCGCGGGCGGCGGGTGCGAGTACGTTCATGCCACGGTCGTGGAAGCGTTTGGCGTATCGGGCCATACCGATGGGCTCGTTGGTATATCCATGCAGGCAGACGACGTAGTCGTGCGTGCTCTCCGACGCAGCAAAATACCAGGCGGCAAGCTCGGTCCCGTCGTCCGCGGTGAGGTTGCTGCTCTTGCGGTTCTCTTTAAACCATGCCCGCGCCTCGGTATCCTCGGCATCCGGCTGCTCACCTTCTTTGTCGTTCTTGCTATCCTGCATCATCTTCATGGTGTATGGCGCGCGGGGATTCAGCGCGAAGTCAAACAGAAAGTTGCCGGCAAATCCGAGCAGCGCAACGACAACCACCAGTGCAACGATGCCGGCTATCTTGAGCTTTCGATGGGAACGTGCGTTTTGAGCCATGCGGTATTCTCCTATAAGATGTTAATACATCAACATTTAATGCAAGCGCATTATGGACGTTCGCCGTTGATGCGTCAACAGGCAAAGAATGGGTAAACAAAGGGTCACGTATGGTGCAAATTTCGCACGTACCTAGACGCTTTGATATAGTGTTGAGAACTCTTTACGTTGGAGGATGTAACCGGCATGTCCGATTCGAGCGACAGTTCTAAGCCGCGACCCAAGACCGCGGTCGTTCCACACTACACAGTGGGTGAGGAGATCATGAACTCCGTCACCCATGGTGTCGGCTGCCTGCTGGGTATCGCGGGCCTGGTGCTCCTGATCGTATTCGCCGCCCTGCGCGGCGGAGGCCCGGCCCATATGGCCGCGGCGATTGTCTATGGCGTCAGCATTATCCTCGAATACCTAGCCTCCACGCTCTACCACGCGATTCAGCCCGCGCGCGCCAAGCACGTGTTTCGCATCATCGACCACAGCTGCATCTACCTGCTCATTGCGGGCAGCTATACGCCGTTTTGCCTTATCACGCTCGCAAACGACGGCGGCCCTGCGCTGTTCTTTGCCGTATGGGCCATCGCCATTATCGGCATCGCTCTCGAGTGCTTCCTACGCGAGCGTCAACCGCACTGGGTAAGCGGCCTGGTCTACCTGCTGATGGGCTGGCTCGTTGTCTTTAAGCTGCCCGAACTTGTTGCGCTGCTCAACCCCGTGGCACTTGCCCTGCTCGCCGTCGGCGGCGTGTGCTACACCGCGGGCGTGCCGTTCTATATCGCCAAAAACGTGCGCTATCTGCACAGCGTGTTTCACCTGTGGGTGCTCGCCGGCAGCATCTTCCAGTTCATGGCGGTGATCCTCTTCGTAATCTAGCGATCACGCCTGCGCGCCCGCGTTCTCGTTTGGGCGCCGGTGCAATTGCCGTATCCGCCATCAACGTTTTAACCTGACGTCCCGAATCTTGGAGGTTCGAGAAACTCCCGATGGACATAACCATCTCCCTTATCACCACCCTCGTTTTGACCCTCATCAACGGCTACTTCTCTATGTCCGAGATGGCGCTCACCACGGCCAAGCGCGCCGTGTTGGAGCACGAGGCCGAGGAAGGCGACAAGCGCGCCGAGCGTGCCATTAAGCTGGCTGCCGACTCCGACCAGCTGCTCGCCACCATCCAGGTTGCCATTACGCTCGTGGGCTTCGCCTCGTCCGCCGTCGCCTCGACGAGTCTGTCCGACCCGCTCGCCACGTGGCTCATGAGCTTTGGCATCGCGCCGCTCTCCGCCATCGCGCGCGGCCTGGCGCCGGTCATCATCACCGTCGCGGTCGCCTTCGTGTCCATCGTGATCGGCGAGCTCGTCCCCAAGCGCATCGGCCTGGCCAATGCCGAGGGCGTGTCCAAGCAGGTCGTGGGACCGTTGTCGTTTTTCCAAAAGATCGCCCGTCCGCTCGTGTGGCTGACCGGCGCCTGCTCCGATGGCCTGGCCCGCATCCTGCGCATCAAGAGCGCCGACGACCGCCAAAACGTCTCGGAAGAAGAGATCAAGTACATGGTCTCGGAGCAGGACGACCTGCTCGACGAGGAAAAGCGTATGATCCACGAGATCTTTGACTTGGGCGATACCGTTGCCCGCGAGGTCATGGTGCCGCGCGTGGACACCACCATGTGCGAGGACGACGAGACGGTCGCCGACGTGCTGTCCACCATGCGCCAGACCGGCTTCAGCCGCATCCCCGTCTATCACGAGGATCCCGACAACGTCGCCGGCATTGCGCACATCAAGGACCTGATCCAACCCGCGCTCGACGGCAAGGGTGACCAGCCCATCGCCGGCTTTTTGCGCGACGCCACCTTTGTGCCCGACACCAAGGACATCCTGCCGCTACTGTCCGAGATGCAGACCTCGCACGACCAGATCGTGGTGGTCGTGGACGAGTACGGCGGCACGGCCGGCATTATCACCATCGAGGATATCGTCGAGGAGATCGTCGGCGAGATCGAGGACGAGTTCGACCCCGACAACAAGTATCTCACGCGCCTTTCGCGCCGCGAGTGGCTCGTTGATGGGCGTTTTTCGTGCGATGACGCGATTGAGCTTGGTTGGCCGCTCGAGGAAAGCGATGATTATGAGACCATCGCCGGCTGGATTTTGGAGCTTTGCGACTCGGTGCCCGACATCGGAGAGGTGTTTGAGGTCGCGGGGTACAAGTTTAAAGTTCAGTCGATGCGTGGCCAGCGCATCTCGCTCATTCGCGTGATCGCTCCGGCCGAAACCGATAAGAAGGATTCCGAGTCTTCGGCAGAGAAGCCGGCGGCGTCGGGTGCGGGCTCTGTGGATCCGCACGATGGCGACGAGTAGGGCAAGGAAGAGTAGGGGAGAGTTATGGCAGGCCTGTTCAACATCCTTAAGGTCACCGTCAGCGAGGACAAGATCTGCGCGCATGTGCTGGTGAACCCCGGCATGCCGCTCATGACCTCGGAGGATATCGAGGCCACGGCGCGCGTGTATTACCTGGTGCCGGCGATTGCCAAGCACCTGTGCCTGGGCGATTCCGGCCGCGAGTTCCAGGACTGCATGGGTCAGACCGAGCTCTGCCACCTGCTGGAGCACGTGACGGTCGAGCTCATGAACGAGACCGGTCTTGCCGGTAGCATCTCGTGCGGCCGCACGCGCGTAAGCGAGCATGACGAGCGTGTCTTTGAGGTCGAGCTTTCGTGCCCCGATGACGCACTGGCCATCGGTGCGCTGTCGTCGGCCACCTTTATGATGGACTGGGCGTACCTGCACGCCGACCAGCCTGCCCCCGACGTGGAAGGCACGGTCGCGGGTTTGCGCAACCTGGTGCTGGGCATGCGCGCCGAGGCCGAGGGCAAGGATCCTCACGAGGCCGTCGCCGCTGCGAACGGCGAAGATGCTGCCGAGGACGAGGGCGCTGACGAGGGCGATGTGCCGGTCGACGCCGAGCCCGTTGCCGATGCGATCGCCGAGCCCGTTCCCACCGAGCCCCAGGGCGTCCCCAACTTTGACGACGAGCCCCAGGTGGCGATTGATACCGAGGGCGCGGTTGCCGAGAACCACGAGGCCTCTGCTGCCGTCTTTGGCGGTGCGGCGACGGTTCCGGCAGGACCTGCGCATGAGGGCGGCCTGCCGCTCGTGGACGGCGCCGGCGAGGACCCGGGTGCCACGGTGGCCATGCCGGCTATGCCTCAGGAGTAGGCCTACGCGTTTATCACCATCATGTACCTGCGCCTTTGCCGTACGCAGATGAGCGGAGCGGCAAGTGATGCGCTGCGGGTATAATGGACAGCATTCAAACGGTGGGCACCGACGTGCCCGCAGGAGAGGAATGATCATGGGTAAGACTTTCAGCTTTGTCTCCGGCGCACTTTTTGGTGCCGCTGCCGGCGCTATTATCGGTGTTGCTCTGGCCCCGCGCTCGGGCGCCGAGACCCGCGCCATGGCTGCCGATATCGCCAACGACGCCTGGGACAATATGCGCGACACCTACGAGCACAGCGCCGAGGAGGCCCGTGCTGCGGTGAATGACCTTGGCCCGATGGTCGACGCCAAGACCGACGACCTGCGCGCCAAGGTCGACCTGGCCCGCGAGCGCATGGACCAGCTGCGCGAGCAGCTCAACGACGCCATTTCGGGTGGCAACGTGACGCCTGCCGCCGACGTCGTGGTCGAGAACGCCGTCGAGGCTGATGCCGAGGCTGCGGAGCCCTCGACCGAGGCATAATGCGCGCCGGGGATTTTGTCGGCGCCAAGATCTATCGCAAGCCTACCGAGGACAAGCGCACCAAAAAGGACGGCACGCCGCGCAGCCCTAAAAAGCTCGGAAAGATTCACTTTCCGGTCTTTACCCCGGGCGGTACGCGCGTGGTCGGCTTTATGGTGCGCCAGTCCGATATCGCGGGCATGATCGAGCGTCCCGACCGATTCGTAGCGCTCGACGCCATTGGTGTCTACGAGGGCGCCATTGCGGTCGATGACGTCAAGGACACGTACGATGCCGCCGCCGCCAAGCGCCTCGACATCAACCTGGATGATTGCATCATCTGGGTCGGTATGGACGTACGCACGGAATCGGGCGACGTCGTGGGCTATTGCTCGGACGTCGAGTTCAAGCCACGCTCGGGCATCGTGCAGGCATTCTATGTGACCGCCGGTGCTGCTTCGAGTGTTTTGGTTGGTGACACGCAGGTGCCGCCGACGATGCTGCGCGGCTACGAGAACGGCGCGATGATTGTCTCGGACGAGGTCAAGGCGCTCGGGTATTCGGGCGGCGCGGCCGCCAAGGCTGCCGAGGCCAGTGTCGTGGTGGGCGATAAGGTCAAGAAGGGCGCCAAGGTGCTCGATGACAAGGGATCGGTCGCCGTGGACAAGGGCAGTCGCGCGCTGGGCAAGCAGCTCGGCAAGACGCGCGGTATGTTCAAGGCCTTTAAGGACGAATATCAAAAGGCGAGCGGGGGCTCGTCAAAAGCTAGCAAATAGCGACGTACCAAATGATGGGAGGCGAGCCGGAGACATGTTGCTCCGGCTCGCTGTGTTTATGGGGGAGGGCACATGCGCCAAAACGGATCCAACTTAAACGGGCGTTCGGGTGCGCGTCCGACGGCGCGCCGCGACCTGGGGCAGCTGCCCAGCGGTCAGCGCAAGCGTCACCGTAAGCCCGGCGCGATGTATCTCAACCATAGCCGCGGCTTTAGCGACCGCAGCGCTCGCATCGGCAACAGCCGTACGCCCCGTCGTTCGTCTCGCCTGCCCTATGCGCTCATCGCCGTGGGTTGCGCACTCGTGCTGTTTGTCGCTGCCGTCGTGGGCTACGTCAACCGCAGCGTGGACGTGGAACTCAACGGCCAGAAGACCGCGGTGCGCGTGGGCTCTACGCTGCAGAATCTCATCGACGAACAGGATTTGACTGACACCTACGATGCAGGCGACCTGCTGGCCGTCGATGACAGCGTACTCAAGCGCCACGGGGGCGAAAAGCTGTCGGTGAAGGTCGACGGCAAGCGCGTGAAGCAGGGCAAATGGGATAGCCGCGAACTTGAGGGCGGCGAGAAGGTGACGGTCAAGGATGGCCGTAACACCTACGAGAAGCACGAGGTTCAGGCTACGGTTATCGAGCCCAAGCTCAAGGTCGAGGGTACGGGCGCTATCGAGTATGTGCAGACGTGGGGTGTCCGGGGCCGCTCCGAGGTGTGGGTTGGTGAGCAGTCGGGCAAGACGCAAGACCGCGGCGAGGTTGTGCCCGCCACCGATTGCGTTGTTGCGTGCGCCAGCGTGGCGCCCAAGGGCAACAAAAAGTACGTGGCGCTGACGTTTGACGAGGGTCCGAGCGGCGCTACCAAGCAGATCTTGCAGGTGCTCAAGGAAAAGGGCGTCACCGCGACGTTCTTCCTTTCGGGCGATGCGGCCGAGGCCTCGCCTGCCACGGCCAAGGCGATTGTCGATGCCGGGTGCGAGATCGGATCCAACAGCTACAGCGATGATTCGCTCAAGGGTCAGGACCGTGAGGCGGTACGCGAACAGATCACGAAAGGCACCGATGCGATTAAGTCGGCGACCGGCGTGAAGACGATGCTGCTGCGTGCTCCCTACGCTGCCTTTGACGAGCAAAACTGGATTGATGCGATGGACCTGGTCTCCGCCGTGGTCTCGTGGAATATTGACTCGGGCGACTGGCTGCTCAACGGTGCCGACGAGCAGGTCTCGACGGTGCTCGATTCGGTGACGCCGGGCAATATCGTGCTGCTCACCGATAGAGACGAATGCGCCGAGCAGACGCTCGAGGCGCTGCCGCAGATTATCGACGGCCTCATTGCCGACGGCTACAAGATCGTGACGCTCAGCGACCTGGTCAAGACGGACACGTCGCTGAGCAAAAAGCTCACCTCGCTGACGAAGGCCACCATGCCCAAGGACGCCGTGTTCCCCCAACTTGTCGAGGACGACGACACCACAGAGTAGTCATTGGGTAGTCATTTAAGAACGTCCCCAATGACTATGTCACGGATGCGTCAGCGTTTGGTATGCCTGCAATGTGCAGCGCATAAATTCGATGCCGCAGGGCGATGCTGATGCTATAGTTACTGCGGTTAATGAGGGTCAAGAGAAAGGTTACAGGTGAAATCCAAACCTCGACCATACAGTCGATGACCCCATGCAGGTGCTTTTTGCGCATGCACGGGGTGTAAGCGTCGAGCGGCGTGCCGCCCGCGCATGCGTATACATATCCAGAAGCCCCCGGACGCCGCACGCGCGGTCGCGTCCGGAGGAATAATGATGGGGAGCACCATTGAATTATCTGAGTGAGATGCTCAAATTGCCGGTCTTGGACGTCGACGGCGAAAAGCTCGGCGTGGTGAACGATTTTGGCATTGCTACCGGCGAAGTTTTTCCGCACGTGACGTCGCTCGCGTTCCGCGGACCCGGCAAGACGCCGTTTATGATTAGCTGGCGTAAATGGGTCGACCGTATCGACGAGACGGGTGTACACCTTAAGACGTCGGCCACCGAAATCCGTTTTTCGTACCTGCAGCCGACCGAACTCTTGCTTGCCCGCGATGTGCTCAACAAGCAGATTGTCGACACGCAGGGCATGAAGGTCGTGCGCGTAAACGACATCAAGTTTTCCATGTCGGGCGAAAATCAGCTGCGCCTGCTGGGCGCCGAGGTCGGTGCCCGCGGTCTGCTACGTGCCATCAGCCCCGCGCTCGAGCATATCGTCGAAGGCTTTATGAAGCACCTGGGCAAGCCGCTCAGCGAGGACATCATCGCTTGGTCCTACATGGACCTGCTCGACCGCTCGACCAAGAACATTCAACTCTCGGTGTCGCACAAGACGCTCGGCGAGCTGCACCCTGCCGACATCGCCGACATTATCGAGCAGCTCGACCCGCGCCTGCGTGCGCAGGTGTTTGCGCAGCTCGATACTGCCCAGGCCGCCGAGGCCATCTCGGAGTTCGATGACGACGAGCTTATGACCGAGATGCTCGAGGGCCTGTCCGACACCGACGCATCGTCGATGCTGGCCATGATGGACCCGGACGACGCCGCCGATCTGATCGACGAGCTCGATTACGAGAAGGCCGAGAAGCTCCTGCGCCTGATGGGCGTCAAGGAGGAGAAGGCGATTCGTAACCTGCTGGGGTATGAGGACAACACCGCCGGCCGCATCATGACCTCGGAGTTTGTCTCCCTGCCCGCTACGGCGACGGTCGGTGACGCCATCGAGGCGATTCGCGAGCTCGACGAGGACTTCGAGAGCGTCTACTACGTCTATACCGAGGATCCGAGCGGCATGCTGACCGGCGTGCTTTCGCTGCGCACGCTGATCGTAGCCGACCGCGACGCCACGCTGGGTCAGCTGGCCTATCGCGACCTGGTCTATGTGTCGCCCGACGAGGACCAGGAAGACGTGACGGACGAGATGACCAAGTACGACCTGGTTGCCATCCCTGTCTGCGATGAGAACCGTCATATCCTGGGTATCGTAACCTTCGACGACGCCATGGACGTTATCGCTGAGGAGCATCAGGAGGACCTGCAGATCGCCGGTGTCGGCTCGGGCGATAGCGCGTCGGACGACTCGACGAACGTGCTCAGCTGGTTCGTGCATCGCCAGTACTGGGTTGTTGTATGGGGCATCGCGTCGTGCATCATGGCGACCGTGCTGGGAACGGCGCTCGGCTCCGCGCATCTGGTGGTGTTCCCCATGTGCGCCATGCCGCTCGTGCTGCTGGCGGCCTCGCGCATGGTGTCGTTCGTCAAGAACTACTTCCTGGAGTATGACGGTCACGACGACGAGCCCAAGCCGTATCTGGGGTTCTTCTTCCAGAGCACGGGCATGGGCCTGATTCTGTCACTCGTGACCTACCTGTGCGCCCAGCTGGTGCGCACCGCCGCGTTCCCCGATGCGCCCATGTTTGAGGAGCAACTCTTTACCGGGTGCTTTAATATCGCTGCCATCATTTGCCTGGTTGGCAACATGAGCGCCGTGATTTACCTGATGGTGCTGTTCTGGCGTGACGAGCATGACCTCAACACGTCGGGCACCGCCATGAACGTTATTGCCGTCATGATCTCGTGCGTAGCGTACTGCGCCGCTGCGGTGCTGCTCACCATGTCGGTCATGGGTTAGGTGGTCGCGTGCAAAATACCAAGCAAAAGTCGGGCACCAAGCAAAAGTTGACCATCGCGGCCATCTTTGGCGCTATGGGTCCCGGTCTGCTGGCGGCGCTTTCGGGCAATGACGCCGGCGGCATTGCAACGTATTCCAGCGCGGGCGCCAGCTATGGCTACAAGATGCTCTGGATGCTTCCCGTCATGACTGTGCTGCTCATCGTGACGCAGGAGACCGCGGCGCGCTGCGGCTGCGTCACGGGCAAGGGCCTGGCATCGCTCATTCGCGAGCGCTTTGGCGTGCGCAAGAGTGTACTTGCTATGGCGGCGTTGTTGATCGCCAACACGGCTGTGACCATTTCGGAGTTTGCGGGCATCGCCAGCGGCCTTGCTCTCTTTGGCGTGCCGGCGAGCATCTCGGTGCCGTTGGTGGCGCTGCTGGTGTGGATGCTTACCATGTCGGGTAGTTTTCAGCGCATCGAGAAGATTCTGCTGCTGGTGAGCTGCGTGTTCGTGACCTATATCGTCGCCGCGTTTATGGCTGGCCCCAACTGGGGTGAGGTCGCGGTCGACCTGGTCGTGCCTAACATTCAAAATGACCCCAGCTACGTGTCGCTCGTGGTCGCAACGATCGGTACCACCATCGCGCCGTGGATGATTTTCTTGGCGCAGAACAACGTGGTCGATAAGAATGCGGGCGAGGACGACATCGTGCTGCAGCGTATTGATACCGTGAGCGGCTCGCTTGCCGCCGATGTTATTGCCGGCTTTATTATCATCACGACCGGCACGGTGTTGTTCCCGGCGGGTATTCAGATTAGCGATGCTGCCGATGCTGCCCGCGCGCTGGAGCCTATTGCGGGTCAGTGGTCTACGGTACTGTTTGCCTCGGGCCTGGTCGCGGCGAGCTTCTTGGCTGCCTGCGTGCTGCCGGGCGTTACGTCGAGCGCTATCTGCGAGGCATTTGGCTGGGAGCGCGGTGCCGACCGCAGCTGGGACGAGGCCCCGGTCTATCGCGGCATCATTACGGCCATCATCGGTATCTCTGCCGTGCTGGTGCTTATGCCCGGTGTCGATCTGTTCCAGATTATGATGACCTCGCAGGTCATCAATGGCGTGCTACTGCCCGTGGTTCTGGTGTTCCAAGTGGTTATCGCCGCCGACCGTCACATTATGGGCGCCAACCGCAACGGCCGCGTGTGGAACGTGCTCACTTGGGCGACTATCGCCGTGATTACGGTGCTGACGGTCGTCATGTTTGTGTTGCAAGCGATGGGCTACAGCGCTTAGCGCCCACTTTTGTTTCCGAACAGGCCGCAGCGATGGACTGCGGCCTGTTTTTTGCCCACGACCTCTTGGGGCCGGCTCTAAAAGAGTGATTTTGGGTTGTTTGCTGCGGGTTACTTGTCGGTGCCCAGCTTGTGCGGCTTGAGAGCGAGCGCATTGATGAGCGCGTCGGTGGCAGACTTGACGGCTGCCGGTTGCGGATCGTTGACGTGATCCTCGGGATGCACGGGCAGGTCCTTCTTGACGGCATCGTGGATGAGCTTAAGGTACTCGGCCACGCCCGCGTTCGAAAGGTGCGTGCCGTCGCCGTCGAACAGATCGTTGCGGTTGGCACTATATCCGTACCAGTCGATAACGCGCACGTTTTTATAGCGCGTGGCGGCGTTGGCGATGGCCTGATTGGTGGCGCCGACCCATGGCTGCGGGCTGCGCGTGTTTACAAATATGACGGTGCGCTGATTGCCGGCATCGGCCATGATGGCGTCAATCTGGGCGTCAGTCACCAGGCCGTTGGTGCCCAGCGCAAAGACTACGATCTTGCCGGCGAGGTTCTGCTGGATATAACCCTCAAATGTTGTGCGGCCCGCATCGAACTGGCGGCCCTTTTCGGCATCGATGTGACTGTGGGGGAACACGCCGTCAAAGGAATCGACGGCGCGCAGCGACACGGAGTCGCCGATCATCAGCAGGTCGTAGGATCCGTCGGGGAAGCCGTCGTTGTCCTTGTCGGTGTCATCGGCCGCCTGCTGGTCCTGGGGTTTTGCATTTTTGGCTTCCTTGTTTAGGATTTCGGCGCCCTCGCCGCTCAGCGCGGATGTGTCGGGCACAAAGACCAGACCACCCAGCGCCACGACAAGCACGACGCCGCAAACGGCGCACACGGGAATATGCGCGCGCACCCAGTTTGCGGGCGTGGTGGTGCCTTCGCGGAGCTCGGAAACGGTGCGTCCAAAGGCGCCCTTCCTAAACGGCGTCTCGATAAAGCGATAGGAGCACTCGGCTACGGCGACCACCACAAGTACCTGCAAGATGTACTGCCACCAGGGCGTATCGCTGATGTTGGCGACCGGGTTCATGAGCAGCAGCAGTGGATAGTGCCACAGGTAGATGCTGTACGAGCGCTTGCCAACCCACACGAGCGGCTCGGCGGACAGCGCGCGGGCAACCATTCCCTGGGGCTGCACGCAGGCTGCGATGACCATGAGCGTGAGGATGGAGCATAACAGCGTGCCGCCGCGATACTGGAACGCGGTGTAGCCGTTGGTGAGTGCGACCATGGCGGCAAGGCCAACCAGACCCACGACGCCTAAGACATCGATGGATGCGGGCGAGGACCAAAAGCGCACGAGGGCGCTCGGCTGTGCCAGGGCGGTATCGGCTGATTCGTCGGCCTTCTTGTCAGGCTTGTCCTCGGCTTTCTTGCCGTGCTTGGCGGCGCCAGCCAGGCGATTGAGCCCCAAACGATGAGCGAGACGCACCGGCGCCAGGTCGCGATCGGGGATAAAGGCCATCCAGGCACCCAGTAGCAGCGAGAACACGCGGGTGTCGGTGCCGTAGTACACGCGGCTGGGGTCGGCGGCGGGATTGTAGAGCACCATCATGGCGAGGGCAGATACCGCGGCAAGGCCCAGAACCACGCGGCGCGTGTTGGGCTTGCTCACATGCATGGATACCATGGCAAACAGCAATGGCGGCCAAATCAGGTAGAACTGTTCCTCGATGGCGAGCGACCAAAAGTGCGTGAGCGGCGAGGGGTCGCCCAGAGCATTGAAGTACGAGACGTTTTGGGCAATCTGCCACCAGTTATTAAAAAACAGCAGCGACGGCAGGATGTCGGGGCGCATCTTGGTGAGCATCACATGGTTAAAGATGGTGCACAGCGCGCAGGTCACCACCACAACGGTTACCACGGCGGGGAACAGGCGACGGATGCGGCGAATCCAGAAGCTCTTGAGGTCGATGCGGCCGGTCTTTGACACTTCGTTGATGAGCAGGCGCGTGATCAGATAGCCCGAGAGCACAAAGAAAATCGTGACGCCAAGCAGGCCGCCCTGTGCCCATGTGAGGTTGAGGTGATAGAGCACTACCGCGACGACGGCGAGCGTGCGCAGGCCGTCGAGGGCGGGGATATAACGAGATTTGGGGCGCGTGGGTGCCTGTTCTTTTGCGGCGCTGTTGGTGTGGGCACCCTTGTTGGCGGGCGCACGATGAGAGCCTGCGGCGTGGCGCGGCTCGGTGGCTTGTCGGTTAGCGCGCGAACGTTCGTGCGGCGCTTGTTGATCGCTCGCGTGGCGTGAGCTGCGCGAACTCGATCGCGGGAATTGTTCCATAAAATTTCATCCAATGACGAGAATGATCAGCACGTCTTCATTGTAACCGCCTGCTCCTGTGAATGCTTGCTGCCGGCGCAAGCTCAAGCGCGCGTCCACATCAAAGTGAACTAAAGTTATAGAGGCGCGAGAGCGCACGATTGACGGCCAACGGCGGGTGCAGAGCCCGCGGACGAGGAGGTTTCCATGGCAGATAGCGGCATCGTTGCGGTGTTCGGCAGCATGAACATGGACCTTTCGGTGGCGTGCGAGCGCATGCCGCGTGCGGGCGAGACCGTTGGCGGCAGCGGGTTTATCACCAACGCCGGCGGCAAAGGCGCCAACCAGGCCGTAGCTGCTGCGCGCATGGGCGCGCACACGCATATGATCGGCGCGGTCGGCTGCGACGCATTTGGCACGTCGCTCGTGGCGGGGCTCCAAGACGCCGGCGTGGACTGTGTCTTTGTAGCGCGTCGCGATGACGTGGAGACGGGAACGGCGACCATCATTCGCTGCGAGGGTGACAACCGCATCGTGCTGTCGCCGGGTGCCAACCATGCGCTCGCGGGCGAGGATGTTGCCCGCGCGCTGAGGCGTCTGGTAGCCGATGAGCTCGACGGAGACGCCAGCGATATTGCCCCGGCTGTCGGAAGCGTCTTTATCGCCCAGGGCGAATGTGACCTTGCAGCGACGGCCGAGGCGCTCGTTTGCGCTCACGAGCTGGGGTTCTATACGGTCTTTAATCCAGCTCCTGCCTGCGAGTTGCCTGCGGAGGCCTGGCCTGCGGTCGACCTGGTCTGTCCCAACGAGACTGAGTGCCAGGTGCTGACGGGCATCTTGCCCGCGGATGATGCGAGCTGCGTCGCGGCGCTCAATGCCCTGCTCGCCAAGGGTGCCGGAGCTGCGGTCATCACGTTGGGCGGCGCCGGGTCGGTTACGCTCGGCGATGACGGCGAGCCGCTGCGCATGCCGGCGCTCTCGAGCACGTTGGTCGATACGACGGCCGCGGGCGATACATTTATCGGTGCGCTTGCCGCGGCTCGTCTGGAGGGCCTGCCGCTCTTTGAGTGCATGGCGGCGGGTGCACGCGCCTCGGCGGTGACGGTGTCGCGCCTGGGCGCACAGCAGTCGATTCCCACGCGCGCCGAAGTTGATCGCGTGTTTGATTTAGACGATTTGGTACAAGACGGAGAAGCGGAGTAGAACAATGGCAATCAAGAAGCTGATCCTTGATCTGGATATGGGTGTGGATGATGCGATGGCGCTTGCCTATGCCATCGCGAGCCCCGAGGTGGAGCTCGTCGGCATCACCACGTGCTTTGGCAACGTGCGCGTCGACCAGTCGGCGCATAACTGCCTGGCGGTGCTCGACCTGTTGGGCCGTCCCGAGGTGCCGGTGTACCTGGGTGCCGACCGTCCTCTGCAGGCGACTGAGCCTTATACGCCGCCGGCGTCCACCGCGCTCATTCACGGTAAGAACGGCATCGGCGGCGCGAGCGTGCCCGCGTCGCCCTACGAGCCGGTGGGGGCGACATCGGCTGATGGCAACGCTGCGGTCGATTATCTGATCGATGCCGCGCGCACCTATGGTCCCGATCTGGTCTACGTAGCGACCGGCCCGCTCTCCAACCTGGCGCTTGCCCTGGAGCGCGATGCGGCGGCGGTGATGTCTATCGGCCGCGTGGTGGTGATGGGCGGTGCCCTGACCGTGCCCGGCAACGTGAGCGCCGGTGCCGAGGCCAACATGGCAAGCGATCCCGAGGCGGCCGATGCCGTGCTGCGCTCGGGCCGCAAGCTCACCATGGTGGGCCTGGACGTGACGCATCGCGTGGTGCTCACGCGCCGCGACATTGCCGGTTGGACGGGCTCGGGCACCATGGCGGGCTGCGCATTTGCTAGCATGGTCGAGCACTACATTGGCTCGTACGAGATGAACGCACCCTACCTGGGTGGTTGTGCGCTGCACGATCCGTTGGCCGTTGCCGTGGCGATTGATCCCACGCTCGTAGGTGCACTCGGCTGCAATCTGCGTGTTGATCTGCTGGGCGAGTATCGCGGTCGCACCATTTGCGATGAGCACCGCCTGTCCGATCCGGACAAGAGTGCGCTTGTGGCGCTGACCGTGGATGTCCCGCGCTTCCTGTCCGAGTTCAAGGCGCGCATGGCCCGCATCCTAGGCTAGGCTCGGGATCGAAGCACGCCCATCTGCTCGATGTGGCCGCTGGCGGGCCGACATCTACCGTTCGCCAGCCCGATGGTCCCCGGGGCGGGGAGAGCGCTATAATGCATTCTGCATCTTGGATTGTTACTCCTGTGTGGAGGCATGCCCAAGAGCAATACAACACGGATTGTTACGTAAGGCATGACCGCAATAGCACTGCTATTGGCTATCATGCCTTTTTCTGTGAGTGTTCTTGAAAGGAGGTTCACCATGCTTGCAATTAAAAAGCTTAACAACAACGCGGTTCTTTGCCGTGACGGACAGGGGCGAGATGTCATCGCCATGGGCAGGGGCGTCGGTTTCGGCGGAGATTTTCCTCGAGAGCTCCCTCTTTCTAAAATCGAGCATACGTTTTACGACATTGATCCTAAAGGACAAGATGTCATGAGGGATCTTCCCTCGGATATCGTGATGTTTGCGGCGAAAGTTATGGACATCGTTGCCAACGAACTGCCCTACGACCTCTCGACCAATGCGACGCTGTTCATGGCTGATCACCTGTCGTTTGCCGTTGCGCGAGCCCAAAAGGGGGTCCGCATCGCGATGCCTCTTGCCTATGAAGTGCGGGAGACGTATCCGAAGGAATACAAGGCTGCCCAGTTTATCGTCATGCGACTCGAGAAGGAGCTCGGAGAGCGGCTTCCCAAGGATGAGATTGCCAGTATTGCGATGAATCTCGTGAACGCACGGGTTGTTGAAGCCGTCAAAGCCACGGCCGAGCCCGCAAAGCAGTTCGACGATATGCTCGAGGACGTTATCGAGATTCTCGAAAGCGATTTCCGCATTATTGTCGACCGCGATTCCTTTGATTTCACCCGCTTCGCCACGCATCTGCGGTACCTGTTCAAGCGCATTCAAGCCGGCGAGTCGCTGAACAGCGCCAACATGCAGATGTACAAGAACTTTCGTGAGGAGTTTCCGCAGTTGGCAGAGTGCGTGAAGCATATCGGTTCCTATTGTCGTGAAACGTGGGACGCCACGCTCTCCGAGGAGGAGGAACTCTATCTGATGATCCATCTCAACCGGATCATCTCCAAAAAAGGATTGTAACCCGTAGCCATTCGGGGCATGACCTTTGCCGATTCGAACAGTAAGCCAAGATTGTGCAAAGGAGCCAATGATGGCAAATTACAAAAAGGTGGCAGAGCAGATTCTCTCCACTGTGGGCGGGGCGGAAAACGTGGCTTCGGTTACGCATTGCATGACGCGCCTGCGCTTCAACCTCAAGGATGAAAGCCTCTCGAATGATGAGAAGCTTGAGGACATCTCGTCTATCATCAGCGTCGTGCACGCCGGAGGGCAGGTGCAGCTGGTGGTCGGGCCCACGGTCGACAAGGTCTACGACGAGGTTTGTAAGCAGGGCGGATTCGAGGTCACGGTATCGATTGACGAGGAACTCGATGGCCCTCAGCTTAGCTGGAAGGAGCGCTTGGCGCCCAAGCACCTCTTCAATCAGATGCTCGATGCCGTGAGCGGCGCTATCACCCCGATCCTTCCGATCTTTTGTGTCGCCGGTATCTTCAAGATGCTCGTTATTCTGTTTGGGCCCGAAGGCGCCGGTTTTATGTCCGAAACGAGCGACCTGTATCGGATCCTTTCCCTGGTGGGCGATGCGGCGTATTACTACTTCCCGGTGTTTGCCGCCTATAGCTCGGCTAAGAAGTTCAAAACGAGTCCTGTGCTGGCACTGCTCATCGCTGTTGTGATGATTTATCCCGACATGCTCGCTATTGTTGAGGACGGAAAGCCTTTCAGCGTCTTCGGCATCCCCATGCAGCTCGTCAACTACACCCAGGCTGTTCTTCCGGTCATCTTGATCACCTGGGCCCAGTCCTATGTTGAGCGCTTCTTTAAGAAGATCTCGCCTGATATGTTGCGCATTCTGATCGTACCCGTGGGTACGGTGCTCGTGATGTTGCCGGTCGCGCTGTGCCTCTGCGGCCCTGCCGTCCAATTTGTCATGGGCCTTGTGGCCGATTTCATCATTTGGCTCGCCTCTGTTGCCGGTCCCGCTGCGACCGCGGTTATCGGCACATTCTGGAATCTGATCATCGCCACCGGCATGCACGTGCCGATCTATACCGCCATATTGCCCGCCGCGCTCCAGAACGGTTACGACGCCATCTTATACCCCGGCACCGCGGTTGTAGCCTACACCACGCTTGCCATCGCGCTCGCCTATGGCCTGCGCGCTAAGGACAAGGAGAGTCGAGCCACGGGCTGGAACTTGTTCATCACCTATGCCTTCGGTCGCGTGAGTGAGCCCATCATCTACGGCATCCTGTTTCGCGACAAGAAGGCTCTTGCCTGGAACATGATTGGTGGTGCTGTCGGTGGTCTGCTGGTAAGCCTTCTTCATGCCAACGTCTATATCTTCACTGGCGTTGGTTTCCCATGGATGAACGTGCTCATGTTTGCTCAGGATATCATCCCTGGCACCATCGGGTGTCTTGCTGGCGGTGCCGTGACGTTTGCGTTGGCGATGATTTTTGGATTTGAAGGACAGGAGAAGATGCCGTTGAAGTCCAAGAGCGGCGATTCTGAGGCCGTTGAATCCGTCGAGGCATAAGAGGCTACTACACAAATATGCTCCCCAGCCGTTGCGCGGTCCGACCCCTTGGCCGCGCAACGGTACCGTGCTGTTGCGCGGCACTTGCCGAGTCCGTTGCGTTCGACAGTGTGGGCCGGGAATTTGATAGAAAGGACGACACCATAATGTTTAGAGAAGATTTTTTATGGGGCGGGGCTCTGGCTGCAAACCAGTGCGAGGGAGGATGGAACGAAGGCGGTCGCGGTTTAGCCAATTCCGACATGCTGCCGTTTGGCGATCAACGCATGGACGTCATGCGGGGAGACCTTGATCCGCGTGCGTTGGCACCCGACAGCTTCTATCCCGCTCGCAAGGGCATTGATTTTTACCATAGGTACAAGCAGGATATTGAACTGTTTGCCCAGATGGGTTTTAAATGCCTGCGCTTATCAATCGCCTGGAGCCGCATTTTTCCCAAAGGAGACGAAGCCGAGCCCAATGAAGAAGGCCTTGCCTTTTACGAGGATGTTTTTAGGACGTGTCGCGCGCATGACATTGAGCCTTTGGTGACGCTCAACCACTATGATGTCCCCATGCATCTCGTCGATGCGTATGGCGGATGGCGCGATCGCAGGTTGGTCGACCTGTTCGAGCGATATTCGCGTACCGTGTTCGAGCGCTATCGGGGATTGGTCAATTATTGGCTGACCTTTAACGAGATCAACATCATGACGCAGGCGTGCTTTATGGCGGCGGGGATCATCTTCGAGCAAGGGGAGAATCGCTATGCAACGGTTCACACGGCCGTGCACCATGTATTGGTTGCGAGCGCCCGTGCGGTCGGGGCGTGTCATGAACTGTGCCCTGGGGCGAAGATCGGTTGCATGCTCAACGCAGGTGTCTTCTATCCGGCTACATGTGATCCGGACGATGTGCTGGCTGCGCAGGCTGAGAATCGCAGCCATTACATGTTTACCGACGTCCAGGTGCGCGGTGCGTACCCGAGCTATGTTCTCAAGGAATACGCCCGCCATGGTTTTGAGGTGCCCTATCGGGATGATGACCGCGAAGTACTGGCTGCAAACCTGGTCGATTTCGTCTCGTTTTCGTATTACTCGACGCGCGTCGCAAAAGCGCATGCGGAAGGTCAGTTCGATTCGAACCTTCTTCGCTCGGCGCCTAATCCGTATCTAAAACAGGAGCCTTGGGGGAGGTTTATCGACCCCAAAGGGCTGCGCGTCACCATGAATGAAATCTGGGATCGCTATCAAAAGCCGCTGTTCATCGTCGAAAACGGTTTGGGTACTCCTGATGTGCCGGAAGATTCGGGTGAAATAGAAGACGACTATCGAGTTGAATACCTGCGGGCCCACATCGAGGCGATGAGGGAGACCGTCGAGCTCGACGGGGTGGAACTCATGGGATATACCTGTTGGGGCCCGATCGATTTGGTTTCGGTCGCCACAGGACAGATGCGTAAGCGCTACGGGTTTATCTATGTCGATCGAGACGATAGCGGTGCGGGCTCGTTTGAGAGACGTAAAAAGAAAAGCTTCGAATGGTACCGACGCGTAATAGCAAGCAATGGCGAAGACCTTGCGTAATAACGTTAAGATGGACAAATGCGCCCGTTGGGGGAATAGTCGTGCCACTTCGCTTGACAACAGGCTAAACTAGCTAATAAACATTTACTACTCTGTTTAGATTGAATTTGCGGTCGTTTATTTGCCGAGCCACGGGGCGGTCAAGCCACGATGCTCGGCCGCGACCGATGCTAGGGGGAACGATGGCTAAAGCAAGCGTCCGCGAGATCAGCCGCATTACCGGCTTTTCGCCCGCAACCGTGTCCAACGCGCTCAACCGCAAGCGCAGCGTGAGCGAGGAGACCGCCAAGGTCATCCTGGAGTGCGCGCAGTCGCTTGGCTATCAGCAGTCGACGCAGCTCGAGAGCATCCAGTTTGTGCTTGCGCGCAAGACGGGCGCCATCCTGGACGAGAGCACCTTCCATCCCGCGGTCATCGAGGGCGTGGAGCGCCAGGCGCGTCGCCACGGCATGAGCACGAGCTTTGTCTCGCTCGACTTTAGCGACCTGGACGCCGTGCGCCCGCAGGTCGAGGGCCTGATCGCCGACCCGTCGGCCGCCATCGTGCTGATGGGTACCGAGCTGGGTGAGGAAGACTACGCTTTGTTCGCCAACGCCGCCGCCCACCTGATCGTGCTCGACGGCTGGAGCGATCGCCAGTACTTTGATGCTGTAGTCATTGCCAATACCGATTCGGTGCTGCGTGCCGTGGATTACCTTATCGAGAAGGGCCACAAGCAAATCGGCTACCTGGCAGGCGACCTGCGCATCCGCAATTTCAAGGATCGCGAGCGCGGCTATCGCCAAGCGCTTGAAGATGCAGGCCTTGAGGCCAATCCGACATGGCGCGTCACGCTGGGCACCACGCTCGAGGGCGCCTATCGCGACATGGGCGCATGGCTCGATACCGTTTCGCATGATGAACTGCCGACGGCTTTCTTTGCCGAGAACGACGTCCTCGCCGTGGGTGCTATGCGTGCGTTGAGCGAGCATGGCATTCGCGTGCCCGAAGATGTCTCGATGATTGGCTTCGACGATCTTTCCGTGGGCGCCTTCTCCAACCCGCCACTCACCACGGTGCATGTTCCCAAGCACGAGGTGGGCGAGATCGCGGTGCGCCGTCTGGTGGGCAACATCCGCAATCCCAAGAGCTATACCTGCAAAACGGCCGTCTCGACCTATTTTGTCGAGCGCCAGAGCGTGCGCGAGCTCTAGGCAGAACGGCGCTTGATGAGCGATGCCCCCAGCTCGATCTTGAGCGGGTGGTGCTCGGCCTCGTCGATAACCTCGACGAGGCGCCGTGCGGCGACGGCGCCCATATACTCCGAAGGAACATTGAGCGTGGTCAGTTGTGGCTGCACGTAGGTTCCGCCGGCGTTGTTGTCGAAGCCGACGATGCGTACGTCATCGGGCACGCGATAACCACGCTCGATAAAGGCTTTCATGGCCCCAATAGCTATATCGTCAAAGACAGCGACGTAGTTTTGGGCGAGGGGTTCGCCCGAATCAATAATGTCGAGCATGTCGGCGTATGCTTCATCTGGAGCGACGGCGAGTTCGTGGATGATGCCGCACTTTTCCGAGCCCGATAGCTGACCGATGGCGTGTTCGTAGGCGAAGCGTCGTTCGGTGAAGTTGCTCACGGTAACGGGCGTCGTTAACAGCCCGGGGACAGATCCATACTTCGAATGCAGGTACTGCACGGCTAGCATCATGCTGGCGGCGTTGTCGATCTTGACCGTATCGACCCCAGCGCTCATGCATGAGTCCAACAGCAGCAGAGGGCAGTCCAGCGATGCAAACGGCATAAAATCCGATTCGAACATCTCAGTTGCAAGGATGATGACACCATCATATTGCGCTTCGGCGATGTCGGCGATCTGTTGCTGAGTGTTTTCGAACGGTGAGTAGTTCACCAGCGAAAACGAGAATCCCGCGTGTCTAAGAGCGCCCTCGACTCCGGCGAGCATATCGGCGAAGAAGGGGCGCGCAAAGATGCGGCGCCGGTTAAAGGCAACCAAGGCAACGGTTCCGCTCTTTTGGCGCTCGAACTTAATCTTGCTAAAGTCGTAACCTAGAGCTTCGGCGGTGCTAAGTACCAGCTGCCGTGTTTTTTCGCTTACGCCGCGTCGATTGTTAAGTGCAAGGGAAACGGCCGCTGCCGAAATTCCCAGCTGGTCAGCGATTTGTTTTGCAGTAACGGCCATGGTGTTTCCTAACGTTTGTGAACTTACCATGAGCTTAACACCAGGCTGTTTATTAAGCTAAATATTTAGTAATTAAACTTAAGAATCAATAGAAGTTAAGTAGCGCCCACAGTAGAGTTTGTCTCAGCAAACGCAACAACAAGGGGGACGAGATGATCAGCGGTATTTTCCAAATGCCCATTACGGATGAGAGTTATCCGTTTTCGAGCGCCGAGCGCTACTGTCATCTGAGCGCAAAGGATTACGTCGAGCGCGAGTATCGCGTTGACGGTACCGCCAACGTGTATCGCACCGCCGACGAAGACGGCGGCGTGGAGGTCATGACTGCCGACGCTCCTTATTCCAATCGGATCGTTGTTCGTGCTCCGAAAGATACGGCGCAAGCGAGTGGCAATGTGGTCGTGGAGATCATCAATCCCACATCGTTTATGGAAATCGAGCGCATGTGGATTCTGGGTCACGGCGAGTTTGTGCGCTCTGGCGATATCTATGTGGGCATTACCAGCAAGCCCAACACCATCGCTAAGCTCAAGGAATTCAATCCCGATCGCTATGCCTTCATGAGCTGGGCAAACCCAACTCCCGAGCGGCCCTTTGACTTTGATCCGGAACAGCTCGTACGCGACGGCGCGCTTCCCGACATGGACATCTCTTACGAGACTGGCCTGTTTTGGGACATGTTGACCGATCTTGCGTGGCTCTTGCGCGGAGACTCCGACCTTAACCCGATCCGCGACTATCCTCGCCAGGCAATTTGCCTTACAGGATGGTCTCAGTCCGGCGCCTACCTGTTCCGCTACCTTAACAGCTTTGCCTATCGCGAGGAGGTGCGCCGCGACGGCCGCGTGTTTGACGGGTACCTGTCTGGCGGCGGCATCCATTCGATGTGCATTCCTGTCAATCAGTATGAATGCTGCCGGGAATACGCACACCATCTACTGCGTGTGGAGCACGTCGAGGAGCCGTTTATCGCCCTTCAGACCGAAAGCGAGAACGGTCGCTTTGAGAGTTGGCGCACGCTTATGCCCGATAGTGACGACCCCGATTTTAAATACCGGCTGTACGAGGTGACGGGTGCTTCCCACGATACGCAGTGGAGCTATGTCGACTATTACCAGGACGACGAGGACCTCAAGCGCATCGATCATTTGCCGGTGTACGTCGGCAAGCACGCCGAGGCAAACGCCTACCCGTCGCAGTATCTCTTCCACGCCGCTTTCCGCAACTTGTTCCGTTGGGTTCGCACGGGTGCCGCTCCGGCAACATGTCCGCGCATTGAGTTGGACGCGAACGGCGAGAACGTAAAGGATGCCTTGGGCAACACCAAGGGCGGCCTTCGCACTTGCCTGCTCGAGCATCCGTTTGCCCGCTATTCCAACACGAGCCTGGTGGAGCCGGGCCAGGGCACGGTCGATAAGACGAGCGACAAGGATGGCCTGTTTGGCCATATGGAGTCGTTTTCGGCATCGATGCTCAAGGAGCTGTACGGATCGCTCGAAAACTATCGCGCTCTGTGTGAGCGCGATACGGCGATCGAGGTGTCACAAGGTTTTATTTGTGCCGAGGATGCCCAAGCGATCGTTGACTTTGCCGTGACGTCCGCCAGCGAGCGAGGACTGAACTAGTAGGCACCAAGACCAGAAAGGGGTCTGCAATGGATATGACGTTGAATCAAAACGCTGCCGCCGAGATGTGGCGTCCGGTTATTCTGACGTTCGAGAGCGCCTGCTCGTTCGACAACCCGTTTTTGGATGTTGAGATTTGGGCGGAGTTCACCGGCCCGAGCGGCAGGGTAATTCGCCGTGAGGCCTACTGGGACGGCGAGCGTATCTATCGCGTGTCGTTTGCTCCGACCGAGCTCGGCGCTTGGAGCTATGTTATCGAGGCTCCCGAGCAGACCGGCCTTAATGGCCGCACGGGCAACGTCGAGGCCGTGCCGTACGAGGGCGAGCTCGATCTGTACCGCCACGGTTTTATCCGCGTTGCAGACGATTCGCGCATGTTTGCCTATTCAGATGGTACGCCGTTCTTTTGGCTGGGCGATACCCATTGGGAGTTTGCCTACCGCGAGAGCTGGGATACGTCGAACCATCCCGGCATGACGAGCCAGTTCCGCGGCATGGTCGACCTGCGCGTTGAGCAGGGCTTTACCGTCTATCAGACCAACCTGCGCTCTGACATGGGCGCAGGAGATCGCTATTGGATTGACGGTGGCATGGCCAAGGGCGTGGAAGATGTGCCTAATGTGGCCTTCTACCAGCGGGAGCTCGACCGCCGCATGGCCTATATTGCCGATGCGGGCTTAGTGAACGCACTTGGGCAAGCGTGGGCGTTTGCCATTCTCGGCGAGTATGCCGTGGAACACCAAAAGCACCTCGCCCGCTACCTGGTGGCGCGCTACGGTGCATATCCGATGGTGTGGACGCTTGCCGGCGAGGTTGCCGGATACCGCAAAGAAGGTCGAGCCGCCATGCTTGACGGCTGGCGTGAGGTCGCCTTGGAGATTGAGGCACGCGACGGCTATGGTCATCTGGCGACGGCGCACTATACCAACGAGCGCCCCTTTGCCGATTACTACCAGGATGAACCCTGGATGGACTTTACGCTCAACCAGGCCGGTCACGGCGATTACCTCATCAAGGCAAGCGACTACTTTGACTATCTGGCAGCTCATGACGACAAGCCCTTCGTTGAGGGCGAGGCGCTCTACGAGTTTTGCTCGACGCTCGAGGAGATGGGTACGCGCCTGTGCACCGCAGACATGCTGCGCCGCGTGGCGTATATCTGCATGCAGGCCGGCGGCGCCGGCTATACCTACGGAGCCCAGGGAATCTGGGACAACGTGTGGGAAAGCCCTGAGGAGCTCGACCCCTTTATGGCAATCTTCAACCGCTTTGGCATTACTTGGGCCCAGGCGGTAGACGGAGAAGGTGCGGTCCAGATGGGCTACATGCGTTCCTTCTACGAAGACAATCACTTCTGGGAGCTCGCTCCCTACGAAACGACCGATGCGGGCAACCTGTTTGCCAACAAGGCTCCGCTGGCAACCGCCAACCAGGACCTTTCGCGCATCGTCGCGTACTTTGGCGATACCGTGCGCCAAAAGCTTGCTATCGAGGGTGTGCCGACGGGCGCTGCCTATGCAAGCCGATGGTTTAACCCTCGCACGGGCGCATACCGTGACGGCGAGGACGCCCTTGCCGTCACGGACAGCATTACCCTGCCTGACAAACCCGGGGTTGGGGATTGGCTCCTCGTCCTCGAGCTCAAGGCGTAACCATATTTCCATTGGTCATAGGCGGGAAAGAGTCGGCCGCAATTTCCCGTTTGACAGCTAGATGATTCGTTTAGAGAGGATCAGTGAACACAAATGAGCGTTCTCGATTCGATGCAGGGCTTCCTCGAGAAGCACGTGGGCCCCATTGCCCACAAAGTGAGTAGCTTTAACGTCGTAAAGGGCCTTATGTCCGGCATGATGGCGACCATGCCCGTTACGCTGGGCGTGGCGCTGCTCTCCATTATCAACGGGCTGCCGATCCCGCCGCTGCAGGCGTTCCTTGCCAGCACCGGCATGTCGGCGACGATTACCGACGTACTGGTCGTTACCATGAACCTCGGCGCCATCTACATGTGCGCCTCGGTCTCGTACTCCTACGGCAAGGTGCTCGGGAACAAAGGCCTTACGTCGACGGTTGCGGCTATTGGCGTTTTGCTCCTGCTGATTCCTCTTGGCCATGCCGAGGACGGCTCGACGTTTATCGTGACCCGTTATCTGGGCAGCTCGGGTCTGTTCGTTGCGCTGCTCGTGGCGTTGATCGTGCCGAAGGCGCTTAACTTCCTTATGAAGCATATCGCCATCCCCATGCCCGATTCCGTCCCTCAGTTCGTTAACGATTCGCTATCTCCGATGTTCTGCGCCATCGTTATCTTCACCACGGCCGCGCTGCTTAAGTGGGGTATGGGCCTGACGACCTACGGCGACGTCTTCAACCTCATCAACACCACCGTTGCCGCGCCCGTTATGTTCCTCGGTTCGAGCCCGTGGGCCGTCGTTATCTACTTTGTGCTGTGCAACCTGCTGTTCTTCTTTGGTATTCACCCCAGCGTCCTGATGAGCGTGTACATGCCGGTTATCAGCGCCTGCGCCTTGGCCAACACCGAGGCATATGTTGCCGGCCAGCCGCTGCCATACTTGGCGTTCATCATCATGTTCTCCGTGGGTTCTGTTGACGCCTTGGGTATGGAGCTTGCGCTGCTCACGGCCAAGTCCGAGCGTTACAAGGCGCTCTCCAAGATTGCTTTGGTGCCCGCTATCTTCAATATCTCCGAGCCCATCATCTTTGGTACGCCCATTGCCATGAACCCCTATATGTTCATCCCCTTCATCCTGCTCAAGCCGGTCGCATGCGCCGTTGCCGCCATTGGCCTGCTGCTGGGTCTTGGCAACGCTTTTAACCCGACGATCAGCATGCCGTTCGTGGTGCCGCTGCCCATTAGCAACTTCTTTTCCGGCGGTCTTGGTCTGGTCGCTATCGTCTGCGGTGCGATTCTCGCCGTTGCCCTGCTGTTTATCCCGTTTGTCAAGATGGCCGACAAGCAGGCCCTCGAGGAGGAGGCTGCTGCAAAGGCTTCTGCCGAGTAGGCCATTGTCTATGAGGTTGTAGGTTCGGCCGATCGCGTTGATCTCCGAAATATATAAGTCCCTGTGAGGGGTTACAGGAAAGGAACTGCAATGAAAAACATCGTTCTTATGTGCGCCGGCGGCATGTCCACGAGCATCATCATGAAGAACATCAAGAAGGCGGCCGACGTCGAGGGGCTGGAGTGCGAGGTTTCCGCCCACGCTGTCAGCGAGGCAGCCGCTATCGGTCGCAATGCCGACTGCATCCTGCTTGGGCCGCAGGTCGGCTATGCCAAGGACGAGGTTTCTGCCGCGTGCCCCGAGGTTCCGGTCGGCGTGATCCCCATGACTACCTACGGCATGATGGACGGTGCCAAGGCGCTGGCTCAGGCCAAGGAACTGATGGGACTGTAGGCATGACGACGGAAGAGATTCAGCTTCAGAGTTTTCAGATCATTGCAGGTGTCGGTTGCGCGCGCAGCTGCTATATCGATGCGATTCATCTAGCTCGTGACGGCAAGTTCGAAGAGGCCGAGGCAAAAATCGCGGAAGGCCAGCGGCACTATGCCGAGGGCCACGCTGCCCATGGTGGCCTTGTCCAGCAGACTGCCGCCGGCGAGGACCTGAGCATCGATCTTTTGGTCGTCCATGCCGAGGATCAGCTGATGAGCGCCGAGGGCTTTGGCATCCTTGCCAAGGAGTTCGTGGACGTCTATCGCAAGATGGGCGCGTAGCCGCTGGCCCTGTTGCCGGGCTGTCGCCGCGGGCGGTGCTCTCGCGGCGATGGACGGCATTGGTTCCGTTTACATACTTGTGTGGACAGAGAGGGTCCTTTGGGGCCCTCTTTTTTGTTCCCCCTGTATGTTCAGAACGTTTACATACCGTTTAGGCTGATTTCTCTACCGTTTACAGGTATTTCGCGCTAAACTAATAAACAAAAGAGTAAAACATTTAGTAAACAGAACAAAACGAAACATGCGTCTGTTTACTGAACATGTGACTAGGGGAGGACGTACATGGATAAGATCAAGCTCGGTTTTGTGCCTACGCGCCGCAGCATCTTTAGCGCGCCGGACGCGATCAAGTATCGTGGTCTGACGGCTGACCGTCTGCGCGAGATCGGCGTCGACATCGTTGATATCGACGACATCAACGACGAGGGCCTGCTGTTCGACGACAGCCATATCGAGCCTATCGTCAAGAAGTTCCGCGCCGAGGGCGTTGACGGCATCATGCTGTGCCACGCCAACTTTGGTACCGAGTACGTCTGCGCCCGCCTTGCCCGCGAGCTCGGTCTGCCCGTGCTGCTGTGGGGCCCGCGCGACGAGCGCCCCGAGCCCGATGGCACCCGCCTGCGCGACAGCCAGTGCGGCCTGTTCGCCACCGGCAAGGTCCTGCGCCGCTTCCAGGTCCCCTTCACCTACATGACCAACTGCCGCCTGACTGATCCCGAGTTCGAGCGCGGCGTCTGGGACTTCCTGGCCGTGTGCAACGTCGTTAAGACCTTCAAGCACACCCGCATCCTGCAGATGGCCACCCGCCCGTTCGACTTCTGGTCGACCATGTGCAACGAGGGCGAGCTGCTCGAGAAGTTCAACATCCAGCTTTCGCCCATCCCCATGACCGAGCTTGTTCAGGCCGTGCGCGACGCCCAGGCCGACGAGCAAGCCATGGCCGCCATGCTCGCCCACATCGCCGACAGCTTTGAGATCTGCATCCCCGAGGACAAGGTCCCCGCGGTCGCAGGACTCGCCATCGCCATGAAGCGTCTGGTCGAGAAGTACGGCTGCAACGCCGGCGCCATCCAGTGCTGGAACGCCCTGCAGGACGAGCTGGGCATTATGCCCTGCGCCGCCAACGCCATCCTCAACGAGATGGGTATCCCCGTCGTCTGCGAGACCGACATCCACGGCGCCATCACCGCGCTCATGGTCGAGGCCGCCGATCTTGGCCGTCACCGCGGCATGTTCGCCGACTGGACCGTCCGCCATCCCGACAACGAGAACGGCGAGCTGTTGCAGCACTGCGGCCCCTGGCCCTGCAGCTGCGCGGCCGTCAAGCCCAAGCTCACCTATCCGCTGGCCTTCGATCACCCCGGCGCGCTGACGGCCGAGGCCAAGCACGGCGACCTCACCCTTGCCCGCTTTGACGGCGACAACGGCGAGTACTCGCTGCTGCTGGGCAATGCCCGCGGCATCGACGGCCCGGCCGGTATGGGCACCTACCTGTGGGTCGAGGTCGAGAACCTCAAGCGCCTCGAGGCAAAGATCGTCGAGGGCCCCTACATCCACCACTGCGTGGCCATCCACGCCAACGTGGTGCCGGTGCTCTACGAGGCATGCAAGTACATCGGCATCCAGCCCGACCTGTACGACCCCATCGAAGAAGACGTCAAAGCCTACCTGCGAGGAGAGTAGAAATGGCAACTATCGAAGAGCTTGAGTCCCTGCGCTGGGACCTCCGCCGCGATTGCGTCGACATCATCATGGCCGGCGCCGGCGGCCACATCGGCGGCGACATGTCGGTGATCGACGCCCTCATGACCCTCTACGCCAACCACCTTAACATTTCGCCCGAGACCGTCGACGATCCCAACCGCGACCGCTTTGTGCTCTCCAAGGGCCACGCCATGGAGGCCTACTACGCGGTGCTGTGCCACGAGGGCTATCTGGACCTCGACGACGTCAAGGCCCGCTTCTCCAAGTTCGGCAGCCCCTACATCGGCCACCCCAACAACAAGCTCAAGGGCATCGAGATGAACTCCGGTTCGCTGGGCCATGGCCTGCCCGTGGCCGTCGGCATGGCGCTTGCAGGCAAGATGGACGGCCGCGACTACCGCGTCTACACCATCATGGGCGACGGCGAGCTTGCCGAGGGCTCGGTCTGGGAAGGCGCCATGAGCGGCGGCAACTACCAGCTCGATAACCTGTGCGCGCTCGTGGACCGCAACCGCCTGCAGATCAGCGGCAGCACCGAGGACGTCATGAAGCAGGATTCGCAGGAGGAGCGCTGGGCCGCCTTCGGCTGGAACGTGCTCTCCATTCCGGGCAACGACGTCCAGGCCATCGACGCTGCGCTGACGCTTGCGGCCGAGACCAGCGGAAAGCCCACGGTCATCATCCTCAACACGGTGAAGGGCTATGGCTCGCCCGTCATGGAGGACAAGGCCGCCTGGCATCATCACCTGCCCAACGATGAGGAATATGCCCAGATCATCGCCGATTTCGCTGCCCATAAGGAGGCCATCAATGGCTAACAAGATCGCCAACCGCAAGGTTATCTGCGACACGCTGCTCGAGGCCGCCGAGACCGATAAGGACATCGTCGTCCTGTGCTCCGACTCCCGCGGCTCCGCATCGCTCACGCCGTTCTTCGATCAGTACCCCCAGCAGTCCGTCGAGGTCGGCATCGCCGAGCAGGACCTGGTGAGTATCGCCGCCGGCATGGCTTCGTGCGGCAAGAAGGCCTGGGCCGCCTCGCCGGCGTCCTTTGTGACCACGCGCTCGTATGAGCAGTGCAAGGTCGACGTCTCGTACTCCAACACCAACGTCAAGCTCATCGGCATCTCGGGCGGCGTGTCCTACGGCGCTCTGGGCATGAGCCATCACTCCGCGCAGGATATCGCCGCCATGAGCGCTATCCCGAACATGCGCGTGTATCTGCCGAGCGATCGTTTTCAGACTGCCGAGCTTGTGCGCGCCCTGGTTGCCGACAACAAGCCGGCCTATATCCGCGTGGGCCGCAACCCGGTCGAGGACGTGTATACCGAGGACGAGTGCCCGTTCCAGATGGATCGTGCCACCTGGGTGCGTCGCGGCACCGATGTGACGATTGTCGCCACCGGTGAGATGGTCCGCCATGCCGTGGACGCCGCCGATCTGCTCGCCGAGCAGGGCATCTCCGCCACCGTGCTCGACATGTACTGCGTCAAGCCGCTCGATGCCGAGGCCGTGATCGAGGCCGCTGGTGCCACGCGCGCCGTCGTGACCGTCGAGGAGCACAGCCCCTTTGGCGGCTTGGGCTCCATGGTCGCGCAGGTCGTGGGCGAGCATTGCCCGCGTCCGGTCAAGTGCCTGAGCCTGCCCGACGCGCCGGTCATCACCGGCACGAGCCCCGAGGTCTTTGCGCACTACGGCCTCACCGGCGAAGGCATTGCCAAGACCGTTGCCGAGTTCCTCGGCAACTAGTAGACACAGACGCTGCGCGGCCGCCAAGCACCGCACCTTGCCGTTCAAACCGTCGCTTGCGTACACAAAGTACGCGGCGCTCCTCTTTCACGGCAATCTGCGGCACTTGGCGGTCGCTCGCTCCTTGTCCGCCAGGCTGTCTTTGATTTGGCGGAAGGAATGGGAGAGTACATGAGCAAATACATCATCGGAATCGATCAGTCCACGCAGGGCACCAAGGCGCTGCTGGTGGACGAGGGCGGCCATCTGATTCATCGTGCCGACCGCTCGCATCGCCAGATTGTCAATGATGCCGGCTGGGTGAGCCATGATCCGGTCGAGATCGCCGCCAACGTGTTGGCCGTGGCGCGTGCCGTGGTGGAGGAGACCGGGGTCAATCCGGCCGACATTGCTGGTATTGGCATCTCCAACCAGCGCGAGACCACCGTTGCCTGGAACCGCACGACGGGCGAGCCGCTGTGCGACGCCGTGGTGTGGCAGTGTGCCCGCGCCCGCGAGCTGTGTGACGAGCTTGCGGCGCGCGAAGGCGTGGCAGAGCTGGTGCGTGACACAACGGGCCTGGTGCTCTCGCCCTACTATCCGGCGGGCAAGATGGCTTGGATTCTCGCGAACGTTCCGGCGGCTGCCGAGGCCGCGGCGTCGGGTGAGCTGTGTCTGGGCACCATCGATGCCTGGGTGGTCTGGACGCTCACGGGCGGCGCGGAGTTTCGCTGTGACTGGTCCAATGCCAGCCGCACGCAGCTCTTCGACCTGCGCCGTGGCAGCTGGAGCGAGCCGGTGTGCGAGGCCTTTGGCATCGATCCGGCCTGCCTGCCGCAGGTGACCGATTCCGACGGTCTGTTTGGCACAACGGACCTGGATGGCTTTTTGCCCGCACCCGTGCCGGTACACGGCGTGCTGGGCGACAGCCATGCGGCCCTGTTTGCGCAGGGTTGCCACAGCCGCGGCATGGCCAAAGCGACCTATGGCACCGGTAGCTCGGTCATGATGAACGTCGGCAACGAGTTTGTCGCCAGCTCGCACGGGCTTTCGAGCTCGCTTGCGTGGCGTATGGATGGCGTGACCGAGTATGTACTCGAGGGCAACGTGAGCTACGCCGGCGCCGTCAAGACCTGGCTGCGCGACGACCTGGAGCTCATCAACAACCCCGAGGAGGTCACCGACCTGTGCTACGCCGCCAACCCGGCGAGCCATGTTTACTTTGTGCCGGCGTTTACCGGCCTGGGTGCGCCGCACTGGGCAAGTGATGCCGAGGGATGCGTTTTTGGTATGACACGCACCACGGGCCGCGCGGAGTTCGTAAAGGCTGCCGACGAGTCGATCGCCTATCAGATTTTTGACGTCATTGATGCGATGGTCGAGGATTCGGGCGCGGCGCTTGCCGAGCTTCGTGTTGACGGCGGCCCCACGCGCGACGCGTACCTGATGCAGTTTGAGAGCGATTTGGTCGGCTCGCCCATCCGCATTGCGAGCAACGACGAGATGAGCGGTCTGGGCGCGGCTTGGGCCTGCGGTATCGCGCTGGGCATGTATACGCGCGATGTCGTCGACGTCTACGGCGCCCGTGGCATCGTGGAGCCGTCGATGCCCGCTGACGAGCGAGCCAAAAAGATCGCCGGCTGGCGCCATGCCGTCGAGGCGACGATTGCGTACGAGTGACGCCTTGGGGCGATGTTACGGAGCGCTATTCGTGCCGATAGGTGAAGATGCGAACGAGAGAGTGATGTGATGCGGTAGAGTCCAACGCGTCGAATGATGGTCTACGTATGTGGGATTCTATTCCTGAGCTGCGGCGTTGTAATGAATGCACGCACGGGGCTTGGTGTAGCGCCCATGAGTACGGTGCCGTACCTGATGTATATCATCGAGGGTTTGAGCCTCGGTACGGCATCGTTTATCGTGTATTGCGTATTCGTGGTTGCCCAGCTTCTCCTGGTGCGCTACCCGGATGTCAAGATTCTCTTGCAGATACCCGTCAGTCTGCTGTTTAGCGTTTTCATCGACGTGCTGGATATCTGGCTGTTTCCATTTACCGCAACGGGACTCATCGATGGCCTGGTCATGCTGGTCATCGCCGTATCGTTCACAGCGCTCGGCGTGACGCCGATCGTCTCCGCGCGGCTCGTTCCCGTTGCGCCCGACGGCATGGTGCAGACGCTCTCCCAGGTGTTTCACTGTGAATTTGGTAAGGCGAAGTATTTCTTTGACGGGAGCTGTGTGGGCATCTCACTGGTCTACGGGCTTGTGCGTACGGGTGCTGCGGTGGGCATCGGTATCGGCACCGTAGCCGCCGCGCTCCTGGCGGGCGGTATCTGCACGTTTTGGGGTCGTCTGCTCAACCGCAGGCTCATGGCCTTTATGGAAGAGCCTGCGAGCATGTAGACGCATTGAGCGAGAGGGGAGCGGCCATGAGGCAGCTGTTTGGAATTGATATCGGCGGAACGAGCGTCAAATGGGCGATTGTGAATGAGAACTACGAGTTTGGTGACCGTGGTTCGATTCCGACGGCGTTCGTCTCGGCCGATCAGCTGGTCGACGCGCTCGCGGCACTCGTAGGGCCGTATCGCGGACAGGTTGTAGGCGTGGGCATCTCGGCCCCAGGTGGCATCTTCGGTTACGAGGTCGATCCAGACGGGACGATCCATCGCGGTGGTGCGCTGCCGTACATGGACGGGTTTCCGCTTGGCCGAGCGCTGCGCGAACGGCTGGGGCTGCCCGTGACCGTTGTCAACGACGGCAAAAGCTGTGCGCTTGGCGAGTACGCTGCCGGCGCGTTGCGCGGCGTGGACGTGGGTTGCGTGGCGGTAATCGGTACGGGCATCGGCGGAGGCATCGTGGTTGACGGCCGGGTGCTGACAGGTGCGGGCGGCTTCGCGGGCGAGTTCAGCTTCCTGTCCAACAACGTAAGCGAACCGCTTGATCATCGTGATACGTTCGCGACTTCGAGCGGATGGCACGGCCTGCAGAATCTCGTGGCAGTCGAACTTGGCATTTCGGATGAAGCTGAACTGGAGGCCCTCGATGGCCGACGGATCTTCGAGCTACTGGAGCACGGGAGCGCGTCCGAAGTCGCCGCCGTGCAGCGCGGATTGGATGCCTATGCTGAGCTGTTTGATCGTGTGCTTGTGAATCTGCAGTGCGTCATCGACCCGGCAGTCTTCGCGATTGGTGGTGGCATCAGCTGCCATCCCGCGCTGTTCGAGGCGCTCGACCGTAAGATGGATGACGTCATGGCGCACTACACTGGTTTTCTGAAAGATATGCCTCGTCCGCACGTGGTCCCGGCGCAGCTGGGTAACGACGCCAATATCTACGGTGCCGTCGCAACTTGTTTGCAGGTGCTGTAAGTGCAGGCCATCTATTGGTCTGGTGGCGATTACAGTCGCTGCCGGGTTTTTGGCTGTTGAGCTGCTCGCACGCTCTGCATTGCGGACGACGCAGCATCAATAGGTGAGGGGTCAGAAAACTAGATGCTGAACGGTCGATATTATCGGCTGCGCGGCGCCCCGTCCCAAAGTAGTCATTTGGGACGGGGCTTTTTTGACTGCTATCATGGGTGGGATTGTTGCGACCAGCTAAAAGAGCCCTGTCCCAAATTGACTACCGAGAGGATCTGCCATGGAGCGCATCGCGAGTTTTTCCGTTGACCATCTGCTGCTTGAGCCCGGCGTGTATGTGAGCCGCGTCGACCGCGATCCGGCGACCGGTGCCGCCGTCACCACCTTTGACCTGCGCTTGACCACGCCCAACAAAGAACCGGTTATGAACACGGCCGAGTGCCACACCATCGAGCATCTGGGCGCGACGTTCCTTCGCAACCATGCCGAGTGGTCGAGCCGTATTGTCTACTTTGGCCCTATGGGCTGCCGCACGGGCTTTTACCTGGTTGTGTTTGGCGAGGTGACGAGTGAGGAGATCTTGCCGCTCGTGCGCGAGTTGTTCGAGTTTGTTGCTGGCTTCGAGGGCGATGTCCCCGGTGCCGCTCCCGAAGAGTGCGGTAACTACCTGGACCAGAATCTCCCTATGGCAAATTGGCTCGCGCGTCGCTATCTCGACCGCGATCTGATCGATATCGATGAGGCACACCTGCACTATCAGCAGGCGTAAAGGTTTCGTCGCTCAAAATGAGTTCACTGGGCGCCTTCGCTTATGCGGGGGTGCCTTTTTGTTGAGCGGACATGGCGGACGTTTAAAACCGCGCGTGATTGTTCTAGAATGTTCGTAATATCACACAAACGAACAGGAGCGAACATGCATATCTACTCTGTTACCGACCCCGAATTCAAACCCTATGGCCGCGTGTGGGATGACGTCCCGTCCAGCCTGACCGCCCCGCTCGTCGAGGCGCTCTCCGCAACGCCCATCCCCGAGGGCAGCAAGTACGTGGCCTCCGCGCCTGAGCTGGAGCAGGTCGAGGGCGCCGATGCGCTCGGCCTGCTCATGTATGGCGGCCGTCCGTTCCAGCTGGGCTGGTGCAACGGCCACAACACGAAGCTCAACTGCTTGGAGTATCACCGCGCGAGCGAGTTCAACCTGGGTGCTCGCGACTTTATTCTGCTGCTCGCCAAGCGTGAGCAGATTGTCGACGGCAAGCTCGACACCGCGCAGGTCAAGGCGTTCCGCGCGCCCGCCGGCACGCTCGTCGAGGTCTACGCCACCACGTTGCACTACACGCCGTGCATGGTCGACGACGGTGGCTTCCAGGTGATGGTTGCGCTGCCCGCCGGCACCAACGGTCCGCGCCCCGAGGCTGCGGCCGACATGCCCGCGGCCGGTGATAGCTACTGCTACTGGAAGGCCGACAAGTGGGTTCTCTGCCACGCAGATAGTCCCAAGGCTGCCGAGGGCGGCTACGTAGGTCTCGTCGGCAAGAACCTCGACATCACCGTGGACTAGGGTCTTCCGTCTCAATCTGTAACAGTTGGCGCGCTAAATCGTCTCTATCTGTTACAGATCAAGACGAACCACGGGGGCCGCCCGAACAATCTCAATCTGTAACGCCAAGCCCGGTTTTGACGGCCTAACTGTTACAGATCGAGACAAGCGGGCCCAACCCACCACAAAGGTGCCTGTCCCCTTTGCGGTGGTTGCCTAGAGCTGGCTGCGCAGGTAGTCTGCCATATAAGGAACAGCGAAGCGCACGTACCCGCGGCGGGCCTGTTCGATTACGCCGGCGTCGATAAGGCGCCGGCGATACTTTTGTGCGTAGTCGGGTGTGACCGACATGCGCTCGGCTACATCAGAAATGCGCGACACGGTGTCTTCGTCATCCGCCATTGCGGCAAGAAACGCAACGTCTTGGTCCGAGAGCGCGGCGAGCGTCGTCTCGCACACATCGTTTTCGAAATCGACCTTTGACGCCTCGATGGCTCCGTCGACTAGCTCTCGTGTTGCGCGTTCTCCTGCCTGGCAACGATTGGCGATGTTGTAACCGATGAGCTGCAACATGTAGGGCGAGCCCTGGGTTGCGCGAGCGGCATCTAGTCGAAGATCGCTTGGGAGATCAAGGTCGAGTTCTTCGAAAGCCCGCTGGTAATAGGTGTCGACGTCTCCGACTGAAAGCGGTTCGAGTGTGACTTTGCGAGCGCGGTTGAGAAACGTCAGCACGCGGTCATTGAGCGTCGCCGAGACCGCTCCCGGAAGGCCCGCCATAACGAGTGCGACGTTGAGTCTCTCGCCGACGAGTTCTTGATAAGCGGTGACGAGTTGTCTGATCTCGGGCGAATTAGCCTGAAGCTCATCGATGAGGATGAGGATGCCATGTCCTTGCTCGGTTAGTTTGCGCGCCAGTTGCGTGAGCTTGAACTGGAAACTCTTGGTTTCCTGCACATCGCGCGTGAACTCAAGGCCGGCTGAGAAACCGAAGACGCTCAGGCTGCCGCCCGTGAGTTTAGGGAGATGGCGTTTGTTGGCATAGGGCTCGCCCGCCTCTTGGATTTTTTCAACAATGCGCTCGAGCATGTCCTCGGAGGCAACGGTGGGCGTGGCGACGACGAAGCCAAGCTTGCGAGCGCGATCGGCGAGCTCCCACAGGAGAACCGTCTTGCCGCTTCCTCGCTGGCCGAGCATGAGCATGGCGCGGTCTCGATTGCCCGGCTCCTGTTCAAGGCCGGAGATGAATGTTGAAATTACATTTCCTCGCCCAACGAGATAGGATGGGCGATTTCCAAATGAAGGGGAGAAGATGGTTTCAGTCATAAGTCTCCTTTCCTTTTTTTCCTATTTTTTCCTTTTTTTCCTATTCAGTCAAATTGACTACTGGTCGAGGGCGGCTTCAGGGGGGTGTTCCTATAGTTTTGTCAACTGGGAAATGCTCTCCGTGCGACCGAAT
>CAUFMB010000013.1 GCA_959026535.1 uncultured Collinsella sp. | reverse complement strand
TTGCCAATAGCCCTACGCTTGGAATCGTGTTCGTATGTGCCCTGATGGGGGTGACGATGGTTCCCGGGTATTACGGAAGATCCATCGCTTTACGTGAGTTCGCCCTGTTGAATCCCCTTTCGTATGCGAACACCGAGTTGACCGTCGGCGCCTATAGCCCGTACCCGACAACGCAGATAGTGAATCTGCCCGGACTTTGCTTCGAGCGTGGCGCGATTACCCTCGTATGCGCAATCGGGATCGAGGTGCTGGCAATTAGCCTGCTTTGCGTTGCTGGAAAGAGCGGCTGCGCGCGCCCGATGCCCCCGATTTGTCTTGAGAGAGGTTCCTTCACCGCATCGAGAGCGGCAACTCGTTCGAGCGCTTGTGCCTCCGCCGTTGCATACGTAAGAACGATGGGGAAACTGCTCCTGCATTCTCCTTCCCTCGCCGTATGCGCGATTGCAATGTCGACGACGATGCTGGCCCCGGCTCTGGTCGAGGTGTTTCCTGACGCTGATGACGTTTCCGCTGTTCGGTATAGGGATGGGGAGCTCCGTTCAATAGATCGGTATCTAGAGCAGGACGCTGCGAATATGGATGTCGAGGGCAAAACGGCCCTGGAAGACATGCGAGATGCTCTTTCGGGTTTTGTGTACGCGCCTACGCCTGCGGAGGGGTTTCGAAGCCTTGCGACGTACGAGCGCGCTCGAGGCGAACTGGGCGCGGCAGATGCGACCCTCCTGCAATCGATCGGAATCGAGCCGGAGACTCCTTCTCGTGCGGAGGCGCGCGCCCTTCTGCTCGAGTCGATCGCGAGCTTGCCGGACCCCAAGGTTTACGAGTTAAGTACGAAGATGCCCCCATTAATCCTCCTTTCGTATTTCCAGGCAGCGCTTCCTTCCTTGTTTTGGCTGTTGCCCGTGGTTGTCACATCGCTTGCGTGTACCCACCTGCAGTGCCGTTCCCTTCTGGTTTTCCAAGTCCCCGCAACAGCGCATGTGCGTTTTCTGACGGCTGTTGCGTTGTCTCTCCTGCTTGGCTTGACGCTGCTTTTGGTGTCGATGGTTCCCGCTGCAGTTGTGTCCGCGATTAAGAACGGTGCGGGTGGATCGGAGTATCCCGTCGCTCTCATTCGAGCGGGGGCTTCGACAACGTCCATGGTTGGGGAGGCGGTGTTGCGTAGCGTTCCGTTGCTGGTCATGGCATACGGCGTGATTTCCGTCGTCGCTGCGTTGACAGCAGCGATTAGCCGCAGCCCCGTTGTCACCGGAGTGGTTTGCGCGGTTCTCTTGGTGTTGGGTTCGTTGAGCGCTCATGTTGAAAGCGCGGGCATGGGCGCCGCGCTGCTGGCTCCATTCGCCTCGTTTGATCCCGCTTCCCAGGTGGGGACGATTGGGTTCCTTGGGCGAGGGACGAACGCGATGCCTTTTGGAGAGGTCGTCGGCGCATCGGGCGCTCTGCTGGTGGTCTTGGGCGCCGTATCTCCGTTGTTGGTGCGCCTGGGTGTTCCGAAGATCGAAAGGGGATGATCTCGATGATTGACCTTCAAACGCTGACGATCTCTTATGGAAAGAAGGTGCTCGTAGATTCGGTGAACGCTGAGTTTGCCCCGGGTACGGTCTACGGTCTCGTCGCTCCGAACGGGCATGGAAAGACGACGTTGCTGCGTGCGATGGCAGGTTTGCCGGGTCCTCGCGTGGACGGGAGCATCGTTCTGGATGAGGTGCAGGGTACGGGTGCGAGAGAGGTCCGTTCTATGATCTTCTATGCACCTGGTGAGGGAACGCTGCTGTATCCCGGATTGCGTGCGGAAGATCACCTCAAGATGGTTTGCGATATGTGGCCGCATGCTCGTGATATCGAGGAGGTAGTGGAGCAAACGCAGATAGGCGAGTTCGCGAAGATGAGGATCCGCGCTCTGAGCCAGGGTATGAAGCAGCAGCTTACCTTGGCGATTGCGTATGCGACGGGTGCGCGGTACCTCCTGTTGGATGAACCCATGAACGCGCTCGATCCCAGCAGGGTGGACTTGCATTCCGGGATTCTCAGGAAGCTGGCCGATTCTGGTACGTGCATCATCATGTCATCCCACATCTTGGATTCGGTCGATAGACTGTGCGATGAGATTCTGTTTTTGAAGGATGGGAGGCTCATTAGAAGCATTCCGCAAGATGATGCTGCGCCGAAGTCTCCTGGATCCCATTTCGCAAAGCCTGCCGGACGCGCCGAGGGTGTGCTAAGCGCGTATCGGCGGCTCTACGGAGAGGGCGGGTAGAAATGCAAGTTAATAATCTATGTGGTCGATATGCCGTTAAACCCGCATATCGATACCGCTCAGCCATTCGCCTCGCCCCCGTCGCATGTACCTTCATCCGGTCTGTTACTTTTAATCTAGCAATTCTTTGAGGAACGTAGGTGCTTCCAAATGTACTGTCGACTTCTTCTCAAACTAATCCTAAGAGACAGGGCCGTATGGATCTCCACGCTCGTTCTCGCTGCAGCCTTCTCCATCCCCATTGCGTTCAATTCACCCATCTACGGCCCCTTCTTTATGAAGCAGGGCATGCAGGGCTTTGTCGACGCATTCAATACGCGCGCGCCCCAGGCCAGCGGCACAGACCTATCGCCAGAGCAGCAAGATGACGCTGAGCTTGCAAGATACGCGAACGCCGCCCTCGCCGCTCAAACCGACGCCGCCTTTCTCGACTCTGCCGAGAGCTACTACGCGCTCATGGACGAGGGCTTCCAATCCGGGTCCATCGTGGGGGACCAGGAGACCAATGACGCAGAGCTCGCATATTGCCGCGCCCTGAGCAGCTCCGGCATCACGGATATCCCGGCCTCCGCAAACGACCTGCCGTTCCTCTCCTTCCTGCCCTACGCCATTGCCCAGGCGCCGTCCTTCCTTCCCTTCATCCCCTTCCTTCTCTCGTCGATACTCGTGCTCGGCGCCACAAGGCCCGGGACCCTGGCGGCAAAGGCGCCCGTGCCCAAATTCCGGCGCCTTATCCAAACCGTGTTTTCGATAATTGGCGCGGGGACCGCGATGCTCCTCGCCGGCCTCGCACCCGGGAGTATTTACGCCTCGGTCCTAAACGGCTTCGGGCAGATCGGGTACCCGATCGCCTTCTTCCATAACGGCGCGCTCACTACCACGACCGCGGGAGACGTCTTCACGACCCTGCTTCTCGCGCTGCTTGCGGGCGGAACCTTGATATCCGTTTTCTCCGCCGTCCTATCGACCGCAACGAGGCGCGTCCTCGCGGGCCCCCTTGCCTCAGCGCTGCTTGTCGCGGCCCCGGCATTCCCGTTACTGTCCGATTCGGCGCTGGAGCATAACGCCGCGCTCAATCTCCTGCCGCTGGCCGTGTTCTCGCCTATCGAGGCCACGGGCTACGTAGGATGCTTCCCGACAGAATTCATTGGCTCCGGTTCAGGCAGCGCATCGATGCTTGCCGTGGCCCTGGCATACGTCGCGGTCCTTTTTGCGGTCGGAGCCGTTGCGGCACGTTCGCCCAAACAGGCTGGACCCGCTAAAAAGCACCATGGGCTCGAGCTTCTGGACGCGAGCGTGGGATACGGGAGCACGACGGTACTTTCAATCGGGTCGCTTCTCCTGAGCCCGGGAACGGCGGCGGGCCTCGTCGCTCCCAACGGCTCGGGGAAAACCACCCTTCTTGAAGCGCTGTCGGGCCAATTTCCCACCCGCATCCGCTCGGGAAGCCTGGCGGCAGACGGAATCGGCCAACGTCGATCAGCCGAATTTGCAGAACTCGTCTACCTGAGCTCTTCGGGCAGCGCGGATCTCTACCCCACGCTATCGGCCATCGAGCACCTTGCTTTCGTTAGGGAGGCGTGGAAATCGGCCGCCGACATCGACTCGCTCTGCGACTCCCTCGGAATCTCCCCATATCTCGACAAGCCGACCCGTAAACTCTCGACAGGAATGAAGCAGCAGGTAAAGCTTGCCATGGCGATAGCGACCGATTGCCCGTACCTCATCCTCGATGAACCGCTGAACGGCCTCGATCCGGGAAAGCGGAAAACCTCCTGCGACGCGATGCGCAGCGAGGTGGCGCGGGGACGCAGCGTGCTCATTTCAAGCCATCTGCTCGACGACCTGGCAGACCTTACCAACTCGTTCTACTTCATTGAGGCCGGCACGCTCGTGGAAAAGATCGAGTCGTCCTCGCAGACGCTCAAGCGGGAATACCTCGATACATACGAGAGATGAATGTGGGGGAGGTGTTCGGATGAAGTCGATAATCAAGGCCAGCTCATGTCGTGCCGAAAAGACCGTGAACCTTTTGTGGGACACGCCGCGCCGTGGTACTATAGCCGAGTTTGTTGTCTTGGTCGGAAACCAAGACGCCTTATGCGCTGATCGGTAACCAGCGCCTGACTAATAAGGAGTCCTACCATGAAGCAGGGTATCCATCCCCAGTATGTCGAGTGCACGGTGACGTGCTCCTGCGGCAACACCTTCAAGACGCACGCTACCGTGTCCGAGATGAAGGTCGAGCTTTGCAACGAGTGCCACCCGTTCTACACCGGCCAGCAGAAGTTCGTCGACACCGGTGGACGCGTCCAGCGCTTCGCCGACAAGTTCGGTGGCGCCGCTGCCGCCCAGCTCAAGAAGGCCGAGGAGGCCAAGGCTGCCAAGGCCGCCAAGGCTGCTGAGGCCGAGGCCGCTCGCAAGGCCGCCGCTGAGGCTAAGGCTGCCGAGAAGGCTAAGCGTGCCGCTAAGTTCGCCGAGGAGGCTGCCAAGCAGGCCGCCGAGGCTCCCGCAGAGGCTCCCGTCGAGGAGGCCGCTGCCGAGGCTGAGACCACCGAGGCTGCTGAGTAAATAGCTCGCCGCGGAATCGCTCGCATTCATGGCATAAGGGCCGTGCATCCGTTTGGGTGCGCGGCCCTTTTCCTTTATTGGTGCAAACGAACCTGTCTCCATGGCACCAGATTGGTACGAAGGGGACGGATTGGTTTGCGCCAAATGGCAGAGAGACAGCGTTTTCCCAGATAAAAGCTGACAAATTAAACCAGTCCCTTTTTGGCAGGTTGGTCGTAGTTATTACGTGGCGGTCGAGGTCGACCGTATAGGCCGCGCCTTGTTTGGCTAAAGTACAATCATCTGTGTTTAACTCGCCCGCAGCTGCACGGCGTGGGCGATGGCCAAAAAGGAAAACCACATGGGATTCATGTCAAAGCTGCTGTCCTTTGGATCCGATAAGGACCTTAAGCGCTACTACAAGATCGTCGACCAGATCAACGGTCTTGAGCCCCAGTTTGAGAAGATGACCGAGGAAGAGCTCCGCGCCCAGACCGATAAGTTCCGCGAGCGTTACGCCAACGGCGAGTCGCTCGACGACATGCTCCCCGAGGCTTTTGCCACCGTGCGCGAGGCTTCCAAGCGCATCACGGGCATGCGCCACTTTGACGTACAGCTCATCGGCGCCATGGCGCTTCATGAGGGTCATATTGCTGAGATGAAGACCGGCGAAGGCAAGACCCTGGTCTCCACCTTGGCCGGCTACCTCAACGCTATCGCCGGCAAGGGCGTGCATGTCGTTACCGTCAACGATTACCTGGCCAAGCGCGACTCCGAGTGGATGGGCCGCATCTACAAGTACCTGGGCATGACCGTCGGTCTGCTGCAGAACAACATGCCGCTCGAGCTTAAGCGCCCGGCCTACCAGGCCGATGTCACCTATGGCACCAACTCCGAGTTCGGTTTCGATTACCTGCGTGACAACATGGTCACCCGCCCCGAGCAGCGCGTACAGCGCGGCCACCATTACGCCATCGTCGACGAGGTCGACTCCATCCTGATCGACGAGGCCAGAACGCCGCTCATCATCTCGGGTGCCGGCACCAAGTCCGCCAGCACCTACAAGGACTTCGCGCGTGCCGTGCGCGGCCTGGAGCGCGGCGAGGACGTCTCGCACGACATGCTCACCGCCACCGAGGACGTCGAGCCCACGGGCGACTACGTCATGGACGAGGCCAAGCACACCATCGCCGCCACCGAGCGCGGCCTTAAGAAGATCGAGCGCCGCCTGGGTATCGATGACATCTATGCCGATCTCTCAGGCCAGCTGGTCAACCACCTGCAGCAGGCGCTGAAGGCCCAGTACATGTTCCACCGCGACAAGCAGTACGTGGTCACTAACGGCGAGGTTAAGATCGTCGACGAGTTCACTGGTCGCATCATGGAAGGCCGCCGCTATTCCGAGGGCTTGCACCAGGCCATCGAGGCCAAAGAGGGCGTGCTCGTGCGCGAGGAGAACCAGACGCTGGCCACCATCACCCTTCAGAACTACTTCCGTCTCTATGACAAGCTCTCCGGCATGACCGGTACGGCACTCACCGAGGACGCCGAGTTCCGTGAGATTTATAAACTGCCCGTCGAGGTCATCCCCCCCAACAAGCCCGTGCAGCGTGTTGACCACGAGGACCTGGTGTACCGCACCGTCCAGGCCAAGTACAACGCCGTTGCCGACGACGTCGAGCGACGTCACGCCAAGGGCCAACCGGTCCTGGTGGGCACCGTCTCCATCGAAAGCTCCGAGAAGCTGTCGGCCGCCCTTACCAAGCGCAGCATCGCGCACGAGGTCCTCAACGCCAAGCATCACGAGCGCGAGGCTCATATCGTTGCCCAGGCCGGACGCTACGGCGCCGTGACCATCGCTACTAACATGGCCGGTCGTGGTACTGACATCCTGCTGGGCGGCAACCCCGACGAGCTGGTGCGCGAGCGCCTTGAGTACGAGGGCCTGACCATGGAGGACGTGACGCCCGAGCAGCTCGAGCAGTTTAACGCCGAGGCCAAGGAGACCTGCAAGGCCGAGCGCGAGCGCGTGCTTGCCGCCGGTGGCCTGACCGTCATCGGCACCGAGCGCCATGAGTCCCGTCGTATCGACAACCAGCTGCGCGGCCGCTCCGGTCGTCAGGGCGATCCGGGCGAGACCCAGTTCTACCTGTCGCTCGAGGACGACCTCATGCGCCTGTTCGGCGGCGACAAGATGGACCGCGTCTCCAAAATGATGGTCACCGCCGACATGGGCGACGACATGCCCATCCAGCACAAGATCATCTCCAAGGCCGTCGAGAGCGCCCAGCACAAGGTCGAGAGCATCAACTTCTCCATGCGTAAGAGCGTCCTCGAGTACGATGACGTCATGAACAAGCAGCGCCAGGTCATCTACGCCGAGCGTAACAAGATTCTGGACGGCAAGGACCTGACCGACCACATCACCGAGGTCATGCACGACACCGTGTACCGCTGCGTACAGGAGTTCTGCACCAAGGACAGCCACGAGGGCGAGCGCGATCTCGAGGGCCTGCGCAAGTGGGTCGTTGAGCTCACCGGCCATATCGATACGCCGAAGTTCCCCGACGAGGACTTCGAGGCCCTTGCTGCCGATGTCCTGGCCTACGTTGAGAAGTGCTACAACATGAAGGCCGAGCGCCTGGGTGAGGACCTCATGCGCGAGCTCAACACCCAGGTCATGCTGCGCGTCATCGACACCCGCTGGATGAACTACCTGCAGGAGATGGACTACCTCAAGACCGGTATCGGACTGCGCGGCTTTGGTCAGCGCGATCCGCTGGTCGAGTACAAGACCGAGGCTTATGGCGCGTTCCAGATGCTCGTCGACACCATGTACGAGGATTACCTGCGCACCGTCCTGCGCATCGAGATCAAGGCCGCCCCGCACGCCGTGGAGCACAAGGAGGACCCCGCGCTCGAGGGTGCGCGCTTCTCCGGCCCCGCCGATGTCGATGGCGACAACGGCAACTCGGTGCTGCGCAAGCAGGCACAGGTGCAGGCCCGCACGGCCGTCCAGGGAGGCCCGGCTGCTGTCAACAACGGCGGTAAGGTGACCACCTACCGCAAGTCCGAGAGCGATGACCCTTATGTCAACGTGGGCCGCAACGACCTTTGCCCCTGCGGCAGCGGCAAGAAGTTCAAGTACTGCCACGGTAGGAATCGTTAATGGCCGAGGCTTTAGAGGTAACGCCCGCCGAGCTGGACGCGTTTGCGGACCGGCTCGGCGAGGTCGAGTCGTATCTTCATTTGGACGAGAAGCGCACGCGTGTGACTGAGCTCGAGGCCAAAAGCGTGGCCCCTGGCTTTTGGGATGACGCCGACGCCGCTCGCGCCACCATGGAGGAGATCGCTCGAGCCAAGGAAGATATCGCTGCCGTGGATACCGCGCGCGGCGAGCTGTCTGACGCCCGCGCGGCGCTGGAGCTTGCCGAGGAGATGGGCGACGACCCCGATGCCGCCGCATTACGCGAGGAGGCTTCCGCTACGGCAGAACGCCTGGCCCGCGCTATCGACGAGCTCGAGCTTTCGAGCTGGTTTACCGGTGAGTTCGATCACGGCGACGCGATTGTGACCATCAAGCCCGGACAGGGTGGCCTGGAGGCGCAGGACTGGACCTTCATGCTCTTTAAGATGTACATGAAGTACTGCCAGCGCCGCGGTTGGAAGGTCACCATCAACGATTGTCCCGCGGCCGAGGTCATCGGCATCGACCGTGCGACCTTTACCGTCGAGGGCAAGGACGCGTTTGGCATGCTGCGCGCCGAGGCCGGCGTCCACCGTCTGGTGCGCATTAGTCCCACCGACGACAAGAAGCGCCGCCAGACCACGTTTGCCGGCGTCGAGGTCATTCCGGTGCTGCCCAACGATATCGACATCGAGATCAGTCCCGACGATATCCGCGTGGACGTGTATCACGCGAGCGGCCCGGGCGGCCAGGGCGTCAACACCACCGACTCCGCCGTACGCGTGACGCATTTTCCCAGTGGCATCGTGGTCACGTGCCAAAACGAGCGCAGCCAGATTCAGAACAAGGCCGCGTGCATGCAGATTCTCAAGGCCCGTCTGTACGAGATCGAGCTCGAGAAGCGCGCCGAGGCGCTCGACGAGATTCGTGGACCCAAGACCACGATCGGTTTTGGTAACCAGATTCGCAGCTACGTGCTCTACCCGTATCAGATGGTCAAGGACCTGCGCTCGGGTGTGGAGACCAGCAACGTCGAGGCCGTTCTCGACGATGGCGATCTGGATCCGTTTGTGATCGGCTACCATCGCTGGGCAACCGGCAACGCCGATGCGGAAGGCCCGGACGCCTAGGCACATGGTTGGTTCCGGGTCGATGCAAACACTTCGCAGGGGTGGTATTTGCTCGGTGAATCGGTAGAATCGAATACAGCAAGAAGTTCAAAGCGCACTCGTTTGGGTGCGCTTTTTTGAGGGAGGCAGCATGGCATATCGTCTGGACATCAAGCGCATTCTTTCGCTGAACTTCTTTCACGATCTGCCCAAGATTATGCTGGGCTGCGCTCTGGCCGCTATCGCGACGGATCTATTTTTGATTCCCAACGGTCTTGCTGCCGGCGGCGTTACGGGTCTCGCCACGATTATCCAGGCGGTCGGCGCCTCGCATGGCATCTCGCTGCCTGTCGGTATTCAAACCATCGTGATGAATGCCTTGCTGCTGCTGGTCGTTATGCGCGAGGGTGGCATGTTCTACGTGGTCCAGACGGCGACGGGCTTTGTGCTGCTGGGCTTCTTCACCGACCTGTTTGCTCCGTTTGTGGCGCCGCTGGCACATGCCGACCTGATGCTGCCCGCTATGTGGGGCGGCATTATCACGGGTATCGGCTACGGCATGGTGCTGCGCGCCGGTGCCAACACTGGCGGCTCTGACACCATCGGTCAGATTATCTCGCGCAATACGTCGCTACCGGTGGGCTCCACCGTCATGGCGATCGATGTTGCCGTGTGCGCTCTCTCGGCCCCGGTCTTCTCGGTTGAAAACGCGCTATATGCAGGCCTCTCGATGGTCATTAGCGGCTACGTGATCGATGCCGTGGTCGACGGCGGCAACAGGCGCCGTATGGTACTCATCATCTCGGACAAGTTTCCTGATATCGCGGCCGACATCATGTATGGCCTGGGCCGCGGCTGCACCAAGTTTAAGGCGACCGGTATGTACTCGGGCGCCGAGAAGCCGGTGATCATGGTCATCGTGAGCCGTCGCGAGCTCAATACGCTCAAGACGATCGTGCGCGAGCGCGACCCGCGCGCCATCGTGACCGTGGCCGACGTTACGGAAACTTTCGGTGAGGGCTTCAAGGACATTAACGCGTAGGGCCGACTGCGTTCCGTCCAAAAGACGTTCACATTGATAAACCGTTTCATCAGCGGTTCTGCCTGCTAAATTGTTCAAATAATGATAAAAACTCTGGTAAAGCCATCAGTTTCCAGCATAATGAATGACGTACGTGCATTGCGGCTGTGTTGGGATTACCTTCGGTGCCGTGCGCATTTTGTCTAATGAGGATGAAAGGAAGGCACAATGAGCGACGAAGAGCTCAAAAAGGTTGCCAACGAGGTAAGGAAGGGCATCGTCACCGGCGTGCACGCTGCCAAGTCCGGCCATCCGGGCGGTTCGCTCGGCGCTGCCGACATCATGACCTATCTGTACTTTGAGGAAATGAACGTCGACCCGGCCGACCCCCGCAAGGCCGACCGCGATCGCTTCGTGCTTTCCAAGGGCCACTGCGCGCCTGGTCTGTACGCCGTGCTCGCCGAGCGCGGGTTCTTTCCCAAGGAGGATCTCGAGACGCTGCGCCACATCGGCAGCCACCTGCAGGGTCACCCCAACATGAACGACACCCCGGGCGTTGACATGTCCACCGGTTCGCTCGGCCAGGGCATCTCCGCCGCCGTGGGCATGGCCGTTGCCGCCAAACACTGGGGCGACGACTATCGCACCTACGCCCTGCTGGGCGACGGCGAGAGCGAGGAGGGCCAGGTCTGGGAGGCCGCCATGTTTGCCGGCAACCAGCAGCTCGACAACCTCTGCGTGATCGTCGACCACAACGGCCTGCAGATCGACGGTCCCGTCGAGGAGGTCAACGACCCCATGCCGCTCGCCGACAAGTTCCGCGCCTTCAAGTTCCATGTGGTGGAGCTCGCCGACGGCAACGACTTCGACCAGATCCGCGCCGCCTTTGCCGAGGCTCGCGCCACCAAGGGTCAGCCGACCGCCATTATCGCCGAGACCATGAAGGGCAAGGGCGTCTCCTTTATGGAGAACCAGGTGGGTTGGCACGGTAAGGCCCCCAACGATGAGCAGTTTGAGCAGGCCATGGCAGAGCTCACGGCCGCCGGAGAGGAGCTCTAGGATGGCAGACGTCAAGAAAATCGCCACGCGCGTAAGCTACGGCGAGGCCCTCGTCGAGCTCGCCAACGAGCACGATGACTTTGTGGTCCTCGACGCCGACCTGGCCGCCGCCACGCAGACCGGCAAGTTCAAGGCAGCCTGCCCCGACCGCTTCTTCGATGTGGGCATCGCCGAGAGCAACCTGATGGGTGTTGCCGCCGGTATCGCAACCACCGGTCGCGTTGCCTTCGCGAGCAGCTTTGCCATGTTCGCTGCTGGCCGCGCCTTTGAGCAGGTCCGCAACTCCATCGGCTATCCGCACCTTAACGTTAAGATCGGTGCCACGCACGCCGGTATCTCGGTGGGCGAGGACGGCGCCACGCACCAGTGCTGCGAGGATATCGCCCTGATGCGCGTCATCCCCGGCATGACCGTGATCGTTCCCGCCGACGACGTCGAGGCCCGCGCCGTGACGCGCGCCGCCTACGAGTGCGACGGCCCCGTGTACATGCGCTTCGCCCGTCTGGCCTCGCCGGTTATCAACGACCCCGAGACCTACAAGTTCGAGGTAGGCAAGGGCATCGTCATGCGCGAGGGCACCGACGTCACCATCATCGCCTGCGGCCTGATGGTCGGCGAGGCGCTCGAGGCCGCTGAGCAGCTTGCTGCCGAGGGCATCGATGCCGAGGTCATCAACATGCACACCATCAAGCCCATCGACGCCGACCTGATCGTCAAGAGCGCCACCAAGACCGGCCACGTCGTGACCGTCGAGGAGCACTCCGTGATCGGTGGCCTTGGCAGCGCCGTCGCCGACGTCCTGTGCGAGCAGTGCCCGACGCCGCTTAAGAAGATTGGCGTCAACGACACCTTCGGCGAGTCCGGCCCGGGTGCCGAGCTCCTGCACAAGTACGGTCTGGACGCCGCGAACATCGTGGCGACCACCAAGGAGTTCTTGGCCTAAGGCGTTTTGCGTTGGCCTTAACTTGAGAGCCGTCCCCGTATTGGGCAATAAATAAGCCGGGGTGCCTTCCATGTGGAGGCGCCCTGGCTTTTTGTTTAGGGGAAAGCAGGGAAGAAGCTAGAGAGGTTTTACGGTCGGGGCGAGGGTGCCGGCAAAGATATCATCTGCCTTGAAGAGCGTTTTGGATTCCGGCGCGTTTGCCGCTTTCATTTCGGAGACGATGGTATCGAATGAGACGGCTCCCAAGGACTGTAAATCGAGAGTCTCGCGGGCGGCATCATCAGAGCAGGCGCTCGAGCTCGATGAGAATTTGGAAAGATGAGCCATCGCGGCGTCGTAGGACCAGCGCGTAATCCATATTTCTACATAGCGACCGCCGCCGAGGTTGATGTCCTTTACACACCCGCCACCGATATCGCCGCCACCCCATACCTCATGGTCATATCCGGTAAGACTGCCGATGTATTTGTCGGGATAGGCGGTCGAGTACAGCCCTATCGAATCCCCGTTGACCTTTGCCGTGACCCTGCCATCCCAATACTCGGGCAGGTCGACACTGAAGGTTTGGGCCTCGATGTGGCGTGCGGCGGCTTTGCGCTGTCCCTCGGCTTGGCGCGCCGCTTCCTCTTCGGCGGCTTTCTTGGCCGTGACGGCGGTGTCGCGGCGGTTCGTTGCGGCGTGTTGCAGTGCATCGACGTTGGGCGCGTCCTTGCCCTTGTATGCCATGGCGAGTGTCACGGCGTCGTTGATCTCGTCGTCGGTCACGTCGACAGCATCGATGGGTGTAAAGTCCAAAACCGAATCCTGCTCGGCGAGTTCTGCCAAGTCAATCTTCTCGCCCTTGGCAAAAGCGTCGTCGAGCGTGAGCTCGGCCTTTGTGCAAGGCACCTGGTAGATAGTGCCATCGGCGGCGATGGGGGAGCCTGCCGCCTTGAACGTGTACTTGCCCTGGATAAGTTTGATGCCCGAGCCGTCAGAGGCAACATATTCGACCTTGTCGACCTTCTTTCCGTCGACCGTCTTGCCCTTTACGCGCACCGGTACACGAGAAGCGCCGTTATCGGTGTCCCAACCTTCAGCCTTTACACTCACCACGAGCGCATGCTTGGAATGCGCCGACTCATACTGCTCCTGCTCCTGAACATGCTGCTGATACAGGTGATACGCCAGCCCACCGCCCCCGCCAACAACGATTACCGCCGCGCAGACGATAGCGATCACGACGCCTTTCTTGGGCTTTTTGCTGGGGGCGGGCGAACCCACAGGTGCCGGCGCAACCGCAGGGTTGGCTACGGGCATAGCTTGTGTCCCGTCAAGCTCAGCCCCACATCCCACACAAAACCGAGCCCCATCAGCAAGCTCAGCACCACAATACGGACAAACCATACCAACCTCGCAATAAGCCGAGAACCATCTTTCTAACTCAACTGTAAAACGAAAACCCCAACCCAAGTTGCGCAACAATGAGCCCCAATATAAGTTGCGGTGAAATAGGGATTGATTAGGGCTTTTAACTGCTAAAGTCCTTATTTCACCGCAATTTCTAAAGAGGCCCCTTAGTAGCCGCAGGCCGGGCACAGGGTTACCTCCCAAATCTTTCCGCAGGACGGAGGAGCCCCCGCAGCGCGAAGCGCGCGGCGGGGGCTCCGACATGTCCGAGGACGATTTGGAGAGTAGCCCTGTGCCCGGCCGACGGGATCCCTAAGCACGCCATGCTTCTTATGTGCAGCAAAGCTAATACTGCTAAAATACAAAGCGCTCATGTAGTTTAAACGCACGATGATAAGGAGCACCAGTGGGTAACCACTTCCGTACCTCCGGTGCGGGCGATGATGCCCCCAAGACGCAGGCAGGCGTCCAGGGCAGTCGTTTCGCCACTCCGGATTCAGAGGGCCAGTCTGTTGCTCAGGCCCCCGCTCAGCCGGCAGATCAGGCACAGCCGGCATCCGATCCCTTTGCCTACAATCCAACCAGCGATGTCGCGCTTTCCGGCACGGCGGGTTTTGAGCCCGTTCAGGCCGTGACCGCTCGCGTGGAGCAGCCTCAGGCTGGTGCCGCCACGCCGCAGCCTACCATGGCCGGCATTCCCGACCCCATGGCCCCTGCGACGCCGGCTCCTCAGCCTGCGCAGTCCGGTCTCTTTGCCGCTATTCCCGACCCCACGCAGCCTGCTGCCCCGGTGGTCGAGAGCGATCAGGCCGCCGAGGTCGCAAGCCTCGATAACGCGCTCAACAACCCCGATTTCACGTCGGTGTTTGCGCCCATCGATCCGCAGGCCAGCCGCAAGAAGATGGCCAAGCAGGCCGGTGTCGAGCCCGTCATCCTTATGGAGCATGTCACCAAGATCTATCCGGCACAGCCCAACAAGCCTGCACTCGACGACATCAACATCGAGATCTATCCGGGCGAGTTCGTCTTCCTGGTCGGTCACTCCGGCTCGGGTAAGACCACGCTGCTGTCGACGCTCAACCGTGACGTCAAGCCGACGAGCGGTCGCATCCTGGTTGCCGGTCAGGACCTCATGAAGATCAAGAACCGCAAGGTTCCGTTCCTGCGCCGCCAGATTGGCGCCGTGTTCCAGGACTTTAAGCTTCTGCCGCAAAAGACCGCCTACGAAAACGTGGCGTTTGCCCTGCAGTGCATCGGCAAGCCCAAGGGCGTCATTCGCAGCCAGGTGCCCGAGGTGCTGCGTCTGGTCGGCCTGGCCGATCAGATGGACTCGCTGCCCGACCAGCTTTCCGGTGGCGAGCAGCAGCGCGTTGCCGTCGCCCGCGCTATGGTCAACCGTCCGCCGCTGCTGATCTGCGACGAGCCGACGGGCAACCTCGACCCGGCGATCTCGCTGGGCATCATGAAGCTGCTCGAGCGTATTAACCGCACCGGCACCACCGTGATCGTCGCCACGCACGACCGCGAGATGGTCGATAGCATGCACCGTCGCGTGATCGCCCTCGAGGGCGGCCACGTTATCCGCGACCAGGAGAGGGGAGGTTACGGCAACTATGGCACCAACTAACGTGGGCTACTCCTTCAAAGAGGCAATCAGCCACTTCTTCCGTAACTGGACTACCTCGCTCGGCGCCGTCATCACGATCTTCCTTTCGCTGTTTATCATCGGCCTGTTCATCATGGGCTCCGCGATGCTGAACTCCGTGATCGGCACCGTCGAGGATCAGGTTGTCATCAATGCGTTCATTAGTGATGACGCCGATCAGGCCGATGTTCAGGCTTTTGAGGCCGAGCTTAAGACGTGGAATAACGTCAAGTCCGTGACCTATAAGGACAAGGACGACGCACTGGCCGAGTATACGAGCAAGATGTCGGGTAACGCCGACGCCACCATGAGCGCGCTCGACGGCCAGAACCCGCTGCCCGCCTCGTTTGCGATTGAGATGGACGATCCGTCTCAGGTCGAGAGCACGGCCAAGAAGCTCAAGAAGAATGCCGATTTCCAGAAGATCGCGGATGACGGCGACGTCAACGCGAGCGTGCTGTACGGCCAGGAGGAAGTGAGCCGCCTGTTCCAGGTGACCAACTACATCCGCATCGCCGCCGTGGTGCTCGTTGGCCTGCTGACTTTTATCGCGTTCATCTTTATCAACAACACGATTCGCCTGTCCATTACGGCGCGTCGTCGTGAGATTGCGATTATGCGTCTGGTCGGTGCCAGCAACGGCTTCATTCGTGGCCCGTTTATCACCGAGGGCGTACTGCAGGCCATTTTGGGCTCGCTGCTTTCCATCGGCGTTCTGGAGCTGCTGCGCAATCTGATGATTCCGCGTTTGCAGGAGAGCATCGGCTGGATGTCGTTTGCCCTGCCGATGCAGTACTACCTGGTGACCTATGCTGCGCTGATTCTGGTCGGCGTGATTATCGGCCTCTTTGGTTCTGCCATCGCCATGCGTCGCTACCTGCGCGTGTAGGCATGCCTGGAATTCATCCCTTCCAACGGGTCGTCTCTTATGGGGCGGCCCGTTTTTTGATCCCTAGGGGACGGCAGGAAAGCGAATCATTTGGGTAGACTCTTTGGAGTTCGCAATCGATAGTTAGGAGGCGCCATGGGGCGCAATAACAAGCATAAGCGTGGAGCTCGCAATAAGCGCGGGCCGGTGCGCAGCGAACGCCGTCCGAGCCTGACCGGGCGCGTGCAGCTCCATGAGCACAGTGCCTATGTCATAACCGAGAATGGCGACTACAAGGTCATGGGTCGCGGTAAGCGCGAGATCATGGATGGCGATACCGTTGCCGTGAGCATTAAGAATAGCCCGCATGGCGAGCGTCGCGCCGTGATCGAGGGCGTAGTTGAGCGCGCAGCCATAAGCGTGGTGGGTACGTACCAGACCGCCGGTCCGCTCGGTGTGATCGAGCCGCTCGATTCGCGCTTGAAGGCCGACTTCTTCATTTTGCCCGAGGATACCTCGGCGGATCGTCTGGGTGTCCACCCGGGTGATGCCGTTGTCGCGCGCATTTTGACCTACCCGACGCGCCTGGAATCGGGCACTGTGACGATCGAACGCCGCATTGGCGGAGATGACGCGCCCGATTTGGGCGTTCAATATGTGATGGCGCGTTACGGCTATACCGATAGCTATCCCGAGGCCGCGCTGGACGAGGCCGAGGGGCTTTCGCTCGATGTGTCCGCGGCGCTTAAGGACCCGCTCCGCCGCGATCTGCGCGACCGCTTTGTCATCACGATCGACCCGGTCGACGCGCGCGACTTTGACGATGCCATTTCGTTGGAGCGCACGCCCGAGGGTGGCTATAAGCTGGGTGTGCATATCGCCGACGTTTCACACTATGTGGCTTGGGACGGGCATATCGATCTTGAGGCTCGCCATCGTACGACATCGGTGTATCTGGCCGATCGCGTGCTTCCCATGCTGCCCGAACGCCTGTCCAATGACCTGTGCTCGCTTCGCCCTGATGAGGACCGTCTTGCGTTTACCGTCGATATCGAGCTCGATGCGCAGGGTCGCGTGCGACATTACGATCCGTACCCCAGCGTGATTCGCTCGCGTGTGCGTATGGACTATGACGGCGCCGAGGCACTGCTGGTGCGTGCCGGCGCGGTTGAGTATTCGGTGCTGGAGGGTGCGGCCGAGGATGTTGCGGCTGCCGAGACCTCGCGCGAGGAAGCGCTTGAGCGCGGTCTTGCGTGCGAGGAGGCCGCCCGCGGCTACAACGTCGACCTCGGCGATTTCCTTGTCGCCGCCAACGAACTCGCCGAACTTCGCCGTCGTATTCGTCGCGCCCGCGGCTCAGTCGATTTTGACACGGCCGAGATTCGCGCTCTATTGGATGGGGACGGAGTGCCCGTGCAGATTGTGGCGCGTGAGCGTTCGTGTGCCACGTCGCTTATCGAGGAAGCCATGCTGCTCGCCAACGAGTGCGTTGCAGAGTGGCTGGCAGACCGTGATATCGAGGCCTGCTATCGCGTGCATGAGGATCCGAGCCCCGATAGCCTGCACGGTGCCGCCGTTGCGCTGGCGCAGCTAGGCATCATCGACGATCGTCGTGCTGCCGGTATTGCCCTGGGGAGTCCCGATGAGCTGCAGGCTGCAGTTGATGCTGCCGCCGGTGCGGCCAACGCACCGCTCGTTAACACGCTGCTTCTGCGCAGCATGCAGCGCGCGCTGTACAAGCCGCGCAACGAGGGCCACTTTGCGCTCGCCGCGCCGTGCTACTGTCACTTTACGAGTCCCATCCGTCGCTACCCCGATCTGGTGGTGCACCGCGTGCTCAAACTGCAGTTGGCCTATGAGCAGCTCGGCGGCAAGGACGCCTTGGTCCGTACGCCGCGGCTGATCGGCAAGGGGCGCGAGTCGCTGCCGCGCATTCTGCCGCAGATCTGCCGCGCATGCAGCGATGCCGAGCGCGCGGCAGATGCCGCCAGCCATGCGACGCAAAAGATCAAGATTGCCCAGTACTATGAGGACCGTCTGGGCGAGCGCTATGCCGGAACCGTCTCGTGGGTTAGCAGCATGGGCCTCTTTGTGCGCTTGGACCTAACGCAGGTCGAAGGCTTGGTTTCGATCAAGAGTCTGGGCAACGAGTGGTTCGAGTTCGACGAGGACGCGCTAACGCTCACGGGTGCCGACACGGGCACCCGTTACGAGCTGGGGCAGCGCGTGATTATCGAGGTCTCGCGCGTCAATACCACGCGTGGGCACTTGGACTTTAAGCTTATCCATTAGCCAAATCCCGACTGATGGTGGGGGAGCGGAGGGCGGCCTTTCGGGACCGCCCTCCGCATTTGAATCGTGGCTACCTTGCCGTCTGCTCGGCCGTCCGCTTACCTGCTATTTGAGAGGTAAAACCTACCAAAATAAACCTGTCCCTTTTTGGCAGGTTTACAAGAAAGCGGGGATGAGATGGCGACGGTGTACGGTTATGCGCGCGTGAGTTCGCGCGATCAGAACCTTAATCGGCAGCTGGATGCGCTGGGCGCCTATGGCGTGGGCTCGGCGAATATTTATGCCGACCATGCGAGCGGCAAGGACTTCGATCGACCGCGTTATCGCGAGCTGCTGCACGTCCTGGGAGACGGGGACGTGCTGGTGGTGCTTTCTATCGACCGACTTGGCCGTAATTACTCCGAGATTCTTGAGGAATGGCGACGCATTACCAAGGAGCTCGGGGTTGCCATTGTGGTGTTGGACATGCCATTGCTTGACACGCGCGCTAGGGCCAGCGGCGCGCCGGATGTGACCAACGTCCTGATTGCCGATATTGTGCTGCAACTGCTGAGCTACGTGGCGCAGGTGGAGCGCGAGAATATCCATTGGCGCCAAGCGGAGGGAATTGCAGCGGCGCGGGCGCGAGGGGTCCGTTTCGGTCGACCTCGCAAGCCGTGTCCTCCTCAGTTTGAGCTGGTGCGCGATAGCTATGAGGCGGGCGATATTACCCGCAGCCAGGCAGCAAAGTGCCTGGGCGTGTGCGTGGGGACGTTCGATCGCTGGATGCGCGAGGCGGGGTAGGGGTTTGCGTCGCTTTGTCGCTTCCTGTTGCGATTCAAATTTTGATACGGTGACGATGCCATTTGGGGCTACACTCGCTGATATTCAAAAAAGGAGGTTGGCCCTTGGCGCGCGTAAAACAAATAATCGGATGGACCGCGGTCGTTCTGTTCGCTGCAACGCTGGCGGGCATCTGGGTGCTGACGGAGCAAAATGCGATGGAGACGTCGTTGCTGAGCGAGTCCACCGCGCGTGTGGTGGAGGGCCAGGCTACGGGCGTTCAGGCTGTCGATGCCACGGGTGAAGCCCAGACGGAGAACGGAATGACCGGGGGCACCGATTCGGCTGCCTCGAATGTCCGGTCTGGCCGACTTGCTTCCATTCGCATGTGGGTGGGCGCGAACGTCCGTCGCGTTGCCCATACCGTAGAGTTTTTCTTCGTCGGATTGTTCGCCTCGGTGGTCGTGGTTTGCTTTTCCAGGCGTCCGTGGAGCGTATGCTCCCGTTGCGTGCCCGTATTGCTCTTTTGCGCCGCCTGCTCCGTTGGCGATCAGGTACATAAGATCTTTGTTCCCGGCAGGCATTTCGACGTTATCGATTTAGGATTCGATGCTGCGGGCTATGTCACCGCCATGCTGTTGGTATTGCTGGCAGCGGCGTTGGTGCGCCATGCGACTCGGCCGATCGGCGCCCATGCGAGGCTCTAGCCGGTAACAAACCCGTTTCTGATAATGCGACCTTGTTGAATTATTTTGTGTCGCGCGTATTTCCGAGCGGTCGGATTTGAGGGGCGAGCGGTAGAACGCTCGCCCTTTGTGCGCCACGATGCGGCACAATGTACCGCAAAAGCTGTTTGTATCCGGTACGAATCGTTCGTTGGTCTTTAATTCTTCTCAACGGAGGTGTTTGAGATGGCAAACGGATTGCTTTTGCGGCTTCGCGAGCGTGAGCTCAGCGCGAGCCCGGCGGAACGCAATGTCATCGCATATGTAAGCGCTCATCCGCACGAGGTGGTCGGGCTGTCCGTCCGCGGTCTTGCCGATGTCACGTTCTCCTCGCCCTCGAGCATTTTGCGCTTTTGCAAGCGTTTGGGTTTTGCGGGCTACAAGGAGTTCCAGCGCGAACTGATTGCCGAGCTGGCGCTCTTAGGTGACAAGAAAGACGTAGCCCTCGAGGACATCTCCATGGATGACAGCGTCGAACGTATCGTGGGGAAGGTGATGAAAAGCAACGTGCGTACGATCGAGGCGACGGCGCGAACGCTCGATTACACCGTCTTGGAGCGATGCGCGGCCCGTCTTAAGCGGGCGCGCGCGGTCAATCTGTTCGGTATTGGTGCCTCTCGTTTGGTCGCGCACGACCTGGCGCAAAAGCTCATGCGTGTCGACAAAGAGTGCCATTTGTACGACGACTGGCATGATCAGCTCTTATGTGCCAAGAACATGCATGAGGGCGATATGGCAATCGCCTTTAGTTACTCGGGCTTGACGCAAGAAGTGCTGGACTGCACCGCCGAGGCTCAACGCCACAACTGTCCCGTTGTGGCCGTTACCAAAGTAGATGGATCATCCAAGCTTGCCACCATGGCCGATGCCGTGCTCGGCGTTGCTGCGAGTGAACCCTTGGTCCGCAGCGGTGCCATGGCTTCGCGTATGGCCCAGCTTATGGTTGTCGATGCCCTGTACGCTGCTTACGTTGCCAGCGACTACGAACGGGCGACGCATGTCATAAAGCAAAACTACATCGAGAAACAGGAAAGATGAGGTGAATGAAATGCTCGATTTAACAAAATTCACGACCGAACAGCGTAATCAAAGGTCAATGGACCTCGATACGATGACATCGCTGCAAATCGTCACGATGATGAACGATGAGGATCTTCGTGCCGTCCAGTCGGTCACGAAAGTGTTGCCCCAGGTTGCCACAGCAATCGACTGGGCTGCTGAGGCACTCGAGCGCGGCGGGCGCGTCTTTTACATGGGCGCAGGCACCAGCGGTCGTCTGGGCGTACTCGACGCTTCGGAGTGTCCGCCCACGTTTGGCGTGTCACCCGATCTGATTGTCGGGCTCATTGCCGGAGGCGAGACGGCGTTTATCAAGGCTGTCGAAGGTGCCGAAGACAGCGAGGAGCTTGGCGCGAGCGACCTGCGGGAGCGTGGACTCTCGGACAAGGATCTTGTCGTTGGCCTGGCGGCAAGCGGCCGTACTCCTTATGTGGTGGGCGGCCTTGCGTACGCCAAGGCAACTGGGTGCAAGACCATTGCAATTGCCTGCAACCAAGGGTCGAAGATCGGGGAGAGCGCAGATCTTGCCATTGAGCCCTTGCCCGGTCCCGAGGTACTGACCGGCTCAACGAGGCTCAAGGCGGGAACGGTTCAAAAGCTCATTCTCAACATGATTTCGACCGGTGCCATGGTCAAGATTGGCAAGGTATACCAAAACCTGATGGTCGATGTGCAGCAGACGAACGAGAAACTGGTGGTGCGCGGCCAGAACATCGTGATGGAGGCGACCGGCTGCACGCGCGAGCGCGCTGTTCAGGCGCTTGCAGATGCCGGCGGCCACGTAAAAACCGCTATTGTCTCGGTACTGCTGGACTGCGATGCCGAGCAGGCTGCGGTAGCTCTTGAGCGGGCGCGAGGTCATGTCCGTGCTGCGGTGAGTGGCCATGAGAAGAGCGATGCCGATGCCCAATAGGTGTGCGGCGTGAGCTGATATGACATCCAGACGAGACACCCAATACAAGGAGGAGTTATGACGAACAAAGAGCTGGCTCAAAAGCTGCTGGACCTTTTGGGCGGTAAAGACAACGTGCTGGCAAACGCGGCGTGCATGACGCGCCTGCGCGTGACCGTCAAAGACGCGGGCAACGTCGACACGGAGGGCATTAAGGCACTCGACGGCGTGATGGGCCTGGTCGAGGACGACACGATGCAGATCGTGCTGGGTCCGGGCAAGGTTAATAAGGTGCTCGAGGAGTTCTCCAAGCTCACCGGCCTTGCGAAAGGCGTTGCTGACGAGAGCGTGGTTGACGCTGCGGCCACAAACAAGGCCGCGCAGAAGGCAAAGTACGAGTCCAAGCCGGTTCAGGCCTTCCTCAAGAAGATTTCCAATGTCTTCGTCGCCCTGCTTCCCGGCATCATTGCGGCTGGCCTCATCAACGGTATCTGCAACGTCATTAACGTCTCGACGGCAGGCGCGCTTGCAGGCGAGTGGTGGTACCAGGGCATTCGTTCCATGGGCTGGGCCCTGTTTGCCTATCTGCCCATCTTGGTGGGCTATAACGCGGCACGTGAGTTTGGTGGCTCCGCTGCGCTGGGCGGCATCGCCGGCATGATGTGCATCGCCAACAGCGCCATGCCCCTGCTTGCGCCTGGCGCGGCCGATCCTGCCACTGCCATTCTGCTGCCGCTCACCAATGCGCAGTACAATCCTGCAGCGGGCGGCATGATCGCGGCTCTCATCGCTGGTGCGTTTTTCGCCTGGATGGAGCGTCAGATTCGCAAGGTTATGCCCAACGCACTCGACACGTTCTTGTCCCCGCTGCTGGTGCTCATCATCGGTGCCTTTGCTCTGATGCTCGTCATCCAGCCGGTTGGCGCATGGCTGACGACTGCCATCTTTAGCGTTTTGACCTTTATCTTCGAGAAGCTGGGCGTCCTGGGCGGCTATATCCTGTCGGCAGGCTTCTTGCCGCTGGTTTCCGTCGGCCTGCATCAGGCGCTCACGCCGATCCACGCTATGCTCAACGATCCCGACGGCGCTACCAAGGGCATCAATTACCTGCTCCCCATCCTTATGATGGCTGGCGGCGGTCAGGTCGGTGCCGGTCTGGCGCTGTACTTTAAGACCAAGAACGCCAAGCTCAAGAAGTACGTCGCAGAGTCCATTCCCGTTGGCATTCTGAGTGTGGGCGAGCCTCTGATGTATGCCGTTACGCTGCCGCTCGTTCGTCCGTTTGTAACGGCCTGCCTGGGTGCCGGATTTGGCGGCGCGCTCGCGGCGCTGCTTCACATCGGCACGGTTTCTCAGGGCGTTTCCGGTCTGTTTGGCCTGCTGATCGTCGTTCCTGGTCAGCAGCTCGGCTACGTTGCCGCTATGCTGCTTGCCTATGCCGCCGGCTTTGTCCTGACGTGGTTCTTTGGCGTCGACGAGCAGAAGATCAACGAGTTCTTTGGCGAGTAGTTTGATATCGCGAGCCGTGTTGCTCGGGGTTCGCGGCGCGCGGCAGATTTCTTGATGCTATGGTTGTGCCGGCGGGGCTAACTGCTCCGCCGGCCTTTTTTAAAGGAGTGTTGAAGCGTGAAAACGGGTATTTCGATTTATCTTTCCAACCCTCTGCAGGATATTGAGCGGACGATTGAACACGGTGCCGCGGCGGGTGCGCGCTATGCGTTCACCTCGCTGCATATTCCCGAGGATGGGGGAGCGGCGTATACCGATAAGGTCCGTCATGTGCTGTCGCTGCTTTCCGCCCGCGGCATTGCGCTCATTGCCGATGTGGGGCCGCGCACGTGCGATTTGCTCGGGCTTGAGCGCATCGAGGACCTGCGCGATCTGGGGTTGGAATACCTTCGTTTGGACTATGGCTTTAGCGCCCGGCGGGTCGCGGAGCTGTCCGGTGTATTTCGCATTGTGGTCAATGCATCGACGGTGAGTTCTGATGAAATCGCATCGTGGCGTGAGGCCGGTGCCGATGTGACTCGTTTTGCCGCCTGCCACAATTTTTACCCCAAGCCTTATACCGGTTTAGCTCTGGAGGACATTGCTCGGGTGAATCTTCGTCTTGCGGCGCTTGGATTCGAAATCATGGCTTTTGTGCCGGGCGATGCCAACGTTCGCGGGCCGGTATTCGAGGGACTGCCGACGGTCGAGACGCAGCGCGGTCGCGCGTCAAAGGTTGCCCTCAATATGCTTGAGCTTGCACATGGCGCCGATTGCGACATTGTGTTGGTCGGCGACCCCGATCTTTCCGATGCGGGCTGGGCGCAGTTTGCTCAAGTTTCCGCCGGATACGTGGACCTGCAATGCGAGCTTGAGCCCGGTTATGCCTATGTGCGCGGGCAGATTCATCACGACCGGCCCGACTCGAGTGTCCTCATCTTTAGGTCTCAGGAGTCACGTACGACGCATAAGCCGGATTCCGTGCCGACGGATGCCGGAGCCGGCCTGTTTCGAAAGGCGGGGTCGATCGCTGTGAGCAATAGCGGATATGGGCGCTACGAAGGCGAGCTTGAGATTGCGCGGGTCGATCTTCCCGGTGACGAGCGTATGAACGTTGCGGGCCATATCACGCCCGAGGCAATGGAGCTGCTGCCGTTCATCAAACGCGGATTCGGGGTACGGTTCGTTTAGCGTGTGACCCGTGGGCTACAATTGGCCCATCATACGAAGGCGCCTCGTGTGGCGTGTGCCTGCGTTGGCCGATCTATATTCGGAGGATTCCCATGACCGTACTGTTTGTTGAATATCCCAAGTGCTCGACCTGTAAGAAGGCCAAGGCATGGCTGGACGAACACGGGGTAGAGTATATCGACCGCGATATCGTTTTGGACAATCCCACGGCTGATGAGCTTGCGACCTGGATTGCTCGTTCGGGACTGCCGGTGCGGCGCTTCTTTAATTCGTCGGGCATGAAATATCGAGAGCTGGGCCTGAAGGCGCGTCTGGATGCGGGCGTGACGGATCGGGAGTGCTACGAGCTGCTGGCGACCGACGGCATGCTGGTTAAGCGCCCACTGCTGGTGGGCGACGACTTTGCGATTCCCGGCTTTAGGGAATCGGCTTGGGCCGAGGCGTTGCTGTAGCGGCTGCGGAAAGTGCGACCCGTTTTGAGTGCTCAGGGTGGGACGTGTTTTCCATCGGCGGGCTCGCTCGGCTCAATCCTCGAGCTGTGCCCATTCGTGCGGATCGTAGACCTTTACGTGCTTGTTGGGCTTGCCGCTCCAGTACTCCTCGTCCATAAAGGGCAGATATGCCTGAACACCGGGGCAGATAAAGGGAATCCGCTGCTGTTGCAGTCGCTCGCGCTGTCGCTGCTCCAGGTGCGCCTCGGATATGACAGTCGGCATACCGGACAGCTCGACGAGGCTTGCCTGGATTCGCTTAAGGTCGGGGAGTCCCGCGTGCCATGACATCCGCATGATCAAAAAGGATGCACGGCGGTATTTTGCCTGCATCACCGTGATGGCGGGGCGCAGAGTGGGATGGATTTTGTCCCGTTCGGGCCAAAGGTCAGCAGTGATCTCGAGGCCCAGGGTCTCCCATAGGTAATCAAGCTCTTCGTCCATGGCGCCTCGATATCTACGCGATCATTGATACTTCGATTGTGTTGCCTGGTGCTATCGTTTTCGCGGTAGAATCTGCCAACGGTTGACGGCTACCGCTCGCGGCGTTTTGCCCTTCGTGTGCAGCGGTCGACTTCACAGGTCCTTCACGTGTTGGCCGTATTTGACTGAATTTCAAAAAAGTCAAAATTGGGGCTTGCGTCACGGCCGGACTTCCCGTATATTTCTTTCTTGCGCAAAGGCACAGCCGAGCGCAGCGATGCAGTCATTGGGATGTCGTCTAATGGCAGGACAGCGGATTCTGGTTCCGTCAATGGGGGTTCGACTCCCTCCATCCCAGCCATTGCATTTGCTACATATGGCCCGTTCGTCTAGCGGTTTAGGACGCCGCCCTCTCAAGGCGGAGATCACCAGTTCGAATCTGGTACGGGCTACCAAAATTGAACGCCCGGGCCTCGTAAGAGACCCGGGTTTTGTGTATTGACCGATATTTAAGGCGCGCGTTGAGTCTGCCGCCCGGACCGAGGAGTTGTCATGGACCTGCCCATCAGCTTGGAAGACATCACGTATGCCGAGAACTATCTGGCGCAGGGCGACCTGGCTACGGCGACGCCGCTGCTTGAGCGTCTGGTGGAGCTCGCCGAGGAGTATATCGACGCTGAGTGCAAGACGGAGGAGAAGCGCCAGTACTTTAGCTTCGACAGCAAGTTTGAGCGCCTGGCCTATCGCCGCGTGGAGAAGGATCCGCGCGAGCTGGTGCAGGTCGAGGTTCCCTTTGACCGCCTGTACTCCGACATTGCGTTTGCCTACATTCGCCAGCAGGATTATGTGAGTGCTCGGAATGCCCTGATGCAGGCCGTGCGTTGGGATCCCATGAACTGCAACTATCGCTTGGACTTGGCCGAGCTGTTCCGCGCGCTCGAGGACAAGCAGGAGTGGGCATCGCTCTCGTTCTCGGTGCTGGAGCGCGCGAGCGACGGTAAGTGCGCCGCACGCGCCTACACCAATTTGGGTCAGTACTTCTTGGAGCCCGAGACCGAGAACATTTCGGCTGCCGTGGGCTGCGCGCGTCTGGCGCTGCGCCTGGCGCCCAATGATGCGCATACGACGCGCCTGCTCAACAAGATCCATACCACCTATCCGGATGCCGCGGACGAGAGTGACGACCATGTGATGGGTGAGCTCGCCCTGCAGGGCGTGCCGACCTCGCCTTCGGCCGAGATCGCCATCTGCCTGATCATGTGCGCGACCGATGCTGCAAGCGACGGCGACAAGCAGGAGGCTACGCGTCTGACGGTCCGTGCCCGCGACCTGGTGGGCGAGGAGGCATGCGCGGCGATTATCAAGCTGGTGCGCGAGAGCGATGCCGAGCTCAATGCCGAGCGCAGGGCAAAGCGCGAGGCTGCGGGCTCAAACGCCGATGGCGCCAAGGAGGCCGGCGATGCCCAGTAAGCGCGAGCACAAGCTTATCTCCAAGAATCGCTCGGCACATCACGAGTACTTTATCGATGAGACGTTTGAGTGCGGTATTGAGCTGAGCGGTACCGAGGTCAAGTCGATTCGCGAGCGCGCGTGCCAGATTACCGATACCTTCGCACTGATTCGTGGCGGTGAGTGCTGGCTCGTCGGCCTGCATATCCACCCTTATAGCCATGGTGGCGTGTGGAATCGCGATCCCGACCGTCGGCGCCGTCTGCTGCTGCACCGCAAGGAGATTGACTTTCTTGACGGCAAACTTCGCAACCGTGGTTATGCGCTGGTTCCGTTGGAGCTCTACTTTAATACCGACGGTCGCGTAAAACTGCTGCTGGGCCTGGGTCGCGGCAAGAAGCTCTACGACAAGCGCGAGGACATGGCCAAGCGTGATGTCCAACGCGAGATCGACCGTGCCCTCAAGGAACGCAACCGCTGACCGTCCTTCATAAGTTGCGGTGGAATACGGACTGGTTTGCCTGTTTGAGGGGCTATTCAGTCCCTATTTCACCGCAGCTGCGGGTGTCTCATCTTTCTTACTGTTCTGACACATATGTTTCAAAGGTGGCGTCCGTTATGGGCGCTGCCTTTTTTGTGGGTACATACATCCATGAGGTTCCAACCCGAGCTAGGGGAGTGATCGTTATGGACAAAACTGCGTTCTTTACCATGCCGAGCGGCCTGTACGTGGTGAGCGCCGCGGCAGACGGGCTGCGTGCCGGCTGCGTTATCAACACAGCGGTGCAGGTGACGTCCATGCCGCCGCGCATTTCGGTTGCAGTGAACAAGGACAACGTCACCTCGGGCGTCATCGCTTCGGCCAAAGCGTTCGCGCTGACCGTGATCGATCAGACCGCCGATATGCTCTACATCGGTAACTTTGGGTTCCGCACCAGCAGCGATTATGACAAGTTTGCCAAATACGAGACCCGCGAGACGGCTCTGGGCATGCCCTATGTGCCCGAGCACGCGGCGGCCCTGTTTAGCTGCCATTTGATCGACACTGTGGATGTTGGCACGCATCTGCTGTTTATCGGCGAGGTCGAGGATGCCGAGCGCTTGAGTGACGAGACGCCGCTCACCTACGATTACTACCATAAGGTCCTGAAGGGCAAGACGCCTCCGAAGGCGTCCTCGTATCAAGGCTAGAAATGTTTTAAAAATACTTGCATTATATTATTGAGAATCTATACTGATAAATGAAGTACATCACCAGTCGCGTTCGAGAGGAGAACATCATGGCTGAGGAGAAGAAGACGTATAAGTTCGTGTGCACCGTTTGCGGTTACGAGGTTGAGGTCGATACGCCCGAGCTGCCCGAAGATTACGTGTGCCCGGTTTGCGGCGTCGGTCCCGATCAGTTTGAGCTCGTCGAGGAGTAGCTCGCAGACACACGGCTCGTATCAACGCATAGCTCTGTCCAAGGGCCTCGGTCGAATTCTCGGCCGGGGCCCTTTTCCTCCGTCCCCAAGGGATCACGGTTGCTGTTGGCCGATCCTGTCTGTTGTGAGTCCGGTCGACCTTTTGTCTTAATCTGTAACGTCTAACGGCTCAAAACGGGTCTTCCTGTTACAGATCGAGACAAACGGAGCTGTCCTTCGGAATGATCTCGATCTGTAACATCTAGACATCAAAAGAGGGTCTAGATGTTACGGATCGAGACGTTTGCCTGGGTAGGTGCCCCGTCCCATTACATCCCTGTCAACAACACGACATCGAGAATCGTCACGATGGCACCGATCCCTACGAGCAGCGCGTTGAGCGGGCGCGAGTTGGCGTATTTGCCCATGACGCGGGGCGAACTGGTGAGTCGTATGAGCACAAAGACCGTAATCGGCAGCTGAAGCGACAGCAGTGCCTGACTCCAAATGAGACCCTCAAAAGGATTCGGGACGACCAAGCACGCCGCCACTGCGCCGACGAAACAGGCCGCCACCCCGATCGAGGAATGTCGGTCGTGGATGTCGTATTCCTCGTCGAACATGCCCGCAGTGATGGTGCCTGCCGCCATGCCCGCCGTCACGCTACTCGAGAGGCCCGCGAACAGCAGCGCTACCGCAAAGATGGTCGAGCTCGCCGGGCCCAAGATGGGGGAGAGCGTGGCCGCTGCGACGGCGAGGTCGTCTACGACCATGCCGTGCGCAAAGAAGGTCGTTGCGGCAAGGATGACCATGGCCGAGTTGATTGCCCAGCCCACGCCCATCGAAAAGAGCGTGTCGAAGAGCTCGTAGTGCAGACGTTCTTCGATAACTTGCTCGCCTTGGCCTTCGAAGTGCATGGATTGGATGACCTCGGAGTGCAGAAAAAGGTTGTGTGGCATAACGACCGCACCCAGGACACTCACGATAATCGTTGCCGAGTCGGCAGGCATGCTGGGGATGATCCAGCTTGCGGTTGCTTGCGGCCAGTCGACTTTGACCAGCGCGAGCTCTGCTAAAAACGAGAGTCCCACCACACCCACGAAGGCGATGATCCAGCGTTCGGCGCGCTTGTAGGAGCTCGTCATGAGCATCGCCATCGATACTGCCGCCACGATGACGCAGCCCGCGCGCACGGGCAGCCCAAAGAGCATTTAAAGGGCAATCGCGCCGCCCAGGACTTCGGCCATGGCGGTGGCGATGGTCGCGAGATAGGCGCTGGCGAGCACCGTACGCCCGACGAAGCGGGGGAGGTAACGTGTCGTGGCCTCGGCAAGGCAGGCGCCCGTGGCGATACCCAGGTGAGCCGCGTTGTGCTGCAGCACGATGAGCATAATCGTGGACAGCGTGACGATCCACAGCAGCGCGTAGCCAAACTGCGAGCCCGCGGCCATATTGGAGGCCCAGTTGCCCGGGTCGATAAAGCCGACGGTCACGAGCAGCCCGGGGCCGATATGCCGCGCAATGTCTAGGCCTCCGTGACCGCCGGTGCGCCGGGAACCAAAGTGTTGTTTGAGATGGTTGAGCATGGTGCGCTCCTGTGTATGGGCGGCGTGACGTCGCATCTGGGCCGTGCGGCGCCACGCGTCGGTTTTGGGTTGGGGCTACTTGTGTGCTTTGCCCTGATTGGCCACGGCGTCGATCTTGGCGGCGATGGTCGCCGGGTCGCCGATGTAGCGCTTGTCGAGGACGTTGAAATCGGTGTCGAAGGTGTAGACGAGCGGCACGCCGGTGGGGATGTTGACCTTGAGGATCTCCTCGGGCGTGAGGTGCTCGAGCTTCATGACGAGTGAGCGCAGGGAGTTGCCGTGTGCGGCGATGAGTACGCGCTTGCCGGCGAGCATCTGGGGGCGAATCTCGTCTTCGAAATAGGGCCAGGCGCGGGCGATCGTGCCCTTGAGGCACTCGGTATAGGGCAGCTGATCGGGCGCGACGTCGCGGTATTGCTCCTGGGTGTGGGGGTCGCGCGCGTCGTCCGGCTCGAGTGCCGGCGGGCAGACATCGAAGGAGCGGCGCCAGATGAGCACCTGTTCGTCGCCGTGCTCCGCGGCGGCATCGGCCTTGTTGAGACCCTGCAACGCACCGTAGTGGCGCTCGTTGAGCTTCCAGGATTTGATGACGGGCAGCCACTCGCGATTCATTTGGCCGAGCACGATGTTGAGGGTGTGGATCGCGCGCTTGAGACGCGAAGTGTAGCAGACGTCAAAGTCGAAACCGGCTTCTTTGAGGGCGCGGCCGCCTGCCGCCGCCTCTTCGCGGCCCGTGTCGGTGAGCTCGACATCGGTCCAGCCGGTGAACAGGTTGAGCTTGTTCCACTCGGACTCTCCGTGACGGATAAGGACGAGTTGCATCGTCTGCTGGTCTGCTTGGTGCGCCATAGGGGCCTCCTTGATCTGGCACGGTGTGCGTGCCGTTTGCTTGACGCCGCAAAGGATACCCGTTTTAAGCTTAAAAGTTAACCAAGACTAACAAAATTGTTCTATTTGAATGGGATGGTGAAGGGGGGCTGCCGAAATGTCTCGATCTGTAACAACTAGGGATGGAAATTGGGCCTAGGTGTTACAGATCGAGACAAACTAAAACCGTCCCGCAGAAAATCTCAATCTGTAACATCTAGGCGTCAAAATTGGGTCTTCCTGTTACAGATTGAGATGTTTGAAGCGGTGAGCTTACAGGCCGAACTTGGGCGTCTTGTTGCCGCCCTTGAGGCCTGCTGTGTCGAGCCCCATCATGCAAAAGTCCGCATGGCCCTTGTTTCCAGAATGATTCAAAGGGGCCAGATGCATATGTGCCGGCTGTCCCTGCACTAAAACGTGTACGTCAGCCTCCAAAGATGTCAAATTTCGACATGTTTGGGGGCTGACGTACATGTTTGATAGCAAGACGTTGATGGTCGGTGTGCGTTACGCGATTGTTTCGAAACGGGTGGGAAACACAACGGGTCGGCGATGCTCCTAGTATGCCTAGTCAACTGACTGTCTAACACCTAGGGGAGGATCGCGATGCAGGCAGATTCCGCTCAGCAGCAGGGCCTTTATCGCCCCGAATTCGACCACGATGCATGTGGCATCGGCGCGCTTGCCGATATCAACGGCGAGCGCCATCACCAGATTCTGGACGACGCACTGTCCATTCTGGTCAACTTGGAGCACCGCGGCGGCACCGGACTCGAGAAGAACACCGGCGACGGCGCCGGAATCCTGTTCCAGGTTCCGCATCATTTTTTCCGCAAAGAGGCCCAAAAGTGCGGCCAGATTCTGCCGGCAGAGGGCGACTATGGCGTGGCCATGCTGTTCTTCCCGCAGGACGACAAGGGCGTAGAGGATGCCCGTCGCGTGTTTGAGGAGGGCTGCGCCGAGGCCGGCGTGCCGCTGCTCTTTTGGCGCGAGGTGCCCGTCGACCCGCACGACCTGGGTGAGACGGCCCGCGCCTGCATGCCTACCATCCTGCAGGCCTTTCTGGGCCGCCCCGACGACACGCCGGTCGGCGACGCATTCGAGCGCCGCCTGTACGTGTGCCGCCGCACCATCGAGAAGAAGGCCGACGCCGAGTTTGCCCTGCGCGACAAGATTTTCTACGTCTGCTCCATGAGCTCGCGCACCATCGTGTACAAGGGCATGCTGGTCGCCACGCAGATGCGCCGCTTCTTCATCGATCTCAACGACGCCGCCGTCAAAACGGCCGTGGCGCTCGTCCACTCGCGCTACTCTACCAACACCACGCCCAGCTGGGAGCGTGCGCACCCCAACCGTTTTATCATTCACAACGGCGAGATCAACACCCTCAAGGGCAACGTCAACTGGATTCGCGCCCGCGAACCCAACCTGTACAGCCCCGTGTTGCAGCACGATCTTGAGCGCGTGATGCCCATCATCAACCGCGAGGGTTCCGACTCCGCGATTCTGGATAACGTGCTCGAGTTCCTGGTCATGAACGGTCGCCCGCTTACGCGTGCCGCGTCCATGTTGCTGCCCGAGCCGTGGGACCACAACGACAGCCTGAGTGAGGAGTGCCGCGCCTACGACGCTTACCAGTCCATGCTCATGGAGCCGTGGGATGGCCCGGCGGCCATCGCCTTTACCGACGGTCGCACGCTGGGTGCCGCCCTCGACCGTAACGGCCTGCGTCCCGCCCGCTACTATGTGACGCGCGACGGTCGCTTTATGCTGGCAAGCGAGGTGGGCACCATCGAGGTGCGCCCCGAGAACATCCTGACGAGCGGCTGTCTGGGGCCGGGCCAGATGCTCGAGGTCGACTTTGCCCGCGGCCGCGTGATCTACAACGACGAACTGCGCGCCCGCTATGCCAAAGAAAAGCCCTACCGTGATTGGATTGCCGAGGAGACGCTGACCGTTGACGCGCTCGATGAGCCCGTTGCGGCAACGCCCGCCGAGGACGCCGAGGTGCCCGCCGCCGTACGCATGGCCAAGCTCGGCTATCACTGGGATGATGTTGACGAGGTCGTGCGCCCCATGGCCCAGCAGGGCAAGGCCCCGCTCGCCTCGATGGGCATCGATGCGCCGCTGGCCTGCCTGTCCAAGAAGACGCGTTCGTTCTTCGACTACTTCTATCAGCTGTTCGCTCAGGTCACGAACCCGCCGATCGACGCTCTTCGCGAGCATATGGTCACCTCGACCACGCTCTACCTGGGCAATCACGGTAACCTGCTCGAGGACTCCCGCGCCGCTTGCCAGCTGGTGCGCCTGGAGCGCCCGCTGCTCAACGAGGAAGAGTTCGACCGCATCTGCGCCATCGACCGCGTGGGCTTTAAGACTCGTCGCTTCCGTGCCGTGTACCGCCGCGATGCCGGCGAGGGTGCGCTGCAGGCTGCGCTCAAGCAGCTTGCAGAGGACGTTGAGGCCGCGGTCCGCGACGGCGTGAACATCGTGGTGTTGAGCGATCGCGCCGGAGCGGGCGAGGTGCCCGTGCCGTCGCTGCTCGCCGTGGGCTGCGTGCACAACCACCTGATCCGCGCCGGCGTGCGTACCTTTGCCGACATCGTGGTGGAGTGTGGCGACGCCGTGTCCCCGCACGACTTTGCGGCGCTGGTGGGCTATTCCGCGAGCGGTATCTATCCGTACAACGCGCATGCGTGCATCCGCGACTTGGCGGCGCACGGCGATCTGGACGTGACAGCCGAGCAGGGCATCGCCAACTACAACAAGGCCGCGACGGCGGGCATCGTCTCCATCATGTCCAAGATGGGCATCTCCACGGTGCAGAGCTACCACTCCGCGCAAATCTTTGAGGCCGTCGGCTTTACGCCGGAGTTCGTCAACGCGTACTTCGCCGGCACGGTGAGCCGTGTGGGCGGTATGGGTGTCGAGGACGTTGAGCGCGAGCAAAACGAGCGTTACGACGCCGCGCTCGCTATCCTTAAGAGCCCGGCTCCCGATCAGCTGCCCACGCTGGGTCTGACCAAGTGGCGCCCGCTCGGCGGCGAGGATCACCTCATCGATCCACAGACTGTCTACTTGCTGCAGACCGCCTGCCGTGAGGACAGCTACGACACCTTTAAGGAGTACAGCGCCCGCCTGCACCGCACCGGCCGTGCCGTGCGCCTGCGCGACTTGCTCGACTTTAACGCTAACGGTCGCACGCCGGTTTCGCTCGACGAGGTGGAGCCCGCGCTCAACATCGTCCGTCGCTTTAACACCGGCGCCATGTCGTACGGTTCCATCAGCAAAGAGGCACACGAGTGCATGGCCATCGCCATGAACCGCCTGCACGGTCGTTCCAACTCGGGCGAGGGCGGCGAGGATCCGCGTCGCGAGACCCCGCTGGCCAACGGTGACTCCAAGAATTCCGCCATCAAGCAGGTGGCAAGCGCGCGCTTTGGCGTGACGAGCCGCTACCTGTGCAGCGCCTTCGAGATTCAGATCAAGATGGCCCAGGGCGCCAAGCCCGGTGAGGGCGGTCACCTGCCCGGCAAGAAGGTCTACCCCTGGATTGCCGAGGTCCGTCAGTCCACGCCCGGCATCGGCCTGATTTCGCCTCCGCCGCACCACGACATCTACTCCATCGAGGACCTGGCGGAGCTTATCTTCGATCTTAAGAACGCCAACCCCGGCGCGCGCGTGTCGGTCAAGCTGGTCAGCGAGGCCGGCGTCGGCACCATCGCCACCGGCGTGGCCAAGGGCGCTGCCGACAAGATTTTGATCAGCGGCCACAATGGCGGCTCGGGTGCCGCTGCGCGCGACTCTATCTGGCACGCGGGTCTGCCGCTGGAGCTTGGCCTTGCCGAGGCCCAGCAGACGCTGCTGCAAAACGGTTTGCGCTCACGCGTGGTGCTCGAGGCCGATGGCAAGCTCATGGACGGCACCGACGTCGCCGTCGCCTGCCTGCTGGGTGCCGAGGAGTTTGGCTTTGCGACCATGCCGCTCATCTCCATGGGCTGCCTCATGCAGCGCGACTGCCAGCAGGATACCTGCCCGGCCGGCATCGCTACGCAAAACTGCCGCCTGCGTCGCGGCTTCCGCGGCAAGCCAGAGCACGTCGAGCACTTTATGCTCTTTGTTGCCGAGCAGCTGCGCGAGGTCATGGCGAGCTTGGGCTTCCGCACCGTCGATGAGATGGTCGGCCACCCCGAGTGCCTGCGCCAGATCGAGGTCCCGGGCAACCGCAAGGCCAACCTGCTCGATCTGTCGCCCGTGCTAGCGAGCGCAACCTGCGAGTTTGGTGCCCATATCCCGGGTGCCGACGGTCGCCACTTCCTGCCCCAGATGGCCGCGGACAGTGAGCTCGACAAGACGCTCGACTCCACGCTGTTTGTGCCTTATACGGCCGATGCCCGTGCGCACCTGCGCCCGATTCGCTTCCGCGCCGACATCGCCAACGTTAACCGTTGCGTGGGCACCATCTTGGGTAATGCGGTGACCAAGGCGCATCCCGAGGGCCTGCCCGCCGGCTCCATCACCATCGACTGCAACGGTTCGGCTGGTCAGAGCTTTGGCGCGTTCCTTCCGCGTGGCATTACGCTTAACGTGTGCGGCGATGCCAACGATTACTTTGGCAAGGGTCTTTCGGGCGGCGAGGTGTCGGTACGCCCCAACCCGCATGCGACCTACAAGTTCGACGAGAACATCATCGTGGGCAACGTTGCGTTCTTTGGCGCCACGAGCGGCCGCGGCTTCATTAACGGCCTGGCAGGCCAGCGCTTTGGCGTGCGCAACTCCGGCGCCACCGTGGTGGTCGAGGGCTGCGGCAACCATGGCTGCGAGTACATGACGGGCGGTCTGGCGCTCATCCTGGGCGAGGTCGGGCAGAACTTCGCCGCCGGCATGACGGGTGGCGTGGCCTATGTCTTTGACCAGTACGGTACGCTCGATGCCCGTGTGAACCACGAGAGCGTGGAGCTCAAGGCCCCGACGGCCGACGAACTGACGCAGATTCGCGAGCTCATCCAGGAGCACGTGGACGCGACACAGAGCCCGCGCGGCATTAAGCTGCTCTACAGCTTTGAGACGATGAGCAAGCACTTTGTGAAGGTCATTCCAACCGAGTACGAGCGCGTGCTGGCGATTGTCGCCGCCGCCGAGGCTGCCGGCAAGACGCATGCGCAGGCAGAGGAGCTGGCGTTTGACATTGTGACCGGTCGCGCGAGTGCCGCGGATGTCGCTCGCTTCGATGCCGCGGGCGGCGCTGTCGGCTCTGTTGCTTCGACCAAGAAGGAGGCGTAAGTGCCATGGGTAAGCCCGGTGCTTTTCTTGATATCGATCGCGTGACCCACGAGCTTCGCCCCGTGGAGGAGCGCAGCCATGATTTTGATCCGCTGTACGTGGAGCTCGATGACGATGCGCGCCGTGCCCAGGCGAGCCGCTGCATGATGTGCGGCGTGGCGTTTTGTCAGATGGGCGCGAGCTTTGGCAAGGCGCGTCCGAGTGGCTGCCCGCTGCACAACCTGATTCCCGAGTGGAATGAGCTGGTGTACCGCGGCCGCTGGGACGAGGCTGCCGAGCGCCTGTCGCTCACCTCGCCCATGCCCGAGTTTACGAGCCGCGTGTGCCCGGCGCTGTGCGAGGCCGCGTGCAACCTGGGTTCGGTCGACGGCCAGCCCACGACGATTCATGACAACGAGCGTGCGATCAGCGACCATGAGTGGGCAAATGGCGGTCCGCGTCGCTTTGAGCCGGCGGGGGAGGGCGCACCCACGGTCGCCGTGGTGGGCTCCGGTCCTGCTGGTCTGGTGGCAGCATGGGAGCTCGCGCGTCGCGGCGCCCGCGTGACGGTGTTTGAGCGTGACGACCGTCCGGGCGGCCTGCTCATGTACGGCATTCCCAACATGAAGCTCGAGAAGTCTGTGGTCGAGCGCCGCGTGGCGCTCATGCGCGAGCTGGGTATTGTCTTTGAGCTGGGCGCTGACGTTACGAACCCTGCGGTAGCGGCCAAGCTCAATGGCTTTGACGCCGTTTTGGTGGCTGCCGGCGCTCGTGCACCCCGCGGTCTTTCGGCTACGAATGTGGATGCCCCGGGCGTGGTGTATGCCGTGGACTACCTGACGGCTTCGACCGTCTCGGTGCTCGATGGTGGTGAGCCCGCGGTGAACGCGCGTGGCCTGGACGTTGTGGTCATTGGCGGCGGCGATACCGGCAACGACTGCGTGGGCACCGCGGTGCGCCAGGGTGCGCGCAGTGTGCGCCAGTTTGAGTTCTTGCCGGCCGCGCCCGATAAGCGTGCGGCGAGCAACCCTTGGCCGCAGTGGCCCAACGTTAAGAAGACCGACTACGGTCAGCAGGAGGCTATCGCTGCCATGGGCGGCGAGATGCGTGCCTGGGGCGTGGATACGCTCGAGGTGCTGCTGGACAAGAAGGGCGCGGCAGCGGGCCTGCGCGTGGTCGATCTGGATTGGTCGGCCGGCAAGCCCGAACGCATCGCGGGCTCCGAGCACGAGGTGCCGGCCCAGCTGGTGCTCATCGCCTGTGGCTTTACGGGTCCGGAGCGCAGCGTGTTCGAAGCTGTCGGCGTACCTGTTGCCACGGCGGGCCGCCCGCTGCCTGTGATGGTCGCCGAGGGCTCGCATCTTGCGGCGCGTGTCGACGGCGTCGCCGCAGATGCCGCGCCGGTGTATGTGGCCGGCGACGCCCGCAACGGCAGCTCGCTCGTAGTGAGCGCCATGGCCGACGCCCTGGCCTGCGCTGCCGAAGTCGCCGAGGCGCTGGAGCTGTAAGGCGGCTGTCCACAGCTGAATCGTCAAGGGCTGTCCCCAACGGCCGGCCCAAAAGGAACGTCCCCAAGTGCCGGCAGCTGGGGGCGTTCCTTATGTGCCGGCATTCGGGGACACTCCTTGCGGGTTTGCGGGCGACTTTGTCATTTGTCGACGTACAAGTATTCATTCGTCGACGTTTGCGACTGTGGTGCTCTGCTGTTTCTGTGGTGGCAGCGGGCATCTGGCTCAAAATGGCGGGTCAGCTGTCTATATCTACCTGCCGTTTCTTTGCGGTGCGCATTTTCGGTCAAGCATCCCGTCAAGTGTTTGGTCGGCAGTTGGTTTGCAGCCGGAGGCCTATTTTGTCCGTGCTGACAGTGGCTGCCCACCCTCCTCGTAAGCTCAAATTGAGGTTCATCAGTTTGAGGAGGATGCCGTGACTGACCACGTTTTAGACCGAGCGCAGCTAGCCGAAGCCGTCGGCAACGATATTGCCGACATGGCCCATTTTTGGATGCTGCGGAAGTTCCAGTTTTTGGAGCCGGCGCGCGAACAGTTCGAGATCATTGTCGACCCGTGGCTCAGCTATTGCACCGAGCCTTCGCAAAACGAAATCATGGCCTACAACATGGCATTTACCGATTGGCTGCTCTTCGAGCGCCCCTATCGCCATGGCAAGACGCTGCTCGAGCTGTATGTTGAAGAGCCGCCGACATCGCTTTCGCCTGCCGCGCTCAAGCGGCTCGAGCAGGTACGCGACACGCAGTATTTCTCGCGCTTTGGCATTTTGGACAAGGATCCTGCGACTGGTATGGTCGCGCTGAAGGACACGCGCGCCGACCGTCGCTTTGATGTCTACGACCCGCATATCGTGCAAAAGGAGCATTGGAGCGACGGAGCGATTGCGGTGCGCCTCGCCTGCGTCGACGATGTCTGGCTGACGGCGGGACAGCTCTATCTGTACGACATCGCGCGCCTGAGTGACACGGCAGTCGATGGGCCGGGTGCGGTGCATCCGGAGGACCTGCAGGATGGCTTTGACACCTCGTGCATCAGTTTCTTCTTGCGCCTGGTCCGCGACATCATGGGCGCCCAGGGGCGCTACGTAAAGTCCCTCAACATCTACGAGCAGGAGTGGGAGTAAGGGATGGGCTGTCGCAGCGCCGCCGCGTGTCTATTTGTCTCGATCTGTAACGTTTAGGGACAAAAAACCGGTCTACCTGTTACAGATCGAGACGAATGCTTGGGCGCTGCTGATTTGTCTAAATCTGTAACGTTTAGGGCCCTGGAGAACGTCTAACTGTTACAGATCGAGACGTTTGGCACCTGGTTGGGGGAATGTCTCGATCTGTAACATCTACAGGCTAAAAGTCGACCTTGCTGTTACAGATTGAGACGGAAGGTTGGCGGCTGCCGAAAGATCTTGTTCTGTAACAACTAGAGGTTCAAAGACTGTCTTCCTGTTACAGATCAAGACATTTGTCAGCGGAGGCAACAGCGGCGATGGTCCATTTGTCCGATGTGGTGGTGATGGAAGTGTCTAATACCGTTCTCAAACACAAGCATACGACTCGCAACACGCTGGCGCGGAACAGGACGCTCGCGCGTCTCACGGAGACGGCCAAGCAAGGTGCGCTGCTCGCAACGCATGACAATACCGAGCTCATGTGGCTGCGACGCCATGTTGGAACCGACGATATCGCGGAGCCCGAGCCGTACCTGTTCTGTTTTCAGCATGATTGGGATGCATTGACGCCGGCGGAGCGAGCGCTGAGGACTATCAAAGGGCTTGCGGAATTTCATCCCGATTGGGCGTTTTGGGGCTATGACGCGGCGCTTTTGTGGGGTTTGGAGGTGCCGAATGATCTGCTCGGGCCGCGTTTTCTTGTTAAGACGGGCTGTTCGATGACGTTGAACAGCGGGTGCAGGTTGTTGCGTCCGCAGATGGCGGGCGCGCTCGAGCGTGTTGATGGCGTGCAGGTGACGTCATTTTGGCGCACGGTGGAGGATTGCTTGCTGCGTGCGCCGTTCTCCTACGGGTTGGCGATTGCCGATTCTGCACTGCGGGCGAAAGGCGTTTCACGTGGGGATTTGTGCGAGCGCCTCCGCGCCGATTGCGAGGGCAAGCGAGGGTATCGCAGGGCACAGGTGATTGCGTCGTATGCGGACGGGATGTCCGAAAACGGTGGCGAGTCTCGGTTTCGAGCGTTCTTTATTGCATACGGCTTTCCGGTTCCGGAGTTGCAGGTGGAGTTTCGCGATCCGCTCGATTCGAGCCAGGTGTTTCGGGTCGATTATTTCTGGAGGCTCGAGGACGGGACATGTGTCATCGGCGAGCTCGACGGAAAGGGGAAGTATGCCTTGCAGAACGGCGAGGGCTGGGAGTCGGTCGACCCATTCGTGGCAGAACGTCAACGGGAGTCCCATCTGACAATGCTCGGGCACAAGGTGCTTCGGTTTACGTTTGATGAGCTCAAGAATCCGGGGAAGCTGGTTGAGAAGATGAGGTTGGCGGGTATTTCGCGACGGCCCGATTTGGCTGAGGAGTGGAGACGTCAGTGGTATGGGCGCTGAGAGGTTTTGTCTCAATCTGTAACGTTTAGAGGTTATTTGAGCTCGTAACTGTTACAGATCGAGACAAACCGGTGAAGCGTCGACCGAATGTCTTGATCTGTAACAGCAAGGGGCCCAACAACCCTGTATCTGTTACAGATCGAGACACTTCCCTGGTGTCGCTGGGGTGGGACTGCAGCGTATTCCGTCCCCCACATCCCCTCTTCCCTCCGTTAACCGATATGTCTGTGGCAATCGGGCTACACTGGATAATAATGGACAGATGTTCAAGTTTTCTGAGGGGGAGGAGCTCGATATGGCGTCTGCCGATCGTTCCACGTTGTTTATCAATGCGACCGTCCTGGATGGTTCGGAACATATGGAGCCGCAGCCCGACATGGCCGTGGCCGTTGAGCGCGGTCTCATCACGTGGATGGGGCCGAGTGCTGTGGCGCAGGCGCCTGCAGGTGCCGAGGTCATCGACCTGGCAGGGGCGTATCTCATGCCAGGTCTAATCAATATGCATGTGCATCTGTGCGGCTCGGGCAAGCCGGTTTCGGCGGGCGATGCGGGTGCGCTGATGAAGAAGCTCGATAATCCCGTGGGGCGCGCCATCGTGCGCCATATCCTCAAAGGTAGCGCCCAGCAGCAGCTGGCAAGTGGCGTGACTACGGTGCGCGGCGCGGGCGACCCGCTGTTTGCCGATCTGGCCGTGCGCGATGCTATCGATGCCGGCAAGTATCAAGGTCCTCGCCTGGTGGCGCCGGGAACGGGCGTCACGGTGCCGGGCGGCCATGGTGCGGGCTTGTTCGCCCAGGTGGCAAACAGTCCCGCCGAGGCAGCCGAACAGGTGCGCGACCTGTATGCGCGCGGTGCCGACGTCATTAAGCTGTTCGTAACGGGCGGTGTGTTCGATGCGACCGAGGTGGGCGAGCCGGGCGTGCTGCGTATGCCGGTGGAGGTTGCCGCGGCGGCGTGCAAGGCGGCGCACGATATGGGCCTTCCGGTCATGGCCCATGTCGAGAGTACCGAGGGTGTGAAGGTTGCGCTTGAGGCCGGCGTTGACACGATTGAGCACGGCGCTCCGTTGACGTCCGAGATTCTGGAGCTGTACCGTGGCGCCGCGGGCACGCAGCTCGAGGGGCGTGCGCCCAGCGTTACCTGCACTATCAGCCTGGCGCTGCCGTTTGTATTGCTCGACCCGGAAAAGACCCATTCGACCGACACGCAAAAGAAGAACGGTGACATCGTGTGCTCGGGCATTATCGAGAGCGCTCGCGCGGCGCTGGAAGCCGGCGTTAAGGTGGGCCTGGGCACGGACTCGAGCTGCCCGTTCGTGACGCAGTACGACATGTGGCGCGAGGTGGCTTACTTTGCCAAGTACGTGGGCGTGAGCAACGCCTTCGCACTGCATACGGCTACGCAGGTCAATGCCGAGTTACTGGGCCTGGGTGGCGAGACCGGCACAATCGAGTGTGGCAAGGCAGCCGATATCCTGGTGACGCGTAAGAATCCTCTGGATGATCTGTGTGCCCTGCGTGAGCCGGTACACGTAATGTGCCGTGGCGATCTGGTACGCAAGCTCAAGGTGAAGCGCATTCCCGAGGTGGATGCCGAGCTCGATGCGATTATGGCCATGCCCGCTGAGGCGCTGGCCGAGGAGCTTGCCCGCGATGGCGTAGCGTAAGCGCTGGTGTGACGGAAACGACAGCTTCACCGTCGCATGCTGTCGCCCCATGCAAAAAGCCGAGGTCTCAACATGAGGCCTCGGCTTTTTTATCGACAAATATGTAAGATGCAGGACAAACACTTCTGATGCATTTGTCCCATGTGCGGGCGCTAGGAGCGGGTTTCCATCTTGGCGTGGCACTTGGGGCAGGTGACGCGGATCTTGCCCTTGCCCTTGGGGACGGACAGCATCTGACCGCAGTTGGGGCACTTGAGGTACGCCGTGGTCTTGCGACCCTTCCACATCTTCTTGGCCGTTCGCTTGGCGCGCTCAAAGTCTTCCTTGCTGGTGCCGGCCGCACGCGAGGCGTTGGCAGCCGCGGTCCCGCCGCCCAGGCTGGCGACGAACTTGCCCAGACAGGGAACGTTGGCAGTCGCGGCAACGAAGTCATCATTTTCCTTGCGGCGGGCGTCGATGTTTTTGGACAGGCCACGCAGCACGCCGAGTACGATTACGGCGATGGCGATCCAGCTGAGCCACTGGTGGTGGGCCATCGATCCGACCATCGCGAAAATAATTCCTATGAAGCCCAGCACGATGGTGAGCTCATCGGCGCCGTTGCGACCCTTCATAAAGTCATTCATGCGAATTGCCTTTCATTCGATATGCTGCACGCCTTTATACCCCTTTTGGTGCATTGGGGACAGGTTAATCTGCACCAAGGTGGTGCAAACGTACCTGTCCCCAATGCACCAATTACTTGGCGAGCTTGTCGACGACGCGCTCTATCTCGGCGAGCTTGGCGGCTTTGAGCTCCTCGTCGCCCGATTCGATGGCCGAGGCGACGCAGCCCTCGATGTGCGCCTTCAACACATCGGCGTTGATGCGCGCGATTAGCGCCTGCGTGGCCATGAGCTGCGTGGAAATATCGACGCAGTAGCGGTCCTCATCGACCATCCGCAGGATGCCGTCGATCTGGCCGCGCGCTGTCTTGAGCATACGGGTCACCGATTTATGGTCTGCCATCATGGCGGGTCCTCGTTTCTGGTCGATCTTCCGGATGCCCCCGTCAGTTGCGGTGAAATAGTTCTTGCAGGCTTGAAGGGCGCTAAAAGGGAACTATTTCACCGCAACTTCTGAGGATTGAGTAGACGGTGTCTGCTACGCTGCGGTCACGGATAGGGCGTGGAATTTCTCGCCCGCGGCCTCGACGGCGGCGGCGAGCTGCTCGGCGGTCACGGTGTCGGCGCACTCAACCTGGACGGTCTGGGTCTCGTGATCGGCGTCGGCGTCGGTCACGCCGGCCACGTTGAGCAGCACTGTCTCGACGGTAGCGTCGCAGTGGCCGCACATGAGGCCGGAAGTCTTGATTGTGTATCGCATGGGTATTCCTCCCTGTTGTGTCGGCTTTTCCAGGCACCCGACCTTGACCTTCAAGCCGTCGCTCGCGTACCAAAGTACGCGTCGCTCCTCTTTCAGGTCAATCTCGGGCACCTGGAAAACCCGTTCTAAATGGACGTAATGGTGAGCCTATTTTGCCACTTTTGGCTTAAAGGATTTTAAGCGCAGCGCGTTGCTTACGACGCATACGCTCGACAGGCTCATGGCCGCGGCGCCAAACATCGGCGAGAGTTGCCAGCCCGTGAGGGGGAAGAACACGCCCGCGGCGAGCGGAATGCCGATGCCGTTGTAGAACAGCGCCCAGAACAGGTCCTGCTTGATGTTGCGGATCGTGGCGCGCGAAAGCTCGATGGCGCGGGCGACGTCCATGAGGTCGCTGCGCATGAGTACCACGTCGGCGCCCTCCTTGGCGATGTCGGCGCCGGTGCCGATAGCAAGGCCCACGTCGGCGCGCGCCAGGGCGGGGGAATCGTTGATGCCGTCGCCCACCATGGCGACCTTACTGCCCGCATCCTGCAGCTCGCGCACGTGGCGCTCCTTGTCGGCGGGAAGCACGTCGGCGATGACCTGCTCGCTGGTCAGTCCCACGCGTCGGGCGATGGCCTCGGCCGTCACGCGGTTGTCGCCGGTGAGCATGCGTACATCGACGCCAAGTGAGCGCAGTGCGGCGATGGCCTCGGCGCTCGTCTCCTTGACCTCGTCAGCCACGGCAATGGTGCCAGCAAGCTCGCCGTTCTTGGCAAAGAACAGCGGCGTCTTGCCCTCGGCGGCAAATTGTTCGGCAAGACCCGCGGGCACGGTAACGCCCAGCTCGTCCATCAGGCGTACGTTGCCGGCTGCAATGGCGTTTTGCCCTTCGCGCGCCGTAACGCCTCGCCCGGGCACGGCAGTAAAGTCCTCGACCATGCGCGCGACGATCCCGCGTGTCTCGCACTCGGCCATAATCGCCTCGGCCAGCGGGTGCTCGCTCGAGCGCTCCAACGCGGCGGCCAACTTGAGCAGTGCCTTTTCGCTCATGGCGGGCGAGCCGTCAGCGCGCGTGGCTACCACGATATCGGTCACGGCAGGCTTGCCGCGGGTGACCGTGCCCGTCTTATCGAGCACCACGGTGCCCACGCTGCGCAGGTTCTCCAACGCCTCGGCGCTCTTGAACAGAATGCCCATCTCGGCGCCCTTGCCGGTGCCGACCATAATGGCGACGGGCGTGGCCAGGCCCAGCGCGCACGGGCAGCTGATCACCAGTACGGCGACGGCGGAGGTGAGCGCTTCGTTGACGCTTCCGGTCAGCACCATCCACGCCACAAAAGTTACGGCAGAGATTACAAACACCACGGGCACGAACACGCCGGCGACCTTGTCGGCCATGCGGGCGATGGGCGCCTTGGTGGCGTTGGCGTCCTCGACGAGCTGGATAATCTTGGCGAGCGACGTGTCGGCACCCACACGCGTGGCGCGGAAGGTAAACGAGCCCGTGCGGTTGACCGTGGCCGCGTTGACAGTGTCGCCGGCGGTCTTCTCCACGGGAATGGATTCGCCGGTCAGCGCACTTTCGTCCACGGCCGAGCTGCCCTTGAGCACCACGCCATCGACGGGGATGGACTCGCCGGGGCGCACACGCAGCACCTGGCCGGGCAGAATAGCATCGACGTCGACGGTGGCCTCGGTACCGTCCTCGGCCACGACGGTCGCGGTCTTTGGCGCCAGGTCAATGAGCGCCTCGATGGCGCCGCCGGTTTTGGACTTGCTGCGCGTCTCGAGGTATTTGCCCACGGTGACGAGCGACAAGATCGTGCCGGCGCTTTCAAAATACAGATTGTCCATGCTCGTCATCATGGCCTCGTGGACCTGACCCGCGGCTAGTTGGTCGGCCATGATGAACATGGCGTAGAGCGACCGGGCGATGGAGGCGGTGGCGCCCACGGCAATGAGGGCGTCCATGGTGGGTGCGCCGTGCGCGAGCGATTTAAACCCGTTGATAAAGTACGCGTCGTTGATGTAGACGATGGGGATGAGCAGGGCGAGCTCGGTGAGAGCGAGCGTCATGCTGTGGGTGTGGTCGGTGAAGATGCCGGGCAGCGGCCAGCCGAGCATGTGCCCCATGCCTATGTAGAACAGTGGGATGAGGAAGACGATCGAGACGATGAGGCGGGTGCGCATGGCAGAGGCGGCGGCCTCCAACTTTTTGGTGGGCGACTCCATATGGGCGGCGCCGGACCTGGCTTGCGCACTTCCGCTTTGGACAGCGTCGGTGCCCGTGCTGACGGGCGAGGCCGAGTAGCCAGCGCGATCGACGGCGGTGCAGATGTCGTCGGGGGTGACCTGCGCGGGGTCATAGTTCACCAGCATGGAACCGGCGAGCAGATTGACCGCGACGCTCTCGACGCCGTCGAGCTTGCTCACGGCACGGTCCACGTGCGCCTGACAGGCGGCGCACGTCATGCCACCCACATCGAATTTATCTTGAGCCATGGCTTCTCCTTTCTGTAGTTCGGTGTTGGAATTGTTAACCCGCCGATACTATACACCCATACCCCCTGGGGGTGTCCAGTACAGAAATAATATATGAGATTTCGTTACAGATGAGGATGGATGGTTGGCCGATGGACCGTCCCAACCAATCATCTCAATCTGTAACATCTAGCAGGGAAAATGACCTCTAACTGTTACAGATCGAGACAATTGCCGGGGAGGGGTCCCGTTGCGGCAAGACGCTCGCCGCCTAGATACAGAACCCGGGGATCACACAGGTTAGCTTGTTTGGCTTTTCCGCAGGCGTTGCGTACGTAAAGACGTCGCCGTCGTGCCCCACGCGGTTCATATAGAGCGTGCCTTCGCTCTCCGATGTGTCGGGGCTCACCGTGCGCTCCCACCAACAGGTGTCCTTGCCCTTCCACTGGCGGACCATCGTCTCGTTCGTGGAATACGGGCTCACCTTGAGCTCGCGGAAGAGCTTATACTCCTTGCCCTCGCCGTTGTAGATGTCTGCCAGGTAGTGATAGCCCTCGGTAAACGAATCGGGCGGTTGCGTACCGCACAGCTCGACCATGGCGGGCAGCCAAAGGGTTGCGGGCAACTCGCTCAGACACGATGCGCTGTTGGCGGCGCCCACATTGTTCGAGACCTTCTTGACCCCTTTAATGAGTGCGCGCAACTCGTTGGGCAGCAGCTTAAGGCCGTCGCCGTTGAGCCATTCCCGCAGCTCGCAATCTGCCCAGCCGGCGCTCGGCGGTTCAGCCGCAGCGTTGCGCTCGGCAATACCCGCATCGAACATAAACGTCAGTCCGGCCTTGCCCGTCCCGTCCAGAAGCTCATCGTGGCGGATGCCCACAAGCTGCGCGCCAACCTGCAGCCCGTTGGTGAGCGTGACACGCTTGGTACACGGATAGGGGATATGCCCATCGGCATCGAGCAGATGATAGCGCTTGGCAATCTCGCGTGCCTCGCTACGGGTCTCGGCGGCCTTAATCTTGAGCGAGATCTCCTGCAGCTGATCCCAAGTGTAGTCGTCAAGCGAACCGCGGATGCCGTCCAGGTAGTCGGGGATGCCAAAGCCATGGGTCGCCGCCCCAATGACGCTGAGCCCCGCAACGGCTGCGATAGCGCCGCCGATAATAAAGCGGCGGCGGGTCATGGCATCGTGCCGGGCCTGATTCAGGATCTCTCGTGCGCGCTCGCCGGCGACGTCGACCTTAAGGTGCGTGCCAGAATCGATATCAATCGCGGCCTCGTCTCCTGTGCCTTCGCGGCCCTCGGATTCGGCATCGGTGAGGTATGCCGAGAGCACCTCGAGCATCTGCTGCTCGGTGGGACGATCGCACTGCTCGACTGAGAGACCCTTCATGATGATTTGGACGAGCGCTTCATCGCCCTCGCAGCGCGGCTCGAGCGGTGCCGGCTTGGTCTTGGTCTTTACGAGATAGAACGAGCCGGTTGCAGCGGCGTCCGTCGACTCAAAGTCAAACGGTTTGCGACCGCTGTAGAGCTGGTACAAAATGCTCGAAAGCGCATAGACGTCGATTGCCGGCGAACGGCGAAGGGCCGCGATGCCTTCGATATCCTGCGTGAGCATCTCGGGCGCGGCGTATGCGGGCGTGGCAAAGCGCCAGATGTCGGCGCGCCGGGTGATCGTGTCGTCGCCGAGAGCCATGGTCGCGGAGCCCATGTCGATGAGGCAGGGGTCAAAGGAACAATCGGCAATCTGCTGCTCGAGCGTTCGGCCGGTGGTGCGGAACATGATATTGGCAGGCGAAAGGTCGCGATGGACGACCGGATTCACAAGGCCTTGGGTCATCAAGAGCGCACGAAGCACGGCGTTTCCGACGGCGGCGACCATCTGGGTGGTCAGCCCGCCCGAGGCGTCGTGAGGAAGCAGGGGCAGCGCCTGCTTGAGTGAGGTGCCCTCGACCCACTCCATGAGGATGAGCGGGTCATCCTCGCACGATCCGTAGCCGTAGACGCGCGGAAATCCGCGCAGGTGCGAGACGGTACACAGATGACGGTACTCCTCGAACAACGCGGCGGTGTTGGCCAGGTGCGCTGCCGATTGCTCGGCGGAGCGGTCGGGGGCTTGGCCGGAAAGGATGGCGTTGTCCTTGAGTAGCTTGACGGCAAAGACCTCGCCGCTCGTGTTGGTCGCGCGCAGCACGTGCCCGATGTTGCCGTTGTTGCGGTGGGCCGTTTGGAGAATAAGCGTCATAAACCGACGCTTGGCGTCGTCCTCGGCGCTGGGGTCGACCGCCACGGCGGTATCGAACGTGTCAAGACGGATGAGTTTGTCGCCATAGGCGCTATCGGTAGTATCCATGGCGTTCCTTTGTCTGGCATGGGTTGCCGCGCGTATACGTGAGCAGTGCGGATATCGGTAAAGTACCATGATAGCCGCACTGCCCACGTATACTGCTGAGTATTGTCGTTTACGACGCAGAAGGTAGAAGACGAAAGACGGACGCGGCCGTCTTTCGATCGCCGTCCGCGCTAGTCCACAATGACGAGAAATGTCGTGTAGAGACCCAGATGGATCCTGTCGCTGTTGGCTATTTCCACCGGGGGATAGATCTTGCCAGGCTCGCGTTGGTCGCGCGGCGGCTCAATCACAATATCGCCGTCGCCTGCACCCGATTCGAGTACCGTGCCGTTGGTCGATCCAAGGCCCTGGGCGTACCAGTGCTCACCCTCAAGCCAAATGCGAAGATGCTCGCGCGATGCGTCGGCGCCCACATCGGTGATGCTGGGCGAGGTTTTGGGCAAAGAACCAATCACGGTGCCGCGCGGATCGCGTGTGAGGGGATGGATTTGCATGTCAACGCTGTTTCCGGCGTGCGTCCTAAGCAAGCCGAGGTTGGGAGCGACGGCGCGCGGTTGATCCAAGCTGCTCAAAAAACTACGACCGACGGTGGTCTCGGTGGTGCCAAAATGCCCGCCCGTCTTGCTGTCGCAAAAGCGCTCGACGGTGGCCACGCCCTGAACGGGATCGGCGAGCGCCCCCGTTGCCACAAAGAGCATAAGGTAAAGCGTGCTTTTCTCGCGCATGGCATTGCCGTCAAAGTTGTCGATGCGATTGAGGGCATTTGCATATAGGCGGCTGTCCAGCTTGTAGCTGGCGAGAGCCGACATCATTTCGTTGGCGGCCGGACCGCGATAGTGCTCGGCGATTGCCCGATAGGCGGACTCGCCGCCGCCGAGCTTGCTGCAGATTGCCGAGGAAAGGTTGAGCGTGGTGACGGTAAAGTCGCTGTAGATGGAGGGCGCGCACTGGTCAGGCTTGCGATGGACGATGTAACGGGTGAGATACGAGCGGTTGGAAGAGCATTTCTCGAGCAGGGTACTGCCGAGATAAGAGTTTCCATTGATGAGCATTCGGGCGATCTCGAGATGTTTAAGACCGCCGAACGAGCGGATATCGTTATAGAGGACCGAGCAAGGCGTCTCTGCTGCCACGGATACCTCCTTTGATTGCTTCCTAGCCAATATGGCGATAGGAATTAATGGCCCCCGGTGGGCGACGTATTAAATGGCTGCGCAATATATAGCGTAACCAAAGCAACATTATAGGCCACATGTTCGAAATTGCAGGAAGACTGAGAGATTTGGTTTGGACTGGACGGAAATCCCCCTCTGTCTTGATCTATAACAATTAGGACCCGGTTTTGTCCCGCAGCTGTTACAGATTGAGACAATCAGCCGGGCCCACCTCGTGGTTGATTTCCGATCTCAGCCGAACACATTAGGCGGACAGGCCGTTCCCGCAGC
>CAUFMB010000012.1 GCA_959026535.1 uncultured Collinsella sp. | reverse complement strand
ACAATGAATAAAGTAGATTTATCTGATTTTTACGCCGAGACAGAAACTAGCGAAACACGCGCTTATGAACACGCGCTAGATATCGAGTTTATTGTTCATCGCGAGATGAGGCATTTGGGTTTAAGCAAAAGCGATTTGGCAAAGCGTATGGGCGTGAGCCTTCAGTCGCTTTCGAAGCTGTTGAATTCTCAGCCCAATATGACGCTGAAGACAATCGCCAGGTTCGAGCTGGCTTTAGGTATCAATATCGTTCCTAAGGTTACCGTTAGCTATTCTAAAGAGCTACCGTTTCTTTCATCCAACAATTCCGTGCGAGAGCAATGGTCTTTTAGGAACGAGCGTCCGTCCTCGCATGTGAATCTCGAGATGATTTCCGGAGGTTTGGCAGCATGAGTGGGGATTTTATTGCTCCAATTCAGATCGTGAATTTGTTCGTCGTTGACTCCGATTTCCATATCGAGGATTCGCCCTCGGATAACATGGAATTAAAAGTTGACGTTAGCTACCAAGATGTCCACCTTTGGAAAAACGGTAATGACGCTCGCGCAAGTTTAAAGATGTGCGTAATTGGCAGCCTCCTTGACAGAGATGAAGGTGCACAGGAGAAGATGCACGCTGGCGTTACAGTATCCATCTCGGTTTCAGCGCAAATGCCAATGAACTCTCCCGATGACGAGGCGCGTCACTACCTTCTTTCAAATGCTATTTCGATGGCATATGCCCATGCAAAGAGCTATTTGATGGTTGTTACTGGACTTTCGCCCATGGGAGCGCTTACATTGCCTGCCATTCTCCCTGCAGAGCTGTCAGCAGATTGCGATGTGCCTTTTCAGAGCGAATAGCAGCCTCTCAATGAGCCTGAGTCGGACGAGTTGCCATCCCCACATCCTTTAAAAAAGTTCTTAAAACAACCTTAAAGGCGCCCCAGCTCGCGTTGACAGCGTAAAATACGCATGTTTGACTATGACAGAAGTGGATTTTAGAGGAGGGGTGCGCTATGGAGGTGCTGGTTGTTGGCAACACCGCATATGTTGACGATGACTTTTGTGCCAAGGCGTTCCCCGGGGACCATGTGCAGGTCGTAGCCGCGCAGGACACGCGCCGCGATGAGTCGTCGCCCCATGCCTCGTGGAAAGAGCTTCTGCAACACCTGGATCAGGCCTACGAGTTCGACCGCGTGGTCTACCTGTCTAATTACCTTACCCCGCATACCGATACCGTGGGCGATATCGAGACGCTGCGCTCGGTCTTTCGTGCGTGCGCGGGTCGCCGGGTCCAACTGCTATATGTAGCGGGGCCCGCGGGTGCCGAGGGTGCCGCCGATGCCGCGGGGCGAACGGGCAAGGGCATTATCGCCCGCGCGGCAAACGACCTTTGCCGCTACTACACTGCTCGCGAGGGCGTTCAGACCAAGATCCTGCGTGTGCCGTTCCTGTATACTGCGTCTGCCGCGCTGGAGGACCCGTTTTTGGTGCCGCTGTTCGATGCGTGCTCGACCGGCTCGGTTGCTCTGCAGGGCGCGCAGGATGCGGCGTTTCCCCTGCTGTGCACCGAGGAGCTCGCGGTGCTAGTACGCCGTATCTTCGACAGCTGGGACGCCTCCTTTGAGACGCTCGACGTTGCCGATGCCTTCCATCACACGGCGGGTGAAGTGGGCGAGGCTCTTCAGGCGCTGTTCCCAGGGCTTTCAGCTGCCTATGGCGATTCTGCCGGCTACAACCTGCCCGCCAACGACGTCGCTCGCGTGCGCTATGGCTGGTTTCAGCGCTACGACTTGCTGCGCGATCTTTCGACCATTCAAGCGCGTTGGGATGCTGGCCGCGCAAAGAAAGTCAACCCCTTGCGCGCCGCCATCGACCGCATCCAAATGCGCGCGCTGCCTATTAAATGCCTGGAGACGGGCGTTGCCTGGGTCCTGTTCGAGGTGCTGGAGCACCTGTTCTCCCAATCGGCCCAGCTCAACGTGCTCGATTATCGCCCGCTCTATGTGGTGATGATCGGCACGCTGTATGGCTTGGACTTTGGCTTGGTCGCAGCACTGCTGGCTTCGATTGGCCTGGCGGCGAGCTACTTTACTCAGTACGGCTATACCTTCCAGGGTCTGTTCTACGAGCCGTCCAACTGGCTGCCGTTTATTGCGTACTTTGTCGTGGGTGCCGTGTGCGGCTATGTGCAGCTGCGCAACAGCGAAGTCATTAGGGCGGAGCGCGATCAAAACGAGCTCGTGCGCAACCGCAATACGTTCCTTACGCAGCTCTACCACGACGCGATCGAGGATAAGCGCGCGTACAGGCGCCAGATCGTGGGTCACCACGACAGCTTTGGCAAGATCTTTGCCGTGACGCAGGAGCTCGACGTGCTCAACCCGCGCGACATCTATCGCAAGTGCTGCGAGCTTCTGGGCGAGATCCTCGAGAACGATTCGGTGGCGATCTACCATGTTTCGGGCGGGGCATTTGCGCGCCTGGTGGCAGCAAGTCCCGCGATTGCCGAAGATGCCGCACGCTCGCTCACGCTTGAGCAGCTTGCATCTCTTTTGGGCGACGGGGGTCGTTCGAACCTGTGGGTGAACCGCGAGCTGACGCCGGGGCTTCCCATGTTTGGATACACGATCGAGCGCGACGGGGCACCCGCCGTGTTGATCTTTGTGCGTAGTGCAGCCGAAAACCAAATGACCCTCTATTATCAAAACCTGTTCCGCATCTTGTGCGGCCTGGTCGAAAGCGCGCTGGGCCGTGCCTTTGACTATGAGGCAGTGGCGCAGGATAAACGCTGCGTTGACGGCACTTGCGTGCTCAAGCAGGCTGCCTTTGGCCAAGAGCTCGCGGCGGCGCAGGCGCTGGCAGATAGCAAGATGGGGAGTTTTTTGCTCCTGCGCGTGGTGCCGGGCATGGAGCCTGTCGGCGAGCTGGTGGGCGCAATTGGGTCGGCAATCCGCGAGAGCGACGCGGCGGGCTTGGTCGACGGCGACGTGCTCTACCTGCTTATGCGCCAGGCAAAGGCGTGCGATCTGCCCATTATCCGCGAGCGCCTGAGCGCAAAACAGATTGCGGTGGAACCCGTCGACGGCGAGGACATCGTGGAGCTGCTGCAGCACATCTCTTACACCGGTGACGGTGAGGGGGGTGCCGCTTGATCTCGCTTGTCGTTGCTGCCGTCTTGCTGCTGATTCATGCGCTGGTTTGCCTGATGCTGTGGACGCTCATGAAGCTGGGCCTGCTGCCGGTGCGCGGACACATGCTGGCTGTGATAGTGCTGGTGCCGCTGTGGGGCCCGTTGCTGGTGGTTCTGCTATCGGTCCGCGGCGCGGTGTTTGGCGAGGGGCTGAAAGAGTCTGCGTTGGAGTCGCTGCGCTTTAACGATGACCTGCATCGCAGTATGTCGGTACCGAGTGGTGAGGACGATGCAGGCGTAGTGCCGCTCGAGGAGGCGCTCATCGTCAACGACCCGGCATACCGGCGCCGCCTAATGCTCTCCATGCTCACCGAGGAGCCCGACGCTTACCTGGCGCAGCTGCAGGCGGCTAAGCTTAACGACGACGTTGAGGTGGCGCACTATGCCGCGACGGCGGTGGCGCAGATCTCCAAAGAGTCCGACCTTAAACTGCAGCAGCTGGAGCGTGCCTTTAAGACGGACCCGAGCGCGCAAAACCTCAACGAATACTGTGATTTTCTTGGTGAATACTTGGACTCGGGCTTGGCCGAGGGGCGCGTGGCTCAGATTCAGCGCCAACAGTACGCGCGCCTGCTTGCGCGTCGCTGCGAGCGCGAGGATACCCTTGAGCTGCGCATTCGATACGCGTCGGCGCTGGCCGATGTCGGACAGATCGACGAGGCGCAAGCCGTGACTGACCAGCTGGTGCTTGACGTGCCCGACGAGCAGGAGGTTTGGATGCTTTGCCTGCGCCTGGCCGTGATGCGCCGCGACGGTGACGAGGTTCACCGTGTGATCGATGCGATTGACAAGCAACATGTGTATTTGAGCGCCGACAACCGCGAAAAGTTGGCGTTTTGGCGCGACGGGGAGGAGGCCAGATGAGCGTGGTGCAACATATCCGCGACCGTGCGGGCCGCTTTCGTTGGATGGGACTGCTTGTAGTGTGGGCGGTCTTTATTGCCATGGCCGCCGTGCTGCTGGTGGAGCGTGCCGGCGTGCAGTACAGTGCGGGTCAGCATAAGCTGGGGATGCTTGCCGCCAACGATGCGGTGCCGGCCTCCTCGGCAATCTTTGGCCAAAAGCCCACGTGCCTGGTCATTACCGACTCGGACCAAGATAGCGTCGACGACGTTAAAGATCAGTTCGACCAGATTTTGCTGGACATGAAGATTGCCCATCGCGATGTTGATATTGCCACCGACGGTGCGGACGCGATCCCATCGCTCACGTCGTTTGATCGCGTGATTGTGCTTATGCCCTCGCTTGACGGACTGGGTACGCATCTGACCGATCTGATGAATTGGGTGAGTGCGGGCGGCTCACTCATGCTGGGCATGACGCCAGATAACTCGAACTACCTGCAGGCTATTGCTTCCAAGCTTGGGATCGAATCGGCCGGATATGACTATGCGAAAGCCGAAAGTATCGTTCCGAGCGAGGACTTTATGTTGGGCGGAGGAGAGCGCTACGAGTTCTCAGATCCCTTCGATTCTTCGCTCTCGGTTTCATTGCGCGAAACGGCGCACGTATGGGCAAAGACCGGTGACGCGGGCACGCCGCTCATTTGGTCTAACGATTGCGGCAGTGGTCACACCGTGGTGTGCAACATTGGCATCTACGACAAGGTCATGCGTGGGTTCTATGCTTCGGCCATCAGCTTGCTGGGTGATGCCACAGCCTATCCGGTCATCAACAGCGCCGTGTTCTATTTGGACGACTTTCCTAGCCCCGTGCCCTCGGGCGATGGTACTTATATCAAGCGTGATTACGGCCTTTCCATTGCGGATTTTTACACCAAGGTCTGGTGGCCCGATCTGCAAAAGCTCGCGCAAAAATATGGCATTCGCTATACCGGCGTGATGATCGAAAACTACGAGGACGCGGTCAACCAGACCGAGCCTGCGCGCCAGGCCGATACCACGCAGTTTCGCTACTTTGGCGGCATGCTGCTGCAGATGGGCGGAGAGCTGGGCTTTCACGGCTACAACCATCAGCCTCTGGCGCTCTGGGATACCGACTATGGCACGCTGTATGACTACAAGACCTGGAAGAACAAGGAAACGCTCGTCGCATCGCTCAACGAGCTTATCGCCTTCCAAGATGAGGTGCTGCCCAACGCGCGCGGCTCGGTTTACGTGCCACCGTCGAATATCCTTTCGGCCCGCGCGCGCCAGCTTATCGGCACCGACGTGCCGCGCATTAAGACTATTGCCAGTACGTATTTTGAGGATGGCACCGACCTGCCGTACGTGCAGGAGTTTGGCGTGGCGAGCGATGGCATTGTGGAGCAGCCGCGCATTGTCTCGGGCGGCATGGTCAACGATTCCTATATGCGCCTAGCCGCCGTGTCCGAGCTCAACATGCACTACGTGAGTACGCACTTTATGCACCCGGACGACCTTTTGGACCCCGATCGCGGAGCCAAGGAGGGCTGGGAGGTCTACAAGGGCGGCCTGACCGACTACCTGGACTGGCTTACCAAATCCGCGCCCGATCTGCGGCACCAGACGGCGTCGGAGTGCTCCGGTGCCATCCAGCGCTTTTCGTCGGTTACGGTGAACGTGGATACAAGTGCAGATGCCTGGACGCTCAGCCTGGGCAATTTCCACGACGAGGCGTGGCTCATGTTCCGCGCCAATAATGGCGAGCCGGGTGCGGTGACGGGTGGCCAACTGACGCACCTTACGGGCAATCTGTATCTGCTCAAGGCAAATGATAAGACCGTGACGATCGAGCGCAAGGAGGGTGGCGATAAATGAGAATCTGCTTGGTACTCGAGGGTTGCTACCCCTATGTGCACGGCGGCGTATCTACCTGGATGCATGGCTACATTACGGCCATGCCCGAGCACGAGTTTGTGCTGTGGGTGATCGGCGCGCATGCTGCCGACCGTGGCAAGTTTGTCTGCGAGCTGCCCGGTAACGTGGTCGAGGTGCACGAGGTGTTCCTGGACGATGCCCTGCGGCTTTCGGGCGAGCAACATGAAGCCAGTTTTAACGACCGTGAGCGCGAGGCGCTACGTCGTCTGGTGTCGCTCTCCAATCCGGATTGGGATGTTCTGTTCGATATCTTCCACCGCCGTCGCGTGCATCCGCTCTCGTTTTTGCAGAGCCGCACGTTTATGGATATCTTTCGCGACGTGTGCCTGGCCGAGTATCCCTACACGCCCTTTGCCGATGCATTCCACACCATGCGCTCCATGTTGCTGCCCGTGCTCTACCTGTTGGGAAGCGAGGTGCCGGTGGCCGATGTGTACCATGCCATCTCGACCGGCTACGGTGGCCTGCTCGCCTGCCTGGGCTCAAGCGTTCACCATGCGCCGGTGCTGCTGACCGAGCATGGCATCTATACCCGCGAGCGCGAGGAAGAGATCATTCGCGCCGATTGGGTGGTGCCGTCGTTTAAGGACCGCTGGATTCGCTTTTTCTACCTGCTTTCGGAGGAGATCTACCGCCGCGCCTTCCGCGTGACGAGTTTGTTCCATAATGCCCGCAAGACGCAGATCGATATGGGCTGCGATGCGGACAAATGCCTGGTCATCCCCAACGGCATCCAGTTCGATCGCTTTAAGGGCATTCCCTTAAAGCCCGATGACGGCTGGGTGGACATTGGCGCGGTGGTGCGCCTGGCGCCCATAAAGGATGTTAAGACCATGATTTATGCCTTCTTTGAGCTGCACGAGCGCCTGCCCAAGGTGCGCCTGCACATCATGGGCGGCGTGGACGACGAGGAGTACGGCGCCGAGTGCCACGCGCTGGTCGAAACCCTGGGCGTGCGCGACCTGATTTTTACCGGCCGCGTCAACGTGGTCGAGTACATGGAAAAGCTCGACTTTACCATTTTGACGAGTATCTCCGAGGGCCAGCCGCTCAGCGTGCTGGAGTCGCTTGCAGCGCGCCGTCCCTGCGTGACGACCGAGGTGGGCTGCTGCCGTGAGCTGCTCGAAGGCGCCCCGGGTGATGACTTTGGCGTGGCAGGTTTTGTGACGCCGCCTATGTATCGCAAGGGCTTGGCCGATGCCATGGAACGCATGTGTGCGAGCCGCGCCCGGCGTATCGAGATGGGTGAGCGCGGCCAGCGTCGCGTTGCCACGTACTTCTTGCACGAGCAGATGCTCTCCAACTATCGCGCGTTGTACGACGAGACGGCGCAAGCGTTTGACCTGCCCAGAGAGGGGGAGTAGCCGGTGGCCGGAATCGGTTTTGAGCTCAAGCGCCTGTTTAGGCGCAAGGGTCTGTTTGCCACGATGCGCGCCTATGGCTACGCCGGCATTGTGTGCACGGGCCCCATGCTGCTGGGCGTGCTGCTCCAGGTGGGTATCTTGGTGCTGTGCGGTCTGTGGGGTGTGGGCCGTGGCAACCAAGATCTGCTGGTGTGCATGGTGACCTATACGCTGCTGGCGTCGCTCACGCTCACGAGTTTTTTCTCTATGCCGGTCACGCGCTTTTTGGCCGATATGCTTTTTGCTGAGCGCGAGGATGAGATCCTGCCTTCGTTTTGGGGATCTAATGCCATCATGCTCGTTGTGGGCACGGTGCTCTACGGCGTCTTTTTGCTGTTCTCGGGCGCCACGCTGCTACAGGGGCTGCTGTGCCTGTGGCTGTTCAACATTATGATCGTCAATTGGAACGGCATGAGTTACCTCACGGCCATCAAGGATTATCGCGGCATCCTGTGCAGCTTTGCGGCCGCCATTGGCGTGGCGTGCCTGTGCGCCCTGGCCGCGCTGGCGCTGGGACTGCCGCCGGTCGAGGGCCTGTTGGCGTCAATTGCTCTGGGCTACGGCGTCATGCTCGCCTGGGACGTGGTGCTGCTGTACCGGTATTTTCCTCAGAGCGACCGCAGCCCCTGGCCCTTTTTGCAGTGGCTCGATCAGTTTATGCCGCTGGCGCTCACGGGCCTGTTAACCAATTTGGGACTCTTTGCGCACCTGGTGATTATTTGGGCCGGTCCCATTGGCGTGCAGGTCAAGGGCTTGTTTTATGGTGCGCCCTACTACGATGTGCCGGCGCTTATCGCGTTTTTGACGATCCTTGTCACGACCGTCAACTTTGTGGTCTCGGTCGAGGTCAATTTCTATCCGCGCTACCGCGACTACTACAGCCTGTTCAATGAAGGCGGCGTGGTAGGCGACATCGTGGTGGCTGAGGAGGAGATGCTCTCCACGCTCAACAGCGAACTGCGTTTTTGCGCGCTCAAACAGTTGTTTGTGACCGCGGCGGTCATCTCGCTCGAGACCACGGTGCTGTCGGCCTTACCGTTGGGCTTTAACAACCTTATGCACGGGTATTTTCGCACGCTGTGCGTGGGCTATGGCCTGTATGCCGTGGGCAATACGGTGATGCTCATCTTGCTGTACTTTACCGACTATAAGGGAGCCGTGCTGGCTTCGGGCCTGTTTGCCGGTGTGGCCGGGCTGGCGACTGCCGTGTCGTTGCTTTTGCCGCAGCAGTTTTACGGCTTTGGTTTTTTGTTGGGTGCGGCGGTGTTTTTTATCGTGGCGCTGCTGCGGCTCGATACCTATACCGCCAACTTGCCGTATCGTATCCTGAGCCAGCAGCCCATTGTGGCGACCGACAAGACTGGTCGCTTTACACAGCTGGGCCGCTTGCTCGATCGTGCCGAGCAGCGCTATGAGGAAGGTCGCCATAAGGGTGAGCCACATGGCGCGTTTGAGCGCGCAGTAGTTCACGTGTATCGCAAGCATTGGGGAGGTTCTGATGACCGATAAGTTGATGTCTCGCCGCTGCCTGATCGAGGCGGCTGCCGGCGCGCTGTTGCTTTCGGGCTGTTCGTCTCAGGACGAATCCTCGACTAAAAAGGTCAAAAAGCAGGACAAGATTATAAAGGCTGAGGCCTCGAATAAGGCCAAACACCTGCGCGACAAGGACGAGCTCTACGAGGTCTACGACGACTCGGGCATTGTGACCATGTACCTGACGGTCTCGCGCGGCAACAGCTCCGAGAACACCGACCACAGCTGGGCCGAGATCAACACGTACTCGGTGTATGACTATGCCGACATGGGCGTGACGCGCTATCAGGTTATGGGCCTGTTGCAGCCGGGCGACGAAGAGGGCCCGGAGGCCGGCGAGGTTGGCTATGGCGAGGAAGCGCCCAATGCTACCGTGCAGGTGCGCGGCCAGACGTCGAGCATGAACTCGCAAAAGAATTACAAGGTGGAGCTCAAAAAGGGCAAGGGTACCTGGCGCCAACAGCGCGCGATTGCGCTCAACAAGCACATGGGCGAGGGTATGCGTTTTCGCAACAAGATGGCCCACGACCTTATCCGTGGGATTCCCCAGATGATGGGCCTACGTACGCAGTTTGTGCATCTGTGGGTGTGCGACCAGACCGAAAAGTCCAACGACACCTTTGAGGACTACGGGCTGTTTACACAGGTGGAGCAGCTCAACAAGACGGCGCTTAAGGCGCACGGCTTGGATAAGAACGGGCATCTGTATAAGGTGAACAGCTTCGATTTCCATCGCTACGAGGACATCATTAAGCTCGCCGACGATCCCGACTACAACCAGGCTAAATTTGAGGGCATGCTCGAGATTAAGGGCGATTCGGACCACACCAAGCTCATCGAGATGCTCGACGCGCTCAACGACGATTCGCAAAAGATCGACGACGTGCTCGACGCCTACTTTGATACCGAGAACCTGGTCTATTGGCTGGCGTTTCAGATCCTGACGGGCAACTGCGATACGCAGAACCGCAACTGCTATCTGTACAGCCCGCTCAACTCTAATACCTGGTACTTTTTAGATTGGGATAACGACGGCATGCTGCGTAAGCTTGAGCTTTCTCTTACCGGGTTTTCGGACTACGCGAGCTGGGAGCGCGGCGCAAGCAACTACTGGGGTAACGTGCTGTTTAATCGTGCGCTGCGCAGCAAGGCGTTTCGCAGTGAGCTCGATCGCGCCGTCAAGGACCTGCGCTCGTATATGACCGAGGCACGCCTGGGCAAGATGATCAAGCACTACCGCGATGTGACTGAATCCCTGGTCTTTGCTTCGCCCGATATCGACAATCTGCCTGTCACCAAGGACCAATACGAGCAGATCGCCGCGGCGATTCCCTCCGAGATCGAGGAGAACTACAAGAGCTTTCGCGAGAGTTTTAAAAAGCCCATGCCGTTCTACATCGGCGTGCCGCAGATCGATAACGGTAAGCTGCGTATTAATTGGGATGCGTCCTACGACTTTGAGGCGCGCGACATTCGCTACACCGTGGAGCTGGCGCGCGACTATGCCATTGGCGATGTGGTCTTTAAGGCCGAGGACGTGCTGCTTCCCGAGGTGACCTGCGATGCGCCCGATACCGGCCAGTATTTTGTGCGCGTGCGTGCCACCAACTCCGACGGCTATACGCAAGATGCGCTTGACTACTATGTGACCGACGACGGCAAGCACTACGGCATGAAGTGTTTTTACGTGCAAGACGGCGGTAAGGTCGTGGAGGACACGTATGAGGAGGGCTAGCGCGCTGCTTGAGCGCTGGGCGGCCCTGCCTGTGCGTGCCACGCAGGAGCGTTACCGCCACGAGCTCAAATATCTCATTAACGAGGGCGAGCACACTGCGCTTGCCTGTCGCATGGCGCCGGTGTTTAAGCTGGACAAGCATACACGGGCGGGTGGTTACACCATTCGCAGCCTGTATTTTGACGACTACTGCAACTCGGCCTACGAGGAAAAAGACGCCGGTATTCTCATGCGCAAAAAGTATCGCGTGCGCATCTATAACGGCAGCGACAAGGTGATTAAGCTCGAGCGCAAAAAGAAGTACGGCAGCTGGATCTACAAGGAGGATGCGCCACTTACGCGCGGCGAGTTTGAGCAGATTCTGGCTGGCGACTACGACTTTTTGCTGAGGAGCCCCTATCCGCTCTGTCGCGAGTTCTACATCGAGTGCATCTGCAACGTGATGCGCCCGAGGACCATCGTGGATTACGAGCGCGAGCCGTGGGTGATGGATGAGGGCACTGTGCGCATTACGTTTGACATGAACGTGCGTGCCGCGGTGGGAAGCTTCGATATCTTTGACGCGACGCTGCCCGCGCTGCCGGTCCTGGAGCCCGGCAAGCTGGTGATGGAGGTCAAGTTTACGGAGTTTTGCCCGCAGCTGGTGCGCGATATGGTGCCGCCGGGAGCGGCCGAGCTTACGGCGGTCTCCAAGTACTGCCTGTGTTACGAAAAGACCGCCTACCTGCGCGGATTTAATTACTGGGAATCGGATTTTGAGAACCGAGGGGATATTTAGACCATGAGCACCAGGGACTTTTTTAAGAACTCCGTCTTGGAGGCGTTTGGCCAGGTCGACCCTGCCAAGATTGGCCTTTCGCTGCTCGTGGCGCTCGCCATGGGCATCCTGATCTATTACGTGTACAAGCGCTTTTTTACCGGCGTGGTGTATTCGCGTAGCTTTGCCGTGACGCTTGTGGGCATGTGCGTGCTCACCTGCATGGTCACGCTCGCGATTTCGACCAACGTGGTCATCTCGCTCGGTATGGTCGGTGCTCTGTCAATCGTCCGCTATCGTACGGCGGTTAAGGACCCGCTCGACCTGCTGTATCTTTTTTGGGCCATTACCACAGGCATTACGGCAGGCGCCGGCATGTACGCACTCGTGGGGCTTACGGCAGTGGTGATTGTGGTGATGATTGCCGGCTTTGCGAGCCACCAGGACAAGGCGCGCGTGTACATGATTGTCATTCACTACACGGGCCAGACCACCGGCGACGATATCGTGCGTGCATTTGGGCGCACCAAGTTTACCGTCAAGTCCAAGACCATGCGCGGCGACAAGGTGGAAATGGCCGTCGAGGTGTTCTCGGACGGTGTTGACATGCCCTATGCGGACGCCATTCGCGCGCTCGACGGCGTTGAAGATCTGACGTTGATCCAATACAACGGCGAATATCACGGCTAACTATGTTCCGGCGTTTTAACAAACGCCGGACCGCTCGACGCTGCGCGGGCATCTGCCGGGCGATCTGCCATTCAAACCGTCGCTCGCGTACATAAAGTACGCTTCGCTCCTCTTTCGCGGCACCTCGCCTCGGCAGCTGCCCGCTCGCTGGCGTATGCTCGACCTGGGTGGGCCGATTTGGTTCGCATGCCGTCTTCACGGGTATCATGGTGAAAGCGATTTCAATGACAGGGGTGCTCGTGGTAAAGATGAAAGATGTGGCCGAGCTGGCGGGCGTTTCGAGCGCCGCCGTCTCGCGCTACCTCAACGGTGGATATATCTCGGCGGACAAAGCCGAGCGCATTAAGCAGGCGATTGAGCTGACCGGATACGTGCGATCCAGCCAGGCTCGCGCGCTGCGCACCGGTTCCACCAAGCTCATCGGCGTCATCGTACCTAAGATTAACTCGGAATCCGTAAGCCGCATTACCGCCGGTATTGGCCAGGTGCTCGGTCGCCGTGGCTACCAGATGCTCCTTGCCAATACCGATAACGCGGCCGATCGCGAGCTCGAGTATCTCGACCTGTTCCAGAACCATCCGGTCGATGGCATCGTGCTCGTGGCAACCATGATCACCGATGAGCACCGTCGCGCGATCGAGTCGTGTCGTGTGCCCATTGTGTTGATCGGCCAGCATGTCGAGGGCGCGGCGTGCGTCTATCACGACGATTACGAGGCTGCCTTTGAGCTCGGCCGTGCGCTTGCAGGTCGGGTGGATGGCAAGATCGCTTACATCGGAGTTACCGAAGAGGACCGCGCTGCCGGTTATGACCGCCGTCGCGGTTTTGAGGCCGGCCTGCGCGCTGCGGGCAACCCGCTCGATTCCGCCTTGATTCGCCTGGGCTCGTTTACGCTCGACTCGGGCTATGGTGCGGCGCGTGAGCTGCTTTCCGTCGCTCCCGATGTTTCGTTTATCGCCTGCGCGACCGACACCATGGCGGCGGGCGCGCTGCGTGCCATCGATGAGGTTCGCGGCACGGGCGAGGGCATGCACCGCGTGAGCGGTTTCGGCGACAACGCGTTTTTGCGCGCGCTGACGGGCGGCATTCCCACCGTGCATTACGGCTACCTGACCAGCGGTGTCGAGGCGACCAATATGTTGCTCAACACGCTCGATGGCGCGGAGGGGGAGAACGGCCTAAAGACGCTCAAGCTCGGCCATCAGTTGATGAATGTCTAGGTCTTGATCGTGCCTGCCCGCCTTTGAGTCCCCCGTTTTTTGTCCCAAAACTACCATTCGCCGCCTTTTTCCTACCGTTCACCCTACTATGAAAACGATTACAGTGTAAGTGTCAAAGATGGCCGGGTGCAGATGCGCCCGTTGGAGGAAAGGGAAGTCATGGACTACCGCAAATCAGCCCAAGAGGTGCTCGACAACATCGGTGGCGCCGGCAACGTTGTTTCGGCCGCACACTGCGCCACGCGTCTGCGCCTGGTGATTGCCGATAACGCCAAGGTCGACAAGGAGGCCCTCGAGAATGTCGATGGCGCCAAGGGCGTCTTTGAAGCCCAAGGCCAGCTCCAGATTATTTTTGGCACCGGCACCGTCAACAAGGTCTACGAAGAGTTCATCGCGCTCAGCGGCGTCGAGGCTGCCACCAAGGCCGAGGTCAAGGAGGCCGCGGCGCAGCAGCAGAACATCTTTATGCGCGCCATTAAGGTACTCGGCGACGTCTTTGTCCCCATCATCCCCGCCATCGTGGCTTCGGGCCTGCTGCTGGGCATTATGAGCGCCCTCAACTTTATGGCCTCCAACGGCTTTATCGCGCTCGACACCAATAACTTTATTTATAAGATTGCCGATCTGGTCTCGGGCACGTCCTTTGGCATTCTGCAGATCCTGATCGGTTACTCCGCCGCTAAGGCCTTTGGCGCCAACCCGTATCTGGGCGCCGTCGTCGGTGGTGCATTCATCAACTCCTCGCTGCAGAGCGCCTATACGGTTGCCTCCGAGGGCGTGCAGACCATGGTCACCGTCATCCCCGGCGTGTACAGCTTTGAGTGGGTCGGCTATCAGGGTCATGTGATCCCCATCGTCATCGCCTGCGCCATTCTCGCCTTCCTCGAGAAGCGCCTGCACAAGATCGTTCCTGAGATGTTCGACCTCTTTGTGACTCCTCTCGTCTCCGTGTTCGTGACCGTGCTCGTGACGCTCGTTGCCGTCGGCCCCATCTTTGTCTGGGCCGAGAACGCCATCCTCGGTCTGATCCAGGCCCTGCTGACCCTGCCCTTCGACATCGGTTCCTTTATCGTCGGCCTGTTCTATGCCCCCACGGTCGTTACGGGTATTAACCAGATGTACACCGCCATCGACCTGGGCCAGCTCGCCCAGTACGGCGTGACTTACTGGCTGCCCATCGCCAGCGCTGCCAACATCGCCCAGGGTGGTGCCGCGCTCGCCGTTGCCTTTAAGACCCGCGATGCCAAGATCAAGGGCCTGGCGCTTCCTTCGGCCCTGTCCGCCTTCATGGGCATTACCGAGCCTGCCATCTTCGGTGTGAACCTGCGCTTCTTTAAGCCCTTCATCGCCGGCTGCATCGGCGGCGGTTGCGGTGCCCTGGTCTGCGCGCTCACTTCGCTGGCCGCCTCCGGCACGGGCGTTACCGGTATCTTCGGTATCCTGCTGTGCCTGGCCCAGCCCGTGCAGTACGCGATCATGTTTGCGGTCGCCGCGCTGGTTTCCTTTGGCGTCTCGTTTGTCCTGTACAAGGACGAGCCCAAGGCTTCCGAGCAGGCCTAAGAGCTTTTGATTGAGGGAATGCCCGCGGGTTGTATGCTCACGGGCGTTTCCTGTATCTGGTGCCGTTCTCTGGCGCCTTGTTACTTTCGATCCGTTAGGACTTTGATATGTCTAATGCACTTGGTCGCGATCTTGCAAAGCTGGTTGCCGCCGTTGACGCCGCCGCCACTGAGTGCGGTTATGGCGCGTATGGCCAGCGCTTCCATATTATGCCGCCGGCGGGTTGGCTCAATGACCCCAACGGTCTCTGCCAGGTGGGTGGCGTGTTTCACGCGTACTTCCAGTATGCCCCGTTTGATGTGAACGGCGGCGTAAAGATGTGGGGCCATGCCACAAGCCGCGACCTTATGAACTGGGAATATGTTGGCGCGCCGCTGCTTCCCGACGAGCCGTTCGACTGCCATGGCGTGTATTCGGGCTCCGCGCTTGCCGAGGACGGCCGCATTCGCGTACTGTACACAGGCAACGTTAAGCTTTCCGATGCGGACGGCACGTACGACTACGTCAATACTGGCCGCCGCGCCGATACCGTTTATGTCGAGAGCGTTGATGGCCTTGCCGGTCGGGAGTTCAGCCAAAAGCGCGTGGTGCTGGCGTCCGAGGATTATCCCGACGATCTGACCTGCCACGTGCGTGATCCCAAGGTGTGGCGCGATGATGATGGGCGTTACCACATGGTGCTGGGCGCGCGTCGTCGCGTGGACGGGCCGCATGTCGAAAGCCGTTTTTGTGCGATGCACGGCGAAGGTGCCGGGCGCGATGTGGGCGAGATCTTGGTGTATGGCTCGGCCGATATGCTGAGCTGGGAGCTCGAAAGCCGCGTTTCCACGCCCGAGCGCTTTGGCTTTATGTGGGAGTGCCCGGGATACCTTGAGCTTGAGTCGGATGGCGGTGTACCGGCGAAGTGGCTGTCCTTCTCGCCCCAGGGTCTTGAGGGCGGTCGTTGGGACCGCGGCAATGTGTATGCCGCTGGCTACATGCCTGTATCGGGCGACATCACTGGTGGCAAGGACGCTTATGAGCTGGGCGAGTTCCGCCTGTGGGATGCCGGTTTTGACTTCTATGCGCCGCAGGAGTTTACGTCCGAGGATGGTCGCCACATTCTGATCGGCTGGATGGGCATGCCCGATGAGCCGACCTATGGCAACGCGCCCACCGTGGCGTGTGGCTGGCAGCACTGCATGACGGTGCCGCGTGAGCTTACAGCCGGCACCGGCGGCGTGGTGCTGCAGCAGCCGGCTCGCGAGATCGAGCGCCATTATGCCTCGGTGCGTGTGGGGCAGGGCTCGTTGGAGGTTGCCGACGATACCTGCTTTGACGTTGTTGTTGACGGTGTCGATGGCGCGTTTACCGCGACCGTTGATGACGAGCTGAAGCTGGAGTTTGTGCCCGCCGAGGGCGAACTGCCCTCGCGCTTTGAGATGCGATTTACCGATGAGGGTCGCGCTTCTGCCGGCTGCGGTCGTACCGTGCGTTGGGAGCCCGTCGACGAGGTTCGTAACGTGCGCATTGTTGGCGATGTCTCGTCGGTCGAGGTGTTCGTGAATGATGGCGCGCTCGTGTTTTCGACGCGCATCTATCCCGAGGCCTATGGCGTGACCGTTGACGCTCCGGGCACGAGCGTGAACTATCACACGCTCAACATCTAAGCGATTCGTCGCATATCGGCGCTATACTGCAGCCGTTGCCCACGATGCGGGGAACACCCGCATCGTGGGTTTTTGTTTTGAAGGGACGGTGCCGTATGGGCGTACAGCAGCTAGAAGAGGCCTGGGCTTTGAGGGCCGGCGCGCGTGAGGCGCGGTTGCTTGCGGCCCCGCATGTGCCGGCAGCGCTGTCGCAGCTGGGGATTGTGCGTCCCGGTGACCGCCTAGTGGCCTTTGCGGATGACTTTGCCGATGCGTTTGCGCGCGGCTTTGATGGCTGCGACGTGGCTATGGTGGAGGAGTCGTCGGTTGCGGCGTTTGCTGCTGCGTCCGATGGCTTTGATGCTTCGTTTGATGCCGAGGGGCCGCACCTGTGGTGGTTCGTCAACTCCATTGGCGGGTTTGGACTGCGCGTGCCCGATCTTCGTGCGCTGGGTCGGGCGGCGCGTGAGGCCCATGCGCTGCTGGTTGTGGACAACACCGTGGCGTCAGCTTTTGGCTGCGATTCGCTGCGGCTGGGTTCTGCGCTGTCGCTCGAGGCGCTCGATCGCGTATGCGCCGGTGATGCTCCGCGCAAGTTGGTTGCCGTATCGGTCGCGCGCTCGCAGCTCAAGCGCCATCGTGTGGATGCCGCGGCCGAGTGCGCGCATACCCTGCTTGAGGGCTGTGGCTTGGCCAAGCTTGATATGCCTGCTGACGAGGCCGGTGTGCTGGAGCGGGGACTGGACTCGCTCGACGTCCGTATGCAGGCGCATTTCGACCGCGCCCGTGCGCTGGCCGAGTATCTGGCCGCCAACGAGATGGTGTGCAACGTGCGCTATCCCGGACTGAGCTCGCATCCCGACCATGCGGTTGCGACAGGAATCCTCGAGCACGGCTTTGGCCCGGCAGTTGAGTTTGACCTTATCGAGCGCAGTGCGGGTGATTTCTTCGATGCTTTGCCGGGGGAGTTTCGTACATCGCCCGCCGGCGGCGCAACGACGCGCCTCTCGGCCACGCGCGGCAAGCAGGGGAGCACCATCCGCCTCTTCGCCGGCAGCGACGACCCCTTGATCGTGGCCGCCACCCTAGATAATGCCCTCCGCAACTAGCTAAATCATCCTCAACTCCATAAGTTGCGGTGAAATAGGGATTGATTTACGGCTTTAACCGCATAAACAGTCCCTATTTCACCGCAACTTATGAGAAGGGGTTGTGTGGCTATAAGGCCCCGTCCTAAATTAGCTATTCTTTTATGCTGGCGATGAGGTCGTTGGCCTTTGCGGCAATTACTTGGTTGATGTCGGTCTGCAGCTCCTCGTAGACCGCTATGGCTCGCTCGCCGGCGGGGGTGAGGGTGGATCCGCGGGCGCCGTCGCGCTCGATGAGTTTGCAGCCCAGCTGACCTTCGGCTTCGTTCACAATGCGCCAGGCCTTGGAATACGCCATGCCCATGCTCTTTGCGGCACGGTTGAGCGAGCGCTCGCGGGCGATACCTTGCAGCAGTAAGACGCAGCCGTGGCCGAACACGCCCGGCAGATCTTTGTCGCACGCTTGAATGACCAACTTTGCCGTCGTCTTGTACTCCATACGCTCCACGTCTCCCCGCTAAAGTGTTTGCTGGGCAAACGCAAAGCCTGCGTCAAACCCTCGTGTGCTCTTCTTAAATCATGCATTGTAGCAGTCAAAGTGCGTTAAGATACTTCTCCAGTATTGGGCGCCCAAGGTTGGGCTGGGTCCTACGAGGCCTGCAGCCGACCGGTCGCATGGAAAAAGGAGAAACATGGCTACGTTCTTTCCCGGTGAGTCCCACACGTTTTCGGAGTATCTGCTGGTCCCTGGTTACTCGTCCTCGCAGTGCATCCCCAACAACGTCTCTCTTAAGACGCCGCTGACCCGCTTTAAGCGCGGTGAGAAGCCGGCAATCACCCTGAACATCCCCATGGTTTCCGCTATCATGCAGTCCGTCTCGGGCGTCGACATGGGTGTCGCGCTCGCTACCGAGGGTGGCCTGTCCTTCATTTACGGTTCCCAGAGCGCCGAGTCCGAGGCCGCTATGGTCAAGGCCGTCAAGGATCACAAGGCCGGCTTCGTTCAGTCCGATTCCACCCTGACCCCCGACATGACCATGGAGCAGGTCATCGAGCTCAAGGAGAAGACCGGTCACTCCACTATGCCGGTCACCGACGACGGCACTCCCAAGGGTAAGCTCCTGGGCATCGTCACCAGCCGTGACTATCGTCCCAGTCGCGATGACCACCAGACGAAGGTCTCCGAGTTCATGACCCCGCGTGAGCAGCTCATCGTGGGCGACAAGAACATCAGCCTTAAGGTTGCCAACGACGTCATCTGGGACAATAAGCTCAACGCCCTGCCCATCGTCGACGACTACGATCACCTCATGGGCATCGTCTTCCGCAAGGACTATGACAGCCACAAGACCAACCCCAACGAGCTGCTCGACGGCGACAAGCGCTACATGGTCGGTGCCGGTATCAACACCCGCGACTATGCCGAGCGCGTGCCGCTGCTCATCGAGGCCGGTGCCGATGTCCTGTGCATCGACTCTTCCGAGGGCTTCAGCGAGTGGCAGAAGCGCACCATCGAGTGGATCCGCGCCAACTACGGCGAGGACGTCAAGGTCGGTGCCGGCAACGTCGTCGACGCCGAGGGCTTCCGCTTCCTGGCCGACTGCGGTGCCGACTTCATCAAGGTTGGTATCGGCGGCGGCTCCATCTGCATCACCCGTGAGACCAAGGGCATCGGCCGTGGCCAGGCCACCGCGCTGATCGACGTCTGCCGCGCTCGCGACGAGTACTACGAGGAGACCGGCGTCTACGTGCCCGTGTGCTCCGATGGCGGCATCGTCTACGATTACCACATGACGCTCGCCCTTGCCATGGGTGCAGACTTTATGATGCTGGGTCGTTACTTCGCCCGCTTTGACGAGAGCCCGACCGAGCGCGTCAACGTGAACGGTCAGTACATGAAGGAGTACTGGGGCGAGGGTTCTGCGCGTGCTCGCAACTGGCAGCGCTACGACCTGGGCGGCGCCGCGAAGCTTAGCTTCGTCGAGGGCGTCGACTCCTACGTTCCCTACGCCGGTTCCCTCAAGGACGGCGTGGGCGGCACGCTCTACAAGGTCAAGTCCACGATGTGCAACTGCGGCGCCCTCTCAATCCCCGAGCTCCAGGAAAAGGCACGCCTGACCCTGGTAAGCTCTACCTCCATCGTCGAAGGCGGCGCCCACGACGTAGTCGTCAAGGACTCCCAGCAGAGTGTTTCCTATCGATAAGGTAAGAGCTGCATATCAAAGGTTGAGTATCAACCACGTTATTTAGATAAAGCGAGATGCCTGCAAGTCGCAGGCATCTCGCTTGTCGTATTTGCTATTATCAGTCGAGTCAACCTTAGGGTCGGGCGGCTTAGCTTTGTTCGCTACAAGTTCCGCACGCAAAGAAGAGCACTAAATGTGCTCTTCGTCTTGCGCAGGACTGTCCGCAGTGGCGAATAAAGCTAAGCCGACCGACCCCAGCTAAGATTAAAGGAGCTGATATGTGCGATTGCACAGACCATAAGGACGAGATCCCTGCCTACGACGCGCAGGCCATTGAGTCCAAGTGGATGAAGGCCTGGGAGGACTCCAACCTCTTTGCCGTCGACACCGACGACAGCAAGCCTAAAAAGTATGTGCTCGAGATGTTCCCGTATCCGTCGGGCGACCTGCACATGGGCCACGCGCGCAACTATACCATCGGCGATGCCATGGCCCGTCAGGCCCGCATGCGCGGCTACGACGTGCTGCACCCCATCGGCTTTGACGCCTTTGGCCTGCCTGCCGAGAACGCCGCCATCAAGCACAATACGCAGGCTGCTGCCTGGACGTATAAGAACATGGACCAGGCGCTCGCCACGATGAAGCGCATGGGCTTCTCCTACGATCTGGATCGCATGGTCAAGACCTGCAGCCCCGACTACTACCGCTGGGGTCAGTGGATCTTTGAGAAGCTGTGGGAAAAGGGCCTGGTCTACCGCAAGAAGAACCCGGTCAACTGGTGTCCTAACTGCAAGACCGTTCTGGCCAACGAGCAGGTCACCGAGGGTAAGTGCTGGCGCTGCGGCACCGAGCCCGAGAAGCGCGACCTTGAGCAGTGGTACTACAAGATTACCGAGTACTCTCAGGAGCTGCTCGACGACTTGGAGAAGCTCCCCGGCTGGCCCGAGCGCGTCAAGCAGATGCAGGCCAACTGGATCGGTCGCTCCGAGGGCGCCGAGGTCGACTTTACCCTGTGCGACAAGGACGGCGAGCCCATCGAGGGCGATGAGGGCAAGATCACCGTCTTCACCACGCGAGCCGATACCCTTTTTGGCGTCTCCTTCTTTGTCCTGGCTCCCGAGTACGCCGGCCTGCACGAGCTCGTCGAGGGTACGGAGTACGAGGAGGCCGTCACCAAGATCGTCGAGGACTCCAAGCATATCTCTGCCGTCGAGCGTGCCCAGGGTACCCTCGAGAAGCACGGTGCCTTCACGGGCCGCTATGTGGTGAACCCCGTCAACGGCGAGAAGGTCCCCGTGTGGGTTGCCGATTATGTAGTTGCCGACTACGGCACCGGCGCCGTCATGGCCGTTCCTTGCGGCGACCAGCGCGACTTTGAGTTTGCCCGCAAGTACGACCTGCCGATCGTGCCGATCATCCTGGACGATGACGATCGCGCTGCCGTCGAGGCCAGCGGCGAGACCATCGATACCTTCCATGCCGAGACCGTCGACTGGGATTGCGCCCACGCTGCCGAGGGCACGCTCGTCCAGTCCGGCAAGTACACCGGCATGCGCGGCGGTAAGCACTCCGAGGGCGAGGCTGCGATCGTGGCCGACCTCGAGGCCATGGGCTGCGGTCGTCGCAAGGTCGAGTTCCGTCTGCGCGACTGGCTCATCAGCCGTCAGCGCTATTGGGGCAACCCCATCCCGGCCATCCACTGCGAGCACTGCGGCATCGTGCCCGTGCCTGAGGATCAGCTGCCGGTGACGCTGCCCGAGAACCTGGACCTGGGCGCCGGCGAGACCCTCGCCGAGTGCAAGGACTTCTACGAGACCACCTGCCCGGTCTGCGGCCGCCCGGCTAAGCGCGAGACCGATACCATGGACACGTTCACCTGCTCCAGCTGGTATTACCTGCGCTATACCGACCCGCACAACACCGAGCTGCCCTTCTCCCGCGAGGCAGCCGACCGTTGGATGCCCGTCGATAACTACATCGGTGGCATCGAGCACGCCATTCTGCACCTGCTCTACAGCCGCTTCTTTACCAAGGCGCTGCGCGACCTGGGTCTGCTGAGTGTTGACGAGCCCTTCACCAACCTGCTGTGCCAGGGCATGGTCAAGGACGAGAACGGCGACACCATGTCCAAGTCCAAAGGCAACGTCGTGCCCCCGAGCTCGGTTATCGAGCCCTACGGCGCCGACACCATGCGTCTGGCGATTCTGTTTATCGCCCCGCCCGAGAAGGACTTCGACTGGGATCCCAAGGCCGTCGAGGGCGCCAACCGCTTTATCAAGCGCGCCTGGCGTATCGTTTGGCAGCTCGTCCAATCCGGCGACGCCAACGTGGCCTTCGACAAGTCTGCGCTCGACGAGGTTGCGATGAAGCTCTATCGCGAGCGTCACCGCACCATCGCCAAGTGCACCGAGGACTTCGATCGCGGCCAGTTTAACACCGCCATCTCGGCCGTCATGGAGCTCGTCAATGCTGCGAGCGCCTATCTCAACGCCACTGAGGGTACCGCCCGCGACAAGGCGCTGTGCTACGGCGTGGCCAAGGATATCGTGAGCGTCCTTGCCCCCATCTGCCCGTTCTGGGCCGACGAGCTGTGGCACGAGGCACTCGGCTGCGAGGGCAACGCCTACACCGCCGCCTGGCCCGAGTTCGACCTGGCCGAGTCCATTGAGGACACGGTGCAGATCGTGGTCCAGGTGCTCGGCAAGGTCCGCGGCCGCGTCGACGTGGCCCGCGATGCCTCCAATGAGGATATGCAGGCTGCCGCCGAGGCCGCCGTCGCCAAGTGGCTCGAGGGCAAGACGGTCGTCAAGGCCATCTGCGTGCCCGGCAAGCTGGTCAACCTGGTGGTCAAGTAAGCGCTGCGCGCTTAGCTGACGCATAAAAGACGAGGGGCGATCCGGTTGGGTAGTCCCTCGTTTTGCATGTACCTGCCTAGGTGCCTTCGGTCAATTGTCCTATTCTTGTGGAGAAGCTGTGCGCACGCTGACCTGCAGATTCGTACTGTGCTTGCACGTTTCCGCAGCTATTGGTATAGTTTGCTTGCAAATGAAGTTGCAATTGAAAGAAGTGGGGTTTCGACCCCGCTTCTTTTTTGTATGGATGGAGGTGCCGCAATGGTCAAGACTAAGACCGAGCAGGCGATCATCGACGCGCTCGAGGCCGTCGCTCCCCAGCACGATATCGACATCGTCGACGTCGAGCTCGTGGGTGCCACCAAGGCCCCCTGCGTGCGCGTGCGTATCGAGGGTGCCGAGGGTCAGAGCCTGTCGCTCAACGACGTCACGGCCAACACCAAGTGGGTCGGCGATGTGATTGAGGAGCTCGACCCCATCTCTTCGAGCTATACGCTCGAGGTGTCGAGCCCGGGCATGGCGCGCCCGCTACGCCGCCCGTGCGACTTTGCCCGCTTTGTGGGCGAGAACTGTGAGCTCACCTCTACCGCCACCGAGGGCCGTCGCAAGTACGCCGGCAAGATTGCCGCCGCCACTGAGACGAACGTGACCCTCGAGCTCGAGGGCGGCGAGTCCGTTACCCTCGATTTCTCTGATGTTAAAAAGTGCAAGTTGAAGCCCACCTACGACTTCAAGCCCGCGAAGGAAGGAAAGTAAGATGGCAGCATCCGACATGATGTCCGCCCTGATGGAGCTTTGCCAGGAGAAGCACATCGACCAGCTCTACCTGATCGACCGCCTGGAGCAGTCGCTCGCCAAGAGCTATGCCGAGATCCTGCATCTTGAGTGGGGCGCCAAGGTGACCATCGACCGCACCACCGGCAAGATCTACGTCTACCGCCTGGAGCCGATCGACGATTCCATGGACGAGGAGGGCAATTTCACCGAGTTCGAGGAGATCGACGTCACTCCCAAGAACACGAGCCGCATCGCTGCCCAGCACGCTAAGGCCGAGATCAACGCCATCGTGCGCAACTCCGCCCGCGAGCAGATTTACGAGGAGTTCTCCGGCCGCATCGGTGACCTCATCAGCGGTACCGTGCTGCAGTCCACACCCGACTTCACGATCGTCAAGATCCGCGAGGGCGTCGAGGCCGAGCTGCCGCACTTCGACCAGCGCCGTTACGAGAACGAGCGCAACGAGCGTCCGATGGGCGAGCGCTACCTGCACAACCAGCACATCAAGGCCGTGATCATCGACGTTCGCGACCCCAACTCCAACCTGCAGCCGGTTCGTGGCGAGCACAGCCGTCCGCCGATTGTCATCTCCCGTACCCACCCCGAGCTCATGCGTCGTCTGTTTGAGCAGGAGGTGCCCGAGATCTATGAGGGCACCGTCCAGATCAAGTCGATCGCCCGCGAGCCCGGCCAGCGCTCCAAGGTCGCCGTCCACTCGCTCGACGACCGTCTGGATCCCGTGGGCGCCTGCGTCGGCCCCAAGGGCAGCCGTGTTCGCGCTGTCGTGGGCGAGCTCCGTGGCGAGCGCGTCGACGTCATCCTGTGGGATGCCGATCCTGCCGTCTACGTCGCCAACGCCCTGTCGCCCGCTAAGGTCACCCGCGTCCTCATCGACGAGGAGAAGGCCTACGCCGGCGTCATCGTGCCCGACGACCAGCTGTCCCTCGCCATCGGCAAGGAGGGCCAGAACGCCCGCCTCGCCGCGCGCCTGACCGGCTGGCACATCGACATCAAGTCCGAGACGCTTGCCGCCGACATCCTCAAGAACGTTCCCGTTCACGAGGAGCCCGCCGCCGACCTGATCGGTGACGAGGAGGACGAGGACGTCCGCCGCTGCGAGTACGTGTCCGAGGACGGCATCCAGTGCCGCAACCAGGCTCGTCCCGGCTCCCGTTTCTGCGGTGTCCACGACACCGACGCCTTCGATGATGCGGAGGACCTGATCTAGCGCGCGGTTGCGCCGGGCGGGTCCCGGCGCGTCTCCCACGCTCGTTCAGTCTCTAGGCACCCAAGGTGCCAGAAAGGGTAGGTGAAGTCATATGGCAAAAGTCCGTGTGTCCACCCTGGCCAAAGAGTTCGGCATGACCTCCAAGGAACTGATGGGTCATCTCGCCGATATGAAGATTCCTGCTAAGTCCGCTTCCTCCACCTTGGAGGACGCTTATGTCGCTATGGTCCGCAAGCAGCTCGCCTCGGTGATCGAGGCCCGCGCCCAGGAAGTCGAGGCCGCCAAGCAGGCCGAGGAGCAGGCAGCTGCCGCCGAGGAGGCCGCTCGCGCCGCCGAGGCCGAGCGCGAGCGCATCGCCGCCGAGAAGGCCCGCGAGGAGGAGCGCCGCCAGTTTGCCGCAGCCCAGGCTGCCGAGGAGGCTGCCCGCGCCGAGGCCGAGGCCAAGAAGAAGGCCGAGCAGGAGCGCCTTGCCCGCGAGAAGGAGGAGGCTGCCCGCGAGGCCCAGCGCCGCGCCGTTCCCGCTTCCGACTCCGGTTCGCGCTTCCGTTCGCTGCTCGACCAGATCGCCGCACAGGAGACCGTGCTCAAGGAGAAGAAGGACGCCGAGGACAAGGCCAAGGCCGAGCGCGCCGCCGAGCGCGGTAACCGTCGTGGCGGCAACAACGACCGTCGCGGTGGCCGTCGTAACGATCGCAACGCTTCCGACAACAACTCCGAGCGCAACGCCTCCGAGAGCCGTCCGCACAGCCATCGCACCAACGCCAGCAACAACGTCGCTGCCGGCATGGACTTCCCCAACCCCGATAAGCAGGGCAAGGGCAAGAAGCGTAAGGGCGGTCACAACAACGAAGAGGACCACTACAGCCGCATGGCTCGCGAGGCCGAGGAGTACAGCCGCGAGAAGGTGCTCGAGGAGGCTCGTGCCGCCGTCGAGGAGGCCTCTCGCGAGTCCACCGGTCGCCGCAAGAAGCGCAAGGAGAAGCGCGAGCGCGAGGCTGCCAAGGCTCAGGAGGAGCGCAAGATAGAGGAGGCGCTGGCCCAGGGCGTGAACCCCGAGGACCTCGACGCCATTAAGGTCTCCCAGGGCGTTACCGTCCAGGAGCTTGCCGAGGCGCTCGACGTTCCGGCCAACGACATCATCAAGCGCCTGTTCCTGCTGGGTACGCCGCTCACCATGACGCAGTCCATGTCCGACGACCTCGTCGAGCTCGTCGCCGACGACCTGGGCCGTCAGATCAAGATCATCACCCCCGAGGAGGAGAACACCTTCTCGTTCTACGACGATCCCGCCGACCTTAAGCCGCGCGCCCCGGTCGTCACCGTCATGGGCCACGTCGACCACGGCAAGACGTCGCTGCTCGACGCCATCCGTCACACCGGCGTTGCTGCCGGCGAGGCGGGCGGCATTACGCAGGCCATCGGCGCTTCGCAGGTCATGATCAACGACCGCAAGATCACCTTTATCGATACCCCGGGTCACGCCACCTTTACGGCTATGCGTGCCCGTGGTGCCAAGGTGACCGACATCGTCATTCTGATCGTGGCTGCCGACGACGGCGTCATGCCCCAGACCGTCGAGTCGATCAACCACGCCAAGGCCGCCGGCGTACCCATCGTCGTCGCCGTCAACAAGATCGATAAGCCGGGCGCCAACCCCGACCGTGTGCGTCAGGAACTCACCGAGTACGGCGTCATCCCCGAGGAGTGGGGCGGACAGAACATGTTCGTCAACATCTCGGCCAAGCAGAAGATCGGTATCGACGACCTTCTGGAGACCGTGCTGCTCCAGGCCGACGTGCTCGAGCTTAAGGCCAACCCCGATACCTTTGCCTCCGGCAACGTCCTCGAGGCCAAGCTCGATAAGGGCCGCGGCTCGGTCGCTACCGTGCTCGTGACCCGCGGTACCCTGCACGTGGGCGATACGCTGGTCGCCGGTCTTACCTACGGCCGCGTCCGCGCCATGCTCGACCCCAAGGGTCGCGCCGTCACCGAGGCCGGTCCCTCCGACGCCGTCGAGATTTTGGGCCTGCAGTCCGTGCCCAACGCCGGCGACGAGTTCCGCGTGTTCGAGGATGAGCGCGAGGCACGCGCCCTGGCCGATGAGCGTTCGCTCAAGGCCCGTATCGAGGAGCAGAGCCGCGTCAAGCATGTCACGCTCGAGAACCTCTTTGAGACCATCGCCGACGCCGAGGTCAAGGAGCTCAACCTGATCATCAAGGCCGACGTCCAGGGCTCTATCGAGGCCCTTCAGGACTCGCTCGACAAGATGGATCAGTCCGAGGTTCGCATCAACACGATCCACTCCGCCGTTGGTGCCATCAACGAGACCGACGTCGTCCTGGCCGACGCCTCCAACGCCATCATCATCGGCTTTGGCGTCCGTCCCGACGGCAAGGCCCGCTCCGCTGCCGAGCGCGAGGGCGTCGAGATCCGTTGCTACGACGTCATCTACAAGTGCCTCGAGGACCTCGACGCTGCCCGCATCGGTATGCTCAAGCCCACCGAGGTCGAGGTCTCCACGGGTACTGCGACCGTTCTGGACACCTTCAAGGTGCCCAAGGTCGGTATCGCCGCCGGTGTCCGCGTCGAAGAGGGCGAGATCGCCGCGACCGATTCCGTACGCCTGGTGCGCGACGGCATCGTGGTCTTCAACGGCAAGATCGCCTCGATGCGCCACTACAAGGACGAGGCCAAGAGCCTCAAGAGCGGCTCCGAGGGCGGTATTGGCCTGGAGAACTTCCAGGACATCAAGCCCGGCGATCAGATCGAGGGCTACCGCATCGACCAGGTTGCCCGTACCGAGTAGGGGGTAGCGCTATGAAGCAAACGCAGGCAACCCGCCGTCTGGGCGAGCAGCTTCGCGAGAAGCTCGGTTATATCCTGCTCTTTGAGGTTTCCGATCCGCGTCTCGACCTGGTCACCTTGACCGCGGTCGAGGTCGCGGTGGACCGTTCGTTCGCGCGCGTGTACGTGTCGTGCGACGCGAGCCGCTACGACGAGGTCATGGAGGCGCTTGCCAGCGCCAAGGGCCGCATCCGTAGCCTGTTGGCCCGCTCGCTCGATTGGCGCGTCACGCCCGAGCTCGATTTTCGCATCGATCGCTCGACCGATGAGGCCGAGCGCATCACGCGCGCTCTGGAAAACGTTCCCGCCACGCTTGCGATCGAAAAGGACGAGGACGGCTATCCCATAGCGGATGCCGCCCAGGAGGCAGCTTTAGATGAGTAATTCCGCCGACCTCGCATCGTGCGAGTCTGCAGATATTCAGCGACGCATCCTCGAGCTCATCGAGGATGCGTCCTCCATTGCGATTTCGGGACATACGTCTCCCGATGGCGACGCCCTGGGCTCCGTGCTTGGTCTGGGCTTATCGCTTATGAAGTTTTTCCCCAACAAGGACATTGCCCTGCTGCTGGCAGACGATGACCCGGTTCCGCGCATCTACCGCTTTATGGAGGGCGCCGACCGTCTGGTGCCGGCATCTGCGTATACCGGCAATCCGGACCTGTTCATCTCGGTGGACGTGCCGGTCGTCGAGCGTCTGAACAACTCCGCCGAGGTGCTCCGCCGCTCGTCGCATGTGGTGTGCTTCGATCACCATCCGGCGCGTGAGGAATTTGCCGAGCTGAGCCTGAGGTGCGTCGGCGCCGCGGCCTGCGCCATGATCATCGACCGCTTTTTGGACAATTGCGGCATTGTGGCTCGCAACGGTGTCGCGACCTGCCTGCTGTGCGGCCTGGTGACCGATACCGGTCGTTTTCAGTACCAAAACGCCGATGCCGCTGCGTTCCATGCCGCCTCGCGCCTGGTCGCGCACGGTGCCGATCCGGCGCGCGTCGCGCTCGAGGTCTACCAGAGCATGCGCGTAGAGTTCTTGCATCTCAAGTCCATCGTTATGGGTCGTATCAAGACCGTGGCGCACGGTCGCGTGGCATATAGTTATGCGTACCAGAGCGACCTCGAGGCCTGCGGCGTCACTTCGGATGAGTGTGACGGTCTGGTCGATGTGGTGCGTTCGGTGATGGGCGTTGAGGTCTGCCTGTTCCTAAAGGGCATCGAGGGCGATACCAAGGTGCGCGGCAACCTGCGCTCCAAGGGTGACCTCGATGTGTCCGAGATCGCTGCCAACTTTGGCGGTGGCGGGCATCATGCCGCCGCCGGCTTTTCCAACAACGGAACGATTCGCGAGACGCTCGCCGTGGCACTTCCCATGCTGGCCGAGCTGGTGGGGGAGGATCCCGCTTCGGTGACCGTCGAGCTCTAACTTTTTGGATGGTACATGGCTCGTCGTACGCCTTCTCAATTGAATATGCTGCTCGCCGTCGATAAGCCGGTGGGCTGCACGTCCCACGACGTGGTGTCGCAGTGCCGGCGCGCCCTCCATGAGCGACGCGTCGGCCATGCCGGTACGCTCGACCCCATGGCCTCGGGTGTCATGGTGGTGGGCGTGGGCCAGGCGACCCGTCTGCTGGGCATGCTAACCCTCGATACCAAAAGTTATGTCGCCGACATTTCGTTTGGTGTCGAGACCAATACCGATGACGCGGAGGGCGAGGCTGTCCGCGCGGTGCCCGTTGCCCCCGAGCTGCGCAATCTCGCTTACGCCCGTGAGCAGCTGGCCGCTATGCTTGGCCCGCAGATGCAGGTGCCGCCAGCGTTTTCGGCCATCTCGGTCAATGGCGTTCGCGCCTATAAGAGTGCTCGCGAGGGCAATGCGGTTGAGTTGCCCCCGCGCCCCGTCGAGGTCTATGCCGCCGACCTGATCGCCGTGGGCGGCGAGGGCGATACGTGCGTCTGGACCGTGGCGTTTTCGGTAAGCAAAGGCACCTACATTCGCGCGCTCGCTCGCGATCTGGGTCGTGCCTGCGATAGCGCTACACATATTTCCGCGCTGCGCCGTACGGCCTCCGGCGTGGTTTCCATTGGCGCCTGTCATGCGGTAGAGGAGCTCTCTGCCGAGACCGCTGCCGGTTTCGCTCTGGATCCCATCGCCGCCCTAGGTGCCACGCGTGTCGATTTGCCGGGTAATCTTGCAGACGACCTGCTTTGTGGCCGCCGCGTTCCCGTTGAACGCGCGCTTGCGGACTTCGATACGGCGAAGGCGCCGTTCGCGCTCGTACTCGATGGGGGACTCAAGGCGCTCGCTCATATTGAGGGCGGCCGCTTTGTGATGGAGCACGTCTTTCCGCAGGCGATCGGCGGTGTTCGATGATGCTGACGCCCCACGAGCTCGCGCGTATCTTTTTCGCGGGTGAGTTGGATGAGGCTCGCATCGTTACTGCCGATACGTTTGATAAGTGCGAGCACTTGGGTGCCGCATCGATCGCCATTGGCGTGTTCGATGGCGTGCACCGTGGACACCAGGAGCTCATTGCGGCGCTTGTCCGTGATGCCCGTGCCCATGGCTGCAAGGCAGTCGTAGTTACCTTCGATCCCGACCCGGACGTTGTGGTGAGCTCTTCGCCCGCTCAAAAATTGATGACGACGGCCGACCGTCTGCATGCCTTGGCTCAGACCGGGGTCGATGTGGTGGTGGCCGTTCCCTTTACGCCAGAGGTTGCGGTACTCGACCATGTTGATTTTCTCTCGCTGGTGTCGCGTCTGGTCGACATTCGCTCGATTCGCGTTGGCAGCGACTTTAGGCTGGGCCGTGGCGGTGCATCTGGTGTTGCCGAAATGCGCGCCTGGGGTGCCGAGCGCGGCGCTGACGTGTATGGTCACGACCTGCTTTGTGAGGGCGGTGAGGCCATTTGCGCCACCCGCATTCGTCATGAGTTGGGACAGGGCCATGTGGAGCTTGCTGCTGAGTTGCTTGGCCGCCCGTATATGGTGCGTGGCGGTGTTATTCGCGGCCGTCACGAGGGTTCTGGCATGGGCTTTCCCACGGCAAATCTTCAGGTGTCCGATGGCATTCAGGTGCCTGCCGATGGCGTGTATGAGGGCATGGTGCTCGTCGATGACACCGTGTGGCCCGCTGCCGTGAACGTCGGGCTGCCGCCGACGTATGCCGACGATGCGGCATCCGCGCACCTCGAGGCTAACTTAATTGGTTATACGGGCGACCTGTACGGCGCTTCCGTTTCGCTGGCGTTTACGCGCTGGCTGCGTCCGTCTCGCGTGTTCGATTCCCTGGACGAGTTGATCGCGACCGTCGAGGGTAATATCGACGATATTCGTCATAACTTGGGTGAGCAGGGGGTGAGCATCCGTGATTAGCGATGAGGAAAAAGATCAGGTACGCGCGGCGTCGGACTTGGTTGCCATCGTGCAGGAAACGGTCGAGCTCAAGCCCCGCGGCCATGAGTTTTGGGGCTGCTGCCCGTTCCATGGCGAAAAGACCCCGTCGTTTCACATTATCCCTGCTACGCAGGTATGGCACTGCTTTGGCTGCGGCGAGGGCGGCGACGTCTTCACCTATATCATGAAGCGCGAGAACCTGAGTTTTCCCGAGTCGATCCGCTATTTGGCTGATCGTGCGGGCATTGAACTGCACGATACCGGTGCGCAGCGCGATCGCGGCACCAAGCGCGCCCGCATCTATGACCTGTGCGCCGAGACGGCTCAGTTCTACCACACCATGCTTATGCGCGGTAAGGACAGCCGTCCGCGCGAGTACTTTGCCAGCCGTGGCATGGGTGGAGACGTCTGTCGCCGCTACTGCCTGGGCTTTGCGCCGGGTCGCAACGCACTGGTTTCGCATCTGTCTCAAGCGGGCTTTACCCCGCAGGAGATGATTGACGCCAACGTGGCCGTGAGCCGTGGGCGCGGACAGCTTGCCGACCGTTTTTACGACCGTGTGATGTTTCCCATCTTTGATGAGCAGGGTCACAATATCGCCTTTGGCGGGCGCATTATGGGCGATGGTCAGCCTAAGTACCTCAACACCGCCGAGACGAGCGTGTTTCATAAAAAGCGAAACCTCTACGGCTTTAACTGGGCCAAGGAGTTTATCGTCGCGCAGGATACCGCCATCGTGGTGGAGGGCTATACCGACTGCATCGCCTGCTGGGAGGCAGGGATCAAAAACGTCGTCGCCACGCTGGGCACGGCGCTCACGGAACATCACGTTAAGACACTCACCCGCTTTGCCAAGCGCATTGTATATATGTTCGATGGCGACGCCGCCGGTCAAAAGGCCGCTCGCCGCGCGATTCAGTTTATCGAGCAGGATTCGATGGACCTGCGCAGCGTGGTGCTGCCCGACGGCAACGACCCCATGGAGTTCATCACGGCGCATGGCGGCGAGGCACTTCAGGCGCGCATCGATGCCGCCGAGCCCCTCATGGACTTTGTCTACCGCTCGCTGCAGGAGTCGAGCGACATTACCACGCCGGGCGGTCGCGCCAAAGCGCTCGAGGATGCGTTGACGCTCATCTATCCGCTGCGCGACAGCTATATGATCGACACGTACTTTATCCAGATTGCCGACCTGTTGGGTTTGGACCTGGAGACCGTGCGCGCGAGTTCGGGCCGCGTGTTTCGCGATGTCGCCAAGCGTGAGGATGCCGAGCGCCGGCGTGAGCAGAACTACGAGCGTCAACGCGCGCAAGCTGAGCGCGCGGGCGGTTCGCAGGGACGAAGCTCGGGCGGCGGTGCGGCTGGTGCGCGCAGTACCGGTCGCGGTGCCTGGGCCGCGGGTGCGACGCCGCCGGTGTCCGCACCGGTCGAGGAGGACCCGTACGACTACGTTCCGCTTGATGCCTATGGGGCCGCGCCGGTGGAGGTCGACGAGGATCTGCCGCCAATCGATGTGCCAGCGGGGATGGAAAGCGCTGCGCCCGTTGCCGATAGTTCAAGCGCGGCGGCAGCTCCGTCGATGCCGATTGTTTTGACCGATCTGGAGCGGAAATCCCTGGCGGGGGAGCGCGAGCTGCTGACGATGCTCACGAGCTACCCCGATCTGTTCCGCACGTATGCCGATCGCATTTGTTCTATCGAGTGGGTCGACCCGCGTCACGAGTCCATTGCGTGGGCCGTGCTGGCAACGCCGCCGGGAACCGATCCTGCGGCATGCATGGATGCGGCGCGGGCGGTGTGTCCCGAGGCGGCGTCGCTTGTCAGCGCCGGGCGCATCTCGGCGACGAGCAAGCACCCGACCGAGACGAACATCGTCTTTATGCTCGATACGCTCGAGCTCTACACCATCAAACGTCGCATGCGAGCCGCGCAGGCCAAGTTGCGTCAGGACCGTTCACTCGACGATGAGGCTCGTCGCGTGCTGACGATGCAGGCGGTGCAAGATTCACAGCGCCAGCGCGAGCTCCAAAAGTCGATCGGTGGCGTGGCCGACCCGTTCCGTTTGATCGGTTTGGAGACCGCAGGTGCCGATCAGGCCTAGATGTTGTGGTCAACCAGCGTATTCTCGCCTATATCCTGTCTTTATTTTGGGTATAGAGGTCTACGTGTGTGCTAAAGTATTGAGTCCTGTGGACTACGAAGGGAGAATCTGTGCCAAAAAAGACTGAGAGCACGGGTACTGGGCTGGAATCCTACGTTGCAAAGCTCATGGGCAATGGCTCAAACAGGACTTCGGTAACCGAGGACGAGATTCAGGTCGCCCTGAAGGATATCGATGTTACTGATGAGCAGCTCAACGCGGTGTATTCCGCGCTGCGCAACAGCGGCATCCAGATTATCTCCGCGAGCGGAAACGACGACGCCCCGATGGACGTCGACGATGACGATAACGATACCGACGATTTCGACGATGACGAGCACGATTCCGGCTCGCTTGACGATCACGAGCTTAAGATGGCCCGCCAGGCCGATGCCGAGATGGGCTCTTCCAAGAGCAAGAAGAAGCGCACCGTGCGCACGTCCCGTTCGCGTTCGCGCGTGCGCGGCATCGATGCCTCCACGGTGATGCTGACCGGCGACCCGGTTCGTATGTACCTCAAGGAGATCGGTAAGGTCGACCTGCTGACCGCATCTGAAGAGGTCGATCTGGCCATGAAGATTGAGGCCGGTCTCGAGGCTACCGAGAAGCTCGAGGCTGCCGATGCAGGCGAGATTGAACTCACACGCTCCGAGATGCGTCGACTTACGCGTATTGAGAATGTTGGTCTTGAGGCCAAGCAGGCGCTCATCAGCGCAAACCTGCGTCTGGTCGTCTCCATCGCCAAGCGCTATGTCGGCCGTGGCATGCTGTTCCTGGATCTGATTCAGGAGGGCAACCTCGGTCTGATCCGCGCCGTCGAGAAGTTCGACTACCAGAAGGGCTTTAAGTTCTCCACGTACGCCACGTGGTGGATCCGTCAGGCCATTACGCGCGCTATTGCCGACCAGGCCCGTACCATCCGTATTCCCGTGCACATGGTCGAGACCATCAACAAGCTCGTCCGCGTGCAACGCCAGCTCCTCCAGGATCTGGGTCGCGACCCGACCCCTGAGGAGATCGGTGCTGAGATGGACATGAGCGCCGACCGCGTCCGCGAGATCCAGAAGATTTCGCAGGAGCCCGTGTCGCTCGAGACCCCGATCGGTGAGGAAGAGGATTCCCAGCTGGGCGACTTCATCGAGGACTCCCAGGCTATCGTTCCGCCCGATGCCGCCAGCTTCTCCATGCTGCAGGAGCAGCTCACCCAGGTGCTCGATTCGCTTGCCGATCGTGAGCGCAAGGTTATCGAGCTGCGCTTTGGTCTCGTTGACGGACATCCCCGCACGCTCGAGGAAGTCGGTCGCGAGTTTGGCGTCACGCGCGAGCGTATCCGCCAGATCGAGTCCAAGACCCTGGCCAAGCTCCGCCACCCGAGCCGCAGCAGCAAGCTCAAAGACTACATTGAGTCTTAACCTCGCAAGCAAGAAGCGCCCTCAAGCACATCCACTTGGGGGCGCTTTCATGTAGTCGTTGGGGACGTTCTTAAACGACTTGTCATTCAAGAACGTCCCCAATGACTGGGTCGGAAAATTTCTTAAAAAAGTTCTTGCCCTTCGTCCAATCGTCCGTATAATAAACTTCGTTGCTTGAGAGCACGCACCTATTCCTCGGTAGCTCAATGGTAGAGCACGCGGCTGTTAACCGCGCTGTTGTAGGTTCGAGTCCTACCCGGGGAGCCAGAATTTCTCAGCCCATTTCGCTGGGCTTTTAAATTCCTCGGTAGCTCAATGGTAGAGCACGCGGCTGTTAACCGCGCTGTTGTAGGTTCGAGTCCTACCCGGGGAGCCAGGTTTTAAAACCCGTCGCTTATGCGGCGGGTTTTTTCATGCCGCGATCGCCGGCGGCGAACGTTACCGTATCAACATTTCGTGTCGAGGATGTAATCGCGAACCCCGTGGCCTTAACATGGCGCTGTCGTTGTAAACTATTGGAATGATTGCTCCCACGACATGGTGCCGCGAGTACCAGAAAAGGAGATTCTTGTGTCTGAGACCATTAACGGCAGCCTGAGCGTCTCGAACGACGTTATTGCCGATATTGCCGGTTATGCCGCGATGACGTGCTACGGCGTCGTCGGTATGGCCGAACAGCTGCAGGGCGCCGAGAGCGTGCGCCTGCTTGCCGGCCAGCGCCTCCGCAAGGGCGTGCTTGTTTCCGCCGACGAGAACGGCCTTACGGTCGACCTTCACGTCGTGCTCGAGAACGGCGTCAACATGAAGTCCGTCTGCCACAATCTTTCGAGCTCCGTCGCCTTCACCCTGCAGGAGATCGCCCAAATCGATCCCGCCAGTCTTAAGATCGGCATTTACATCGACGCGCTCAAGAGCCGTCTGAACTAGCATCCGAATACGGAGATTTCACCACTCATGATTGCAAAGACCATTCGCACCTGTTTTCCGATCGCTGCGGCTGCCGTTTCCGAAAAGGCCGAGGAGATCAACAAGCTCAACGTCTTCCCCGTACCCGACGGTGACACCGGCACCAACATGTCGCTCACGCTCGCCTCGGTGACCAAGGAGCTTTCCGCCCTTCCCGCCGATGCCGACATGGAGGCCATTGCTGGCGCCATTACCCACGGCTCCCTGATGGGTGCTCGCGGCAACTCCGGCGTCATCACCTCGCAGATCTTGCGCGGCGTGGCCGAGGGCCTTGTCTCTGCCGATGAGCCCATTACGTCCGCCAATATCGCCTTCGCCTTCCGTCGTGCCGTCAAGGTTGCTTTCCAGGCTGTTCGTAAGCCCATCGAGGGCACGATCCTCACGGTCCTGCGTGATGTTTCGACCAAGGCAGATGAGTGCGAGAAGAAGAAGTTCTCTGCCGAGGATGCGCTCGACGCCATCGTCGTCGAGGCCTACCAGTCCGTCGCCCGCACGCCCGACCTGCTGCCCGTCCTCAAGGAGAACGGCGTGGTCGACTCCGGCGCCTTTGGCTTTGCCATCTTCTTGGAGAACTTTGTTGCCGCCGCCCTTGGCCGCAGCACCGTGGTCGAGGATTTCTCCGCTACGTTTGATTCCGCCGGCTCTGCACGCGACGCGGCTCTCGATCGCGTCGAAATTGAGGCCAACGACGACTGGGAGGGCTCTGAGTTCCGCTACTGCAACGAGTTCCTCTTTAAGGCCGACGCTCCGTTTGACGAGGACGAGTGCCTGAAGTTCCTGGGTTCCATGGGCGACTGCGAGCTGCTCGTGGGCGCTTATCCCGACTACAAGATCCACGTTCACTCCAACACCCCTAACCTGGTGCTCGAGCACATGTTGCAACTCGGTCAGATCTATGAGGTCTTTATCCACAACATGGAGATGGAGGCCCACGACCGTACCGCTAAGATTCACGAGGATCAGGAGAAGTCTGCCGAGCCCGCGAAGGCTCTGGGCTTTGTCGCCGTTGCGGCTGGCTCTGGTGAGGCTGACATCCTCAAGTCCCTCGGCGTCGATGTGATCGTGTCGGGTGGCCAGACCATGAACCCCTCGACCGCCGACTTGCTGGGCGCCGTCGACCAGGTCAACGCGACCTCGGTCATCATCCTGCCCAACAACGGCAACATCCGCATGGCTGCCGAGGCCGCTGCCTCTGCCTGCACCGACAAGAAGGTTGCCGTCGTTCCCACCAAGACCGTCCCGCAGGCCTTCTCCGCGCTGTTCGCGGTCCTGCCCGATTCCGAGCTCGAGGATGCTGTTGCCGCTATGGTCGATGCCATCAGCGAGGTCCGCGATGGCGAGGTCACCCGTGCCGTGCGCGATTCCAGCGCCTCCGACGGCTCGCCGATTCACTCCGGTGACGTCATGGGTATCATCGCCGGCTCCATCGATGTGGTCGGCTCCGACGTGAAGCAGGTCACGCTCGACTGCATCAACCGCATGCAGGAGGAAGAGGAGGGCGACGCGCTGACGATTCTGGCTGGCGAGGATCTGTCCGATGAGGCCTTCCAGGAGATCGTCGACGCTATCGAGGAGGCTCAGCCCGACCTGGAGATCGACGCCCATCGTGGCGAGCAGCCGCTCTATCCCGTGATCTTCTCGATCGAGTAGGCTCTGCCCATGTCCGAGCTGTGCTCCGTGCCGCGCGTCTCGGAGCGCTTTGCCCAGAGCAATGCGCTCGACGAGGATATCGCGCGACTCAAATTTGTTTCGGGTAAACGTGAGGAGGCCCTTCGCCGTCTGGGAATTCGGACGGTGGGGGACCTCCTTCTCCATATTCCTCATCGCTACCTGGACTTCACTCGCTCGTGGTCCATCGAGATGGCGCCCATCGGTACCGTGTGCACCATCATCGCCACCGTCGATCGTATTGTCCAAAAGCAGCCCCGTCCGCGTATGCAGGTGACTGAGGTCTCGCTCGTGGACGAGACGGGCGTGCTGCAGGTTGCCTTTTTCCGTCAGCCTTGGATTGCCCAACAGCTTAAGCAGGGCGACCGCCTGGCCGTGATGGGCAAGGTCGAGTTTGCCTACGGTTTTAAGCAGATGGCCTCGCCCCACTTTGAAAAGCTCGAGGACGGGCGCGCCGCCGGTACCATTTTGCCGGTCCACTATGTAAGTGACGGCGTGAGCCAGGCGTGGATGCGCCGCATCGTCAGCGGTGCGCTCGAAGTGGTCGCCAATCCGTTCGATCCCATTCCCGCGCCGCTGCGCGCAAAGCGGAAGCTCATGAGCAATGCCCGTGCGCTGCGCTCGATCCACTTTCCCTCGAGCATGGCCGAGCGTGACATCGCCCGCCGGCGTCTTGCCTACGAGGAGTGCCTCTATCTGCAGTTAGCGCTGCGCCTGCGCAACGATGGAGGCCTGGTCGATGTGGTGCCCTATGCCCACACCGCGGACGAGCACCTGGCCGCGCTCAAGCAAACCCTGCCGTTTTCGCTGAGCGATGAGCAGGAGGCTGCATTTCAAGACATCCTGCATGACATGTGCGATGGCGGTCGCGTGATGAACCGTCTGCTGCTGGGCGACGTCGGTACCGGTAAGACCGCCGTTGCCGCCTGCGCGTTGGCGGTTGCGGCCGATAGCGGCACTCAGGCCTGCGTTATGGCGCCCACGGGCGTGCTGGCGCGTCAATATGCCGATAAGACCGGCCCCTTGCTCTCGCAGGCTGGCGTGACCTGGGCGCTCTTGACGGGCGCCACGCCGGCGGCCGAGCGTGAACAGATTCATGCGCGACTCCAGTCTGGCGAACTCGACGTGCTCTTTGGTACCCATGCGGTGCTTTCGGAGAACGTCACGTTCAAGCATTTGTCGCTTGTGGTGATCGACGAGCAGCACCGCTTTGGCGTGGGCCAGCGTAACGCTCTACGCGCAAAGGGCCCGGGTGCCGACTTGCTGGTCATGACTGCCACGCCGATTCCGCGCACGCTGGCGCTTTCGGTGTACGGCGACCTGGATACGAGCATCATCCGCCATCGTCCCGTTCCGGGGGCGGGCGTTACGACGCGCGTGCTCACCGAGTCGAGCCGCGATTTGGCCTACGGTGCCATCCGCGAGGCGTATGAAAAGGGCCAGCAGGCTTACGTGATCTGCCCGCTTGTGGAGCCGAGTGACTCGGCCGATGAGCTGGAAGACGTACCCGGTATCGCCCGCGACGACGAGGGTCGCGTGACCGTGCCTGTGCCGCTCCACGATACGGCAACCGAGCTCGACCGACTGCGCCTGGCGTTGCCGGGACTTACCATCGAACGCCTTCACGGCCGCATGTCGGCGGGGGAGAAGGACCGCGTGATTGATGCCTTCAAGCGCGGAGAGATCGACGTGCTCGTATCGACCACGGTGGTCGAGGTGGGCGTCGACGTGCCCAACGCCACCGTCATGGTCATCGAGAACGGTGAGCGCTTTGGCTTGGCGGCCCTGCACCAGTTGCGCGGTCGCGTGGGCCGCGGCAGCGTGTCGGGCACCTGCCTGGTCATGACGCACTCCAAGGGCAACGGCGGCGCATCCGCGGCGCAAGACCGTCTCCAGTCGCTCGAAAAGACCTCGGATGGCTTTACGCTCGCCCAGATGGACCTGCGTCTGCGCCACGAGGGCGAGATCCTGGGCTACCGTCAGCATGGCGGTGTGACCCTGCGCTTTGTGGACCTGGACGCCGACGAGGATCTTATCGAATGGGCCCATTTGGACGCGGTCGAGCTCTTGCGGTATGCTTGCAACCTTGACTCCGTGGCGACGCGTCCCTTGCGCGATGCAGTCGCCACGCGTTATCGACATATCTTTAAGGAGGTCAGCGGAGGATGAGAATCATCGGCGGTGAATGGCGCGGCCGCAAGATCGAAGAGCCGCGTGGGCGCGATGTCACCCGTCCCACGACCGATCGCGTGCGCGAGGCATGTGCATCCATGGTCATGTCGGCGTTCGATTTCGATTTGGACGAGGTCCGCGTGCTGGACGCCTTTGGCGGCTCCGGCGCCCTGGGAATCGAGATGCTCTCGCGTGGCGCCCGCTCGCTCACCACGTTCGAGATCGATCGCAATGCCGCCCGTCTGATCACCAAGAATATCGAGTCGCTGTGCCGCGACCGCTCGCGTTGGCGTGTCGTTACCGGCGATGTGTTGGCGAGCGCCTCGCGCGGCCGTGTGCCGGGTGGTCCCTTTGACCTGATCTTGCTCGACCCGCCCTATGCCTTTGGCGCCGAGCCGGTCGAGGAGCTGCTGCAAAATCTTTCCCAGCAGGGACTGCTGGCGCCCGGGGCCTTTGCCCTGTTTGAGCATGCCGCAGCCGATGCAGGTGCTCATCCGGCTTGTTTTAAGACCGTGCGAGAGAAGCGCTACGGCATTACCTCGGTCGACCTGCTTCGTTGGGTCGGCGATGACGACGGTGGGGGCGACAGCGCCGGCGCAGATGCCGACAACAACGATGCCACGACGTTTCAGGAGGACGCCCATGAATGACACCATCAACCGCGTGATCGTCCCGGGCACCTTCGATCCCATCACGTTTGGCCATATCGATGTGATTCGCCGCGCCCGCCGCATCTTTCCCAGCGTGATCGTCGCTGTTGCCGAGTCGCAGGGTAAAAACGGCGTGGGCACCACGTTTATGCTCGATGAGCGCGTGGCGCTGGCCCGCGAGGCGCTCGGTGATATCGACGGCGTCGAGGTCCTGCCCTTTACCGGCCTCTTGGTCGACTTCGCTCGCGAGCAGGGGGCGGGGGCCGTGGTCAAGGGCCTGCGCGCCATGACCGACTTTGAATATGAGCTGCAGCAGGCCGACCTTAACTATCGCCTGGATAGCGAGCTGGAGTCCATCTTTGTCATGAGTGCGCCGCAGTACGGCTATATCTCGAGCTCGGTTGTTCGCCAGATCGCCTCGCTCGGCAGCGATGTATCGACGTTTGTCCCGTCCAACGTGGTCGAAGCGCTCAAACATCGCTTTTCGTGACGTTTCTTATTGCCTGGTGGCATGTGGTAAACTAGCACGATGATATGTTACCTATGAAAGGAGACCGGATGCCGGGCGAGAATTTTCCTGGCGATAGGATCGTCAGCTTGGTCGATGAGCTCGAAGGGCTGATCGAGGAAGCCAAGCCGCCTTTCGGCAAGAACGCTCAGTTCAAGGTCATCGACGCCGACGTGTTCTTCAACATCCTCGACGAGATCCGCATGAGCTATCCCGAGGAGTGGCAGAAGTCCCGCCGTATCCTTAAGGAGCGCGAGGAGCTTATGGCTTCCGCCGCCGCTCAGGCCGATTCCATCATCGCTGACGCTCAGCAGCAGGCCCTCACCATTGCCGGTGAGCAGGAGATCGTCCGCTTAGCACAGCAGCAGGCCGACGACATCCGCGATCGTGCTCAGCAGTACGAGCGCGAGACGCGTTATGCTGCCGAGGACTACGCAGAGCAGGTCTTTACGCACCTGGAGGAGAACCTCAAGAGCCTGACCGGCACCGTTACCCGTTGCCGTCAGCAGCTCAACGAGGGTGCCGCCCAACAGAATGGTCAGTGGTAATGGCTGAGTTCCCGAGCGTTACCGTCGATCTTTCCGAGCAGCTCGAGTTTCCTGGAGATTCGTATCCGCTGACCGGTAAGGTCGATGTCGCCACCTACACGGTAGGCGAGAAGGAGTACCAGCTTCAGGACGGCATCGACTACGACGTTGTCTTTACCAATGCCGGTACCGGTGTCTTGCTCACGGGCATGGTCCGCGCGCACGCCACCGGCGAGTGCGACCGTTGCCTGGAACCTGCCTCGTTTGATATCGCCGGCGAGATCGAGGAGTTCTACCTCTTTGAGGAGCCCGAGGATCCCGAGGCCTACGAAGACGGCTACGAGCTCCTGGGCGAGGATCGCATCGTCGATCTGGGAGAGCCCATCAACGACGCGGTCGTCATGGACACGCCGTTCGTTGTCCTGTGCAAGCCCGATTGCCGCGGCCTTTGCCCCACTTGCGGTTGCAATCTCAACGTCGAGCAATGCGATTGCGCCGCCCAGGCAGAGGCAGAATGGGCCGCTGCCACGGAAAATCCATTTGCAGCATTGAAGAATCTCAAGCTTGATGAGTAAAACTGTGGTAGTATCGCTACTTGCGCGTAATCGCCACACTGGATAGTTCATAAGGAAGGTCACTATGCCCGTACCTAAACAAAAGCAGGGTCGTATCCGCACTCACACCCGTCGTTCCGCCAACATGAAGATCTCGGCTGCGGCTCAGTCCACGTGCCCCCGTTGCGGCGCTGTTAAGCTTCCGCACCACGTGTGCCCCAGCTGCGGTTTCTACAAGGACCGCGAGGTTATCGTTACCGAGTAACGGTATACTCTGGATGCGATGCCGTTCCAAATGGAACCACAATGGCCGGCTCAATGAGTCGGCCATTTTTGTATAAGGAGCATGTATATGAGTAACGTTCGCGTTTGTGTAGACGTTGTGGGCGGAGACGAGAAACCTCAGGTTGTTCTCGATGGTATCGAAGCTGCGCTTGCCGCCGATCCCGATATCGAGGTCTTGGCAGCTGGTCCCGCCGAAATCGTCAATCCCTTTGCAGCTTCCCATGCACGTGTTGAGGCCCTTGAGGCGCCTGACGTTATCGCCATGGATGACGATCCCATTCGCGCCGTGATGACCAAGCGTAAGTCGTCGATCGTGCTTTCTTGCCGCGCCATTAAGAAGGGCAACGCGGATGCGTTCTTCTCCGCCGGCTCCACCGGTGCCATGACCGCCGCCGCCACCGCCTATGTGACGCCGTTTAGGTATCAGGCCGAAGGCAAGAAGCAGCCGGTGCGCCCCTGTCTGACCAATGCGCTGCCCAATCGCGCCGGCGGTCTGACGGTGCTGTGCGACATGGGTGCCAACCCCGATGTGGAGGTCGATGACATGGTGCGTTTTGCCCAGATGGGTAGCGCCTATGCCCGCGTCGTCCTGGGCATCGAGCATCCTCGCGTGGGCCTGCTTGCCAATGGCACCGAGGATGAGAAGGGCTCCAACTTTACCAAGGCCTGTTTCCCTGCTATGAAGGCCGCCGTTCCCGGCTTTGTTGGTAACTGCGAGGGCACCGACCTCACCTCAGGTAACTTCGATGTCGTCGTTGCCGATGGCATGTCGGGTAATATCGCTCTCAAAGCTACCGAGGGCGCTGCCAAGTTTTTGCTGCAGGAGCTCAAGGGCGCCTTTATGGCCTCGCTCGGCACCAAGATCGCCGCGCTGCTCATCAAAAAGCAGATGCGCGAGATTAAGGCCAAGCTCTCTGGCGACGCCAAGGGCGGCGCGATTCTTCTGGGCCTGCGCGGCGTGGTCCTGATCGGCCATGGCGCCACCTCGGTCGAGGCTGTCAAAAACGGTACGCTCGCGGCGGCCGAAGCCGTGCGCGCCGGGCTGGTCGAGAATGTCGCCAACTCTATGGACAGTATCGTTTTGTAAGAGCGAGTTAGAGCGCTGTTATGTGCTTCGCGGCGCACGTCGTGGGGTAGAATCAGAACCGTGTCTTGGTACCGCCCGGGCGGTACCATTCTTTTGGTATTCATGTACTATGAGAGGAAGCGCTATGGACCGCTCCGAAATCTTCGACAAGATCGCCGAGGTCGCTGCTGACGTTCTGGGCGTCGATGTTGCCGAAATTAGCGAGGAGACCACCTTTGACGACCTCGATGCCAACTCGCTCGAGCGCCTGCAGCTGGTTACGGCTATCGAGGACGAGTTCAACCTCGAGATCGATGACGAGACCCTGCTCTCGCTCAACTCTGTCGCCGACGCCGTCGACGCTATCGAAGCTGCCAAGGAGGCCTAAGTCTTGGCTTTATCCGAACGACTTACGCGCGCCCAGGAAATCCTGGGCCACGAGTTCAACAATAAGGTGCTGCTGCGCGCGGCCCTTACGCATCCCTCGGCAGTCGAGGGCCAGCCGGTTTCTGCCAGCTATGAGCGCCTTGAGTTCTTGGGCGATTCCATTTTGGGCGCTGTGGTCGCACGCTCCCTGTTTGAGTCCTATCCCGAGTTTGACGAGGGCAAGCTCACTCGCTTGAAGGTGTCGCTCGTCTCGGGCGCCACGCTATCCGAGGTTTCTCACGAGTTGGGCATCGACGACATCATTATCTTTGGTGCCTCCGAGACCGGTACCGGTGCGCGCGGCCTGCATTCGGCCCTCGAGAACGTCTATGAGTCGCTCGTGGGCGCGCTGTACCTGGATGCCGGCTGGGATGCCGCGGCGGAGTTCATTCACCGTACGCTTAAGCCGCATTTGGCTTCCGAGCGTGCCGAGCATCCTGCGAACCCCAAGTCGTTTTTGCAGGAGTGCGTGCAAGCCGACGGTCACGAGCCCCCGGCGTACAAGCTCGTTGGCTCCGAGGGCCCGGCGCATGCGCCCACCTTTACCGCTGTGGTTTTGATCGATGGTATTCGCCAGGGTCGCGGCTCCGGCTCCTCAAAGAAGGAAGCCGAGGGAGCTGCCGCGCTTGAAGCGCTCGACCGCATGGGTTACACCACCAACGGCGTGATTCTGAACAAGAAGCACGTGTAAGCGAGGAACCGTGTATCTCAAGTCCCTTACGCTCAAGGGGTTCAAGTCGTTTGCCGACCGCGCCCATATGACGTTTGAGCCGGGCCTGACCGTCATCGTCGGTCCCAACGGCTCGGGAAAATCGAACATCTCTGACTCGATTCTGTGGGTCCTGGGCGAGCAGAGCGCCAAGCAGCTGCGCGGCCAGGCCATGGAGGATGTCATCTTCTCGGGCTCGTCGGCGCGCAAGCCGGTGGGTGTCGCCGAGGTCACGCTGGTGCTCGATAACTCGGACCATATGTTGCCCGTCGACTTTGACGAGGTCGCCATCACCCGTCGCATGTATCGCTCGGGCGAAAGCGAGTACCTCATCAACTCGAGTCCGTGCCGCCTGATGGACATTCAGGACATCCTGCACGATTCGGGCCTGGGCAAGGATACGCATTCCATCATCAGCCAGGGCAAGCTCGACGCCATTTTGCAGAGCCGCCCCGAGGAGCGTCGCGCCCTCATCGAGGAGGCCGCCGGCATTTCCAAGCACAAGCGCCGCAAGGAGCGAGCGCTCAAAAAGATTAAGTCGATGGACGAGCACCTGATGCGTGCCCGCGACATCAATAAGGAAATCGCCCGTCAGCTGCGACCGCTGGAGCGTCAGGTCGATCGCGCGCGCAAGTACAAAGAGCTGTCCTCGCGCGCGAACGAGCTTACGCAGATGCTGGCTGTCGATGAGCTTCGTTCGCTGCAGTCGCAGTGGAACGACCTGGAGAGCCGCTCCAAGGAAGGTGCTGCCGAGCTGGAGCTTGCGCAGTACCGCATGAGCGAAAAGGAGCGCGAGCTCGAGAAGCTCCAGGTCATGCTCGAGGAAAAGGGCCTGTTTGTGGGCGACCTGGGCGAGCAACGCCGCCATATGCAAGATGTGGTCGGCCGCATTAACTCCGACATGCGCCTGCTCGAGGAAAAGGGTCACAACATGGTGTCGCGCCTGTCTGACATGCGCGGGCAGATTTCGAGCTCCGAGCATCAGCGTCGTCGCGTGGTCGAGGAGCTCGAGGACGCGCGTGCGCAGCTTGAGGAAGTGACCGGCGCGCACATGCAGGCCCAGGAGGACGTTGACGCCGCTGGTCCTGCCGCCGCAGAGCTCCACGAGCGGCGCGTGGCGCTCGACAATCAGATTTCGCAGCTTACGCGTGAGCAACGCGATGTGCAGCGCGTGGCCGACAACGCCGCGCTCGAGCTCGCCAAGGTGAAGGACTCGCTGAGCAATGCCGAGGTCGAGGACAACATGTATGCCTCGCGCCTGGAGCAGATCGACGAGCAGCTCGAGGAGGTCATGGCTTCGCTCGAGAGCCGTCGCGACCGCGCCGAGGAGCTTGAGGGCGCTCTTGAGGAAGCGCGCCAGGCTCAGGTCGATGCGCGTGAGGCCACCGAGACGGCACGCGCGGCCCTGAAGGACCTGCGTGCCCGTGAGAGCGAGGCACGCAACAAGTTATTCGAGGTGCGCTCGGAGCTTGCCAGCCAAAAGAAACTCGATGCCCGCATGGCCGACAGCTCGCCGCTCGTGAGCCGTCTGGTGGGTGCGCTGGGCGACGATGTCTTGGGTCGTCTGGGCGACGTGCTGGAGGCCCCGCGCGAGCTTGAGGGCCTGGTTGAGCAATTGCTCGCCGGCGATATCGATGCGCTGCTGTTTGATGACGCCGCCACGCTTGAGCGTGCCGGTCGTGCGGCTCTGGACCAAAAGAAGGCCTCGGGCGAGGCACTGCTGGTGGCGCGCGGCGTGAGCGGCTCTACCGCCGCTGAGGGCGCCTCCGGTACCCGTCTGGTTGATCGTCTGTCCGTGCGCGCAGGCTACGGTCCCGTCGTCGAGGCGCTGCTCGGCGGCTATTACGTCGTTGACGATCTTGCTGCCGCGCTGTCGGCGCCGGTCGTTGAAGGCGTGACTTACGTGACCCCCGATGGCGCCCGCGTCACCTGCGGCGGCCTGGTGCGCGTGGGGCTTGATGCCGGCGAGGCTTTGGGTGCCTTGGAGCGCAAGCGCCGCATCCGTGAGCTCGAGGGCCTGGAACCCGATCTGGCTGCCATCTTTGAGCATGCTTCGGTCCAAGTCGTCGAGGCCAACGTTGCCGTCGAGGAGGCCCGTGCCGCCGAGGGCGATGCCGCCGGTGAGATCGCCCGTCTTGAGGGCGAGCGCCGCTCGCTGCTCTCCGAGATCGGCCGCTTGGAGCAAAGCGCCAACAATGCCGAGGTCGAGCGCGTGCGCATCTCCAAGCGCCGCGAGCAGGCTGCCGAGGCCGTTCGTGCCGCGCGCCCGCGCGTTGACGAGCTCACCCGTTCGCGTGACGAGGCGCGTGCACAGGCAAGCGACCTGGGTCTCCAGATTGCCGAGGCCAACGATGAGCTCGATCGCGTTCGCCGTGACGATTCCGAGGCCGCCGGTAAGCTCGCCGATGCCAAGGTGCGCCTGGCCCAGACGAGCGAGCGCCTGCGTTCGCTGAAGGGCCGCGTGCCCGACCTTGAGCATCGTCTTGAGGGCATCGACCGTCGTATCCGCGGAACACGCCAGGCTTCGCGCTCGCTCGAGCTGCTGCGCCTGCGCGTCGACCCCATGCACGAACGCTATTCTGCCCTGTTGGAACGCGCGTCGGATTGGGCAGCGCGCCTGCGTGACCAGGCCTCTCTGGAGGAGGCGGACTCCGCTTCGCTCAAGAAGACCATCGAGGATGCCAAGGCAGAGGTTGCCCGCGCTAAGGAGCGAGTCGATACCGCCTCCGCCGCGCAAAACGAGTTCAAGGTCGCGCGTGGCAAGCTCGAGGTGCAGGTCGAGGCTGCCATCAAGGCCATTACCGCCGATGGCACGACGGTGCTCGAGGAAGCGCTCATGCTTCCGGTGCCCACGGACCGCGATGCCGCCGAGCGCGAACTCAACCAGCTTGTGCGCCAGATCAACAACCTTGGTCCCGTTAACCAAGTTGCCATGGAGGAGTACGAGCAGCTCAAGCGCCGCGCCGACTACATCGAGGAGCAGCTGGCCGATCTGGAGAGCGCGCGCAAGGCGCTCACCAAGATCACGGTGGCCATTGATCGCAAGATGCGGAAGGCCTTCCTGGTGACGTTTGAGAAGGTCGACGCGAATTTCCGCGAGATCTTCGCTATGCTCTTCCCGGGCGGCCAGGCTCATCTGGAGATGACCGATCCCGAGCATCCTGCCGAGACGGGTATCGAGGTCGTGGCGCAGCCGCGCGGCAAGCGCATCACCAAGATGATGCTCATGTCGGGCGGCGAGAAGAGTCTGACGGCGCTCGCCCTGCTTTTTGCCGTGTACCGCACACGTACGGTTCCGTTCTATGTGCTGGACGAGGTCGAGGCGGCGCTTGATGACGCTAACCTGTCCAAGCTCATCGGAGCCATCGATGTGCTGCGTTCCGATACGCAGCTCTTGGTTATCTCGCATCAGCGCCGTACTATGGAGGACGCTGACGTCCTCTATGGCGTCTCGATGCAAGCCGACGGCGTCAGTCGCGTCGTCTCGCAAAAACTCGATTGCGAAACCGGAAAGGTCGTGAATGCATAATGGGATTCTTCGATGCTCTCTCGCGCGGACTTGAGCGCAGCCGCGAGGCCCTCAACGAGGTCTTCTACTTTGGCGGCGAGGTCGACGAGGATTTTTGGGAGGACCTGGAGGACACCCTCGTAATGGGTGACATGGGCGCCGAGGTCGCTATCAAGGTCTCCGATGACCTGCGCGATGCCGCGGCCAAGAAGAACCTCAAGACCGCTCCGCAGCTTCGCCGCGCTCTGGCCGAGCAGCTTGAGCAGCACTTTGTGCCCATCGAGCGCGATCCGTTCTCCGATACGCCGAGCTGCGTGCTGTTTGTGGGCATCAACGGTGCCGGCAAGACCACGACGGTCGGTAAGATCGCGAGCGCCATGGCTGCCCGCGGCAAGAACGTGGTGATCGGTTCGGCCGACACCTTCCGCGCCGCCGCCATCGAGCAGCTTGATGTGTGGGGCCAGCGCGCCGGCGTTCCCGTCATCAAGCGCGATCGCGGCTCCGACCCGGCAAGTGTTTGCTACGACGTGCTCGACGAGGCCGATAGGCGCGGCAGCGACCTGGTGCTCATCGATACCGCCGGCCGTCTGCACACGAGCCCCGAGCTCATGCGCGAGCTCGCCAAGGTGGTCAATGTGACCCGTAAGCGCGCCGCCAATATGGCCGCCGGTCCCATGCCGGTCTCGGTCGTGCTTGTGATCGATGCCGCGACGGGCCAAAACGGTCTGAACCAGGCGCTCGAGTTTAACGAGGCGCTTGGCCTGGACGGTATTATCATGACAAAGCTCGACGGCACGGCAAAGGGCGGTATCGCCATGGCCGTGGCCGAGAAGCTCAAGCTCCCGATCCTGCGCATCGGCGTGGGCGAGCAGGTCGATGACCTGCAGGAGTTTAATGCCAAAGATTTCTGCCGCGCCCTGGTGGGCGAGTCCAATTAAGGAGTGACTAGTGTTTGATTCCCTGAGCGATCGCCTCAACGACACATTTGACCGCCTGCGCGGCAAGGGTAAACTGACCGAGGCCGATATCACCTCGGCCATGCGCGACATTCGCATGGCGCTGCTCGAGGCCGACGTCAACTTTAAGGTCGTCAAGGAGTTTGTCGCCAAGACCAAGGAGCGCTGCATGACCGCCGAGGTTATGGAGTCGCTGTCGCCGGCGCAAAACGTCGTCAAGATCGTGCTCGACGAGCTCACCGAGATGCTCGGCTCCACCGAGAGCAAGCTCGTCTTTAGCAACCGCATCCCCAACGTCATCATGCTCGTGGGCCTGCAGGGCTCTGGTAAGACCACGGCGGCCGTAAAGCTTGCCTACCTGCTCAAGAAGCAGGGCCGCTCGCCGCTGCTCGCCGCGTGCGACGTCTACCGTCCCGCCGCTGCCGACCAGCTGGCCACGCTCGGCGGAGAGATCGGTGTCCCGGTCTTCCGAGGCGACGGTGCGCACCCGGTCGACATCGCCAAGGGCGCCATTCAGGAGGCCGTCGACCACCTGCGCGATGTGGTCATCGTCGATACCGCCGGACGTCTTCAGATCGACGAGCAGATGATGCAGGAGGCCGTGGATATCAAGAAGGCCGTCAAGCCCGATCAGGTGCTGATGGTCGTCGATGCCATGACCGGCCAGGATATCGTCAACGTTGTCTCGACCTTCGCCGAGCGCACCGACTTTGACGGCGTGATCATCTCCAAGCTCGATGGCGACGCTCGTGGCGGCGGCGCGCTTTCGGTGCGCCAGGTGACTGGCAAGCCCATTAAGTTCGTGAGCATGGGCGAGAAGCCCGATTCGCTGGAGCCGTTCTATCCCGACCGCATGGCCAAGCGAATCTTGGGCATGGGCGATGTTGTCGGCATCATCGAGAAGGCCCAGGAGGCGGCCGATGCCGAGCAGCTCGAGGCCGCCGAGCGCATGCTGCGCGAGGGCTTTACCATGAACGACATGCTCGACCAGATGAAGGCCGTCAAGAAGATGGGCGGCATGAAGGGCATTCTGGGTATGCTCCCCGGTGGCCAGCGCGCGCTCAACCAGATGGGCGGCAATCTGGACGAGGGCATCTTCGACAAGAATGAGGCCATCATCATGTCTATGACCAAGGAGGAACGCCTTCGTCCCTCTATTATCAACGGCCAGCGTCGCGCCCGTATCGCCAAGGGCGCCGGCGTGACTCCCACCGAGGTCAATAGCCTTATGAAGCAGTGGGGCGAGATGAACAAGATGATGGGCCGTATGCGCACGATGGCCAATCAGGCGCAGGCCGGTGGCAAGAAGGGCAAAAAGGGAAAGAGGGGCAAGAAGATGCGCATGCCCAATATCCCTGGCCTGGACGCTATGGGTCTGGGCGGCATGGGCGGCCTGGGAACGGGCGGCCCCAAGTCCGATATGGACCTGCTGCGCCAGATGGAAGCGCAGATGCGCAATAAGAAATAGGGCTGTAATTCCAGCTTGATATGGCAAAGGCCACTCGGAAGCTACCGGGTGGCCTTTGTTGTTGGCTTTGATTGTTTGGCTGCGTGCAGCGTCGTGTCCCGAGCTCGCGGTGCCGTGCCGTTAGTGGCAGCCGCAGCCCTCGTGGCCCTCGTGCTCGTGATGGTCGTGGCAGCTGCAGGACTCGCCATGTTCGTGGGCGTGGTCGTGGTCATGGCCGTGGCAGCCGCACGTGGCCTCGCCGGTCTGAGCGAGCTTGCCTGCAATGAGGGCCTCGACGCAGGCGTCGCAGCTGCCCTGGGCGCCCGCATAGACCGTGATGCCGGCCTGGGTGAGCGCGTTGATGGCCCCGCCGCCGATACCGCCGCAGATGAGCGTGTCGACGCCACCGTTGGCAAGCAGACCTGCCAATGCACCGTGACCGGTGCCGCCGGTGCCTACGACCTGCTCGTTGAGCACCTTGCCGTCCTGGATGTCATAGATCTTGAACTGCTCGCTGCGGCCAAAGTGCATAAAGATGTTGCCGTTGTCGTACGTCGTTGCCACCCTCATGGTGCCGACCTCCTTTGCTGGCCATGCGGCCGTCGTCGTGGTGATGGGGGAGTATGCGATATTGCCGCCCTCGATACTGAGCGCCCGTCCATTGACCAGCGCGTTTGCCACCTTGCGATGTGCGCGGCTGCAGATTGCCGCCACCGTGGCGCGGGCAATGCCCATGCACTGGGCGACTTCCTCCTGATTGAGGCCTTCCAGGTCGCATAGGCGCAGGACCTCGAGCTCGTCGACCGTCATGTCGATGGCATCTCCGCTGGCAAGGCCGTCGGGGGTAAAACCGCGATATTCGGGGATGATCCCTACGCGGCGTAGTTTCTCGCGTCTTCCTGCCATACACCCTCCAAATCTGACATATGTCAACAATAAGATAGCGCGCGAGCTGAACCGTGCAAGACATTTTTGGCATATGTCAGAAAATGAGGGCTTATTTTTGGGCTGTGGGGCCGCGTGCGCCTGGGCTACAATGAATCTCGCTTATAGGCGACTGACAGGAGGGTCAATGAGCAAGGCTGATCAACAGTTTGTAACCATGTGCCGCGATATCTTGGACCATGGCACCACCACCGAGGGCCAAAAGGTCCGACCGGTGTGGGAGGACGGCACCCCTGCCTATACCATTAAAAACTTTGGCGTTACGGCTCGCTACGACCTGCGTGAGGAGTTCCCCGCGCTCACACTGCGTCGCACGGCGCTTAAGTCTGCCATGGACGAGATCTTGTGGATCTATCAAAAGAAGTCAAATAACGTCCATGACCTTAACAGCCATATTTGGGACGAGTGGGCCGACGAGACTGGCTCCATCGGCAAGGCCTACGGGTACCAGATTGGGCAGAAAAGCCATTATGCCGAGGGTGACTTTGACCAGATGGACCGCGTGCTGTACGACCTTAAGAACACGCCGTACAGCCGCCGCATTATGACCAACACCTACGTGTTTAGCGACCTGTCCGAGATGCACCTGTATCCGTGCGCCTACAGCGTGACCTATAACGTGACGCAGCGCCCGCAGGACGATAAGCCCACACTCAACATGATTCTCAACCAGCGCAGCCAAGATATTTTGGCCGCCAACAACTGGAATGTGTGCCAGTACGCCATTTTGCTGATGATGGTCGCGCAGTCGGTCGATATGATTCCCGGCGAGCTGCTGCATGTGATTGCCGATGCCCACATTTACGACCGTCATGTCGATATCGTCCGTGAACTTATCGAGCGTCCGCAGTTTGCGGCGCCTAAGGTAACACTTAACCCCGATGTGCACGATTTCTATGCGTTTACGACCGACGACCTGATCGTCGAGGGCTATGAGCACGGCCCGCAGGTCAAGAACATTCCCATTGCGGTGTAGGTGGCGCTCATGACGTGTAAGCTTTCTGCCATTGTCGCCGTGTGTGACGATTGGGGCATTGGGTGCGAGGGCGACATGGTGGTGTCCAATCGCGCCGACATGCGCCATTTTGTGGCCTGCACCAAGGGTTGCCCGGTCATCATGGGGCGCAAGACGCTGCTGAGTTTTCCCGGTGGGCGTCCGCTCAGGAATCGCCGCAACATTGTGCTCACGCGCGACGAGGGCTTTGCCCCCGAGGGCGTTGACGTGGTGCATGGCATTGACGAAGCGCTCGCCGCGGTTGCCGATGAACCCGTTGCGTGGGTGATCGGTGGCGGCGATGTCTATCGGCAGTTTTTGCCGTATTGCGCGGAGGCCGAGGTTACGCATAACCACTGCGTGCATGACGTGGATACGTACTTTCCCGATCTGGATGCCGATCCCGCGTGGGAGATTGCGCAGTGTAGCGGGGTCGCGACGATTGCCGCCGACGAGGTGGACGAGGGTCTCGATTATGAGTTCGTGACGTATCGTCGCGTTGAGGCGTAAATCGTCTGGCGTGAACGGTATCATCGGGTTATTTGAATGCATGGGGCGGCGCTTAGCGTCGCCTCGTTTGGTATAGATGTGCTGTAAAGAAAGGTGCGGGCTGGCTGCTATGACTGATGCCGTTGAGGTGCTGCGAATCGATTCGCTCGAGGACGAGCGGCTCGACGCCTACGTGCGACTGACCGAGCGCGAGCTTCGCTGCGTGCTGGAGCCCCAAAAGGGTATCTTTATCGCTGAGAGTGCCAAGGTTATCGAGCGCGCGGTGCGTGCCGGATACCAGCCGGTGAGCTTTCTTTTGGGCGAACGCTGGCTTGATCAGATGATGCCGCTGTTTGAGCGCCTGGTTGTGCGCGAGGACGCCGGTCCTGTTCCTGTGTTCGTTGCCTCCATGGAGCTCATGGAGCAATTGACGGGCTTTAACGTGACGCGCGGTGCGCTCGCGGCGTTTCGTCGCCCGCGGCAGATTCCGGTTGATGAGTTCTTGGGCGGCGTCGTCGAGGCGGCGGGGGAGCGTCCGGTGCGTGTGTGCGTGCTCGAGGGTATTGTCGACCACACCAACGTCGGCGCGATTTTCCGCTCGGCCGCCGCGCTCAATGTCGACGGCATTCTGGTGAGCCCTACGTGCTGTGACCCGCTGTACCGTCGCTCGGCCCGCGTGAGCATGGGCACGGTGTTCCAGGTGCCCTGGACGCGCATTGGCAGCGAGGCGCGCGTGTGGCCACATGACGGCCTGGCGGCGCTGCACGATGCCGGTTTTTCGTGTGCCGCCATGGCGTTGACGGACGATTCAGTGTCGTTGGACGATCCCGCGCTACAGGAGATTGACCGCCTGGCAATCTTTATGGGCACCGAGGGTGCCGGCCTGGGCGCCAAGACCATCGCGGGCTGCGACCGGGCCGTGCGCATTCCGATGGCGCACGGGGTCGATTCGCTCAACGTGGCCGCGGCGAGTGCCGTCGCCTTTTGGCAGCTGTGCCCGCATCTGAGCAATGAGTATCACTACCAGCCGGGTTTGTATCACTAGGCAGATAGTTCGCACCGGGCTCTGACTCGGGGTGTTTCGGTCGACGCCGGTCGGTGCTAAGCTGCTATTTGTTTTGGCCTTAAATTGCCGTTTTGTTGTTTGACGTATGCTGGTGGGGAGGGCGTGTGGCTAAGAAATCTACGGCTATCGATGTAACGCAGGGTGTTATTTGGCAGCAGCTGCTTTCGCTGTGCGTTCCCATCTTTTTTAGTTCGTTTTTTCAACAGGCCTACACGCTTATCGGTACCTATATCGTCGGCCAGTTTGGCGGCAAGCTTGCACTGGGTGGCATTCAGGCCACGATGGTGCTCACCGAGCTCTGCATTGGCTTTTGCGTTGGCGTCGGTGCCGGCTGCGCGGTCATTACCGGTCAGTATTTTGGCCAGCACGATGATGAGCGACTGAGTCGTTCGGTCCATACGGCCATGACCCTCGCGCTGGTGGGCGGTATCGTTTTCTCGATTCTTGGCATAGTGTTCGTTGAGCCCATGCTGGTACTTATGAACACTCCGCATGAACTTTTGGCCGAGGGCGTGGCCTATGCTCGTTGCTATTTTGCCGCCATGGTTGCGGCGCTGCTGCTCAATATGGGAACGGCACTGCTGCGCGCCGTGGGCGACACGCGCGGGCCTGCTGTGATCATCGCTTCCGGCTGCCTTGTTAATGCGGTGCTGGATGTCATCTTTGTTGCCATGCTTCATATGGAGGCGCTGGGCTGCGGCATCGCGGTGGCGCTGACCATTTGCTCCAACGCCACGATGATCGTGATTCGCATGATGCACGCACCGGGTGCGTGGCGGCTTTCGCTCATATGACCCAATCCGCTGTCAAGAGCCACAATGGCCCCGCCGAC
>CAUFMB010000011.1 GCA_959026535.1 uncultured Collinsella sp. | reverse complement strand
GCTGCGGGAACGGCCTGTCCGCCTAATGTGTTCGGCTGAGATCGGAAATCAACCTGACCCCCTTGAACGCTCGTTTGCATGTATGGTGCCCGAGGCGAGACTCGAAGGGCCTTCGCTTCGCGAAGCCCCGGGCTTCGGGCGCGTGGCGCCCTCGCCACGCTCCGCTACAGACAGGCCACAGGCCTGTTTGCTTAACGCTTCGCGCGCTCACGCGAGTTCGGCACGAAAAAGGGGGCCGCAACCCCCTTGAACGCTCACTTGCATGTATGGTGCCCGAGGCGAGACTCGAACTCGCACGTTGTTGCCAACGGTGGATTTTGAGTCCACTGCGTCTGCCAATTCCGCCACTCGGGCACGCAATGCGTGAGTTAGTTTATCACAGCTTTCTACCGATTAGTCCGAAAATGGAACTTCGAGCATTTCGATGAGTTCGACCGTGCGTAGCATCTCGCGCTGACGGCATCCGCGACCGTCGACCGAAGCCTCACCCATCTGGTTATCGTAAGGGTCCTCGCGCATGCCGTCGAAAGAGGGCTCAAACTCTGCCTGGAATCGATTGTTGGCCACCATACGCCATGGGTCGAGATTGCCAAAGTAGTGACGGCGGCGCCACTCCTCCCCCATCCTGTGAGCAGAAGATCCAAATGACACGTCGGCGTTGAGCCAACCGGTCTGCGGCGTATAGAACTCTGCCCAGTCGTGCGACCCCACCGAATCGGGCGCAACGTACAGGCCGCTCTGCCAACGGGCAGGCACGCCCGCGATACGGCACATGGTGATAAACGTGAGCGCCATAACGCCGCAATCGCCGCGGAGCGAATGCGCGCAGTCATCGGCAATAGATCCCAAAAGCAAGTACGGCGGCTGATAGCGATAGTCGATATGCTGCGTCAGATAATCATAGATAGCACGAGCGCGATCGAGCGGATCCTCGAGTCCGTCAACAACACCGGCCGTCAGCTGCTGCAGATACGGCGTGAATGCAATGTGCGGACGGTCCTCGGAAATATCCTCGGGCAGAGGCGCGTCCATACGCGGATGAACCGGAAGTGTGCCACCGTAGACATCACAATAAGCAGCATCGATGTGATAACGATAAGTCACCGAGAATGAGCGCTCACTCGAAGAAGACCACGAGGCGGTACGCGCCGAAGCGTTCGCGGGAGCAACAGCACCCTCCGGCGTCATGTCGAGAATCTCGACCCGAGACTGCTGACGGCAGGCAGCCGCGACGGGAAGCCAAGCGCAAACGGTCTCTCCCTCCAGAGCGCCGGGGACAGACACGGACGCTTTAAGCGTAATGACGCGAGCCAATCCGTTTTGTGACTCCATCTCCTTGAGCATCTCGTCGCGCAGTGCTATTCCGTCCGTAGAATCGGGACGCATGCCGGGGACCTCTTTGGGATATACGCGAAGCGAATCGAGGAAGTTGTCGAGAACGAACAGCTCGCCATCGATAAAGCGCCAGTCAATACGCTTACGGTCAATCAGATCGTCAAACTGCTCCTCGGTAAACTCAGGCCACTCCTCGCGAATCATCGCAATAGCTCGATCGCGCGACACCGAAAAATGAAGCGGCGTCTCAAGCATGCGATACCGCTCGGCACGAACGCAGGCAGCAAGCGAGGGATCGGGATCTTGGGCAAGTAGGCGGTCGCAAGCCTCAATAGCCTGCGAAAGATACCCCGCGTCCTTTAAACGCAGAATCTCGGGTGGCAAGCCAACATCTAGAAAACGGAAGTCATCATTGCAAACATCAACAGAGCAACCAACAGGACCCTCGTCAATAACCTTCCCATCCGAAGGCAGCACATTAATAACAGCCATACCAAACTCCAAGTCATTAGAACTCTTGAAGTCCATTGTAGCGAGATAAAAAGAAAGCCCCAATAAAGGAACCCTCAACACCGATAAACGGTACCTATAAAAAATGAATTCAGCCCAGTAACCCTGTGGCGAGTTAACGAAGGAGGCCCCGTTCACCCGAAGCTTTTCCCATTGCGCGACTTCTGGCAAAGCCAGGTGAGCGCAAGGGAAAAGCGTAGGGTGAACGGGGCCTCCGACGGGAAAGTTAAACCGCTACTTACGCCTTGTTGACGGAGCCAAACTCCTCCATGAGCTCCTTGGTGCGGGCAACGATGTTGTCGCGACCAGGCTTGAGGAGCTTGCGGGGGTCAAAGCCCTTGCCCTGCTGATCCTTGCCAGCCTCGATATACTCGCGAACGCCCTTGGCGAAGACGAGCTGCAGATCGGTGTTGACGTTGATCTTGGAGATACCCAGGGAGATGGCCTTCTTGATCTGATCCTCGGGGATGCCGGTACCACCGTGCAGAACGAGGGGCAGGTCGCCGGTCTGAGCCTTGATCTCGCCCAGACGCTCGAAGGAAAGGCCAGCCCAGTCGGCGGGATACACGCCGTGGATGTTGCCGATACCGCAGGCGAGGAAGTCGACGCCCAGGTCAGCAATCTGCTTGCACTCAGCGGGGTCAGCGAGCTCGCCGTTGGAGGTCACGCCGTCCTCGGTGCCGCCGATGCCGCCGACCTCGGCCTCGATGGACATGCCCTTGGAGTGGGCAAGCTCAACGAGCTCCTTGGTGCGGTCGAGGTTAAGCTGGAAGGTCTCCTCGTGAGAGCCGTCATACATGATGGACGTGAAGCCGGCCTCGATGCACTTGAAGCAGTCCTCGTAAGAACCGTGATCGAGGTGAAGGGCGACGGGGACGGTAACGCCCGTGGCCTCGACGGCAGCCTTGACCATGTCGGCGCAGACCTTGAAACCGCCCATCCACTTAGCGGCACCAGCGGTGCACTGAAGGATCAGCGGAGACTTGGCCTCCTCGGCGGCCTGGAGAATAGCCAGGGTCCACTCGAGGTTGTTGGTGTTGAAGGCACCGAGAGCGTACTTGCCGGCCTCGGCCTTCTTGAGCATGTCTGCTGCGTTGACGAGCATAAAAGAAACCTCCTGTAAGGTTGCTCCGATAACGCCTGAGATTTTACCACGACATACCCGAGCATAAACGTTCGTTTGTTCACGAATACCATCCGATTGGACAAATTTTGACCGTTTGCCCCACAGAATCGACCCACTGGGGAAAATAGCTTGACGATTGAGCGGTCTTCGTGGTTCGAAAGACGGCTTCGAGCCTACATCTGCATAAACGGGTTCTGCATAAGTTCGCGCGCCATCGTGGTCGAATCGCCATGGCCCGTCAAGCAAACGGTATCGGGCGGAAGCGTCTTGGCAAGTTTGGAGAGCGAGCGCATAATCGCCGCCTCGTCACCGCCGGAAAGATCGGTACGACCGTGACTGCCCGGGAAAAGCGTGTCGCCCACAAAGGCGATGTTCCCCTGCTCGGTCGCGGCGAACAGGACGATGCCGCCCGGCGTATGCCCCGGCGTCTCGATCACCTGCAGACAGACGTCGCCCACCTCGATTGTATCGCCCTCGGCAAGCAAGCGCGTCGGCTCACCCGGATCGGGCGTCTCGATACCCCACATGGCGCGCTGCTCCTCGATATTTGCGCGAGGTACCGTCACGTCCTTAGCGCACAACTCATATAGTCCGCTGTCGCCAACGACAGCTCGAACCCCGGCAACCCCGCCAACATGGTCGGCATGACCGTGCGTGCAGACAGAGCCGAGTACGCGCACCTCGGGATGCGCGGTGCGGATATGCTCCACAAGACGCTCGCCCTCCCACGCCGGATCGACGATTAAGCACTCGTCATTCGAAATCACGACGTAGCTGTTGGTCTGAATCGGGCCGTTGACGAGTGTCTCAATCGAAGCCGCACCTCGGGGTGTCAGGTCCAAAGTCATATCGCCCATGCGCATACCCTCCTTCTAAAATACGTTCGAGGCACCAAACGATGCCTCGAACGTAACCAATATCTATGATGCTGAGAGGCTCTCGCACCTACACACGGCGTTTGAGCTGAGCTCCGCCTTCGCCGGGCATAAGACGGCGAGCGTCGTAGACCGAATCGACACTGCTGATGGAAGCCAGCAGCGGATCCAGACCGCTCGCGTCCGAGATCTCGACCATGAAGCGCAGGGTTGCAATACCCTCGCGGTTGGTCGATGTGGCGGCAGAAAGGATATTGCCGCCCGCATCGCCAATGGCAATGGTGACATCCTTGAGCAGGCCCATGCGGTCCAGGCACTCGACCACGATCTCGACCTGGAAGAGGGTGTCGGCAGCGCCGTCCCACTCCACATCGATCATGCGCTCGGGATGTTCCATGAGACCCTTGACGTTGGGGCAGTTGGCGCGATGCACCGAAACGCCACGACCGCGCGTGATGAAGCCGACGATGTCGTCACCCGTCACGGGGTTGCAGCAATGAGCCAGACGGACCAGCAGGCCGCTGTTGCTCTCGCCCTTGACGATAATGCCGTTACTGGCGCTCTTGCCGCGCTTTTGCGGCTTGCGGTTGGAGCCGCGAGCGGGCTGCTTCACGACCTCGGCGATAGCCTCGGCCTTGGTGAGCTGTTCCTCGGGCTTGGGGTCCAAGATTTGCTCGACCTTGTTACCCACAGCGCGCGGGGCAACTTTGCCGGCGCCGACGGCGGCAAACAGGTCCTCGAGCTGCTTGTAGTTAAACTGCTCCGCCACGGCGTTGAGCGCACGCGTGGATCGCGGCGTCGAGATGCCATACCCGCGCTTGCGCAGGTCCTTGGCCAGTATATCGCGGCCGGCAGCAGCGTCGTCGTCTTTGGTCGCGGCGGCGAAATAACGGCGAATCTTTGACTTGGCGGAAGGCGTCTTGACGATCTTGAGCCAATCACGCGACGGCTTGGAACTCTTGTTGGTAAGGATTTCAACGCGGTCGCCCGTCTTGATCTCGTGCGTGAGCGGGGCCACCGCACCGTTGATCTTAGCGCCGACGCAGTGGTTGCCCACCTCGGTGTGAACGGCGTAGGCAAAGTCGAGCGGCGTGGAGCCGGCACGAAGCGCCATGACCTCGCCCTTGGGCGTAAAGACGAAAATCTCCTGGTCGAACAGATCGACCTTCAGCGAATGCAGATATTCCTTGGCGTCGGTGATCTCATCAGACGCAGCCCAATCGAGCGAATGCTTGAGCCAGTTAATCTGATCGTCCAAACGTTGAGCGTCATTGGTCTTGGAAGCAGACGATCCGCCCGATTTCTTATAGAGCCAGTGGGCGGCAATGCCGTACTCGGCCTGCTCATGCATCTCATAGGTTCGAATCTGAATCTCGAGCGGGCGGGCCGTGGGGCCGATAACCGTCGTATGGAGCGACTGGTAGTTATTGACCTTGGGCATGGCGATATAGTCTTTAAAACGACCGGGCATGGGGTGCCACAACGTATGCACCGCGCCGAGCGTGGAGTAGCAATCGCGCACCGAATGCGTGATGACGCGCAGTGCCACCAAATCGTAGATCTCGGAGAACTCCTTGCCCTTGCGCTTCATCTTTTGGTAGATAGACCAATAGTGCTTGGAGCGACCATTGATCTGGAAGCCCTCCAGGCCAATGCGGTTGAGCTCGTCGGTGAGCGTCTTGATGGTCTCGGCCAGATAGCGCTCACGGACCTCGCGCGACTCCGCCACCATGCGCGCGATGCGCTGGTAGGCATCGGGCTCCAGGTAGAAGAAGGACAGGTCCTCGAGCTCCCACTTAATAGAGCTCATGCCCAGACGGTCGGCCAGGGGCGCATACACGTCCATGGTCTCGCGGGCCTTAAACAGACGACGGTCCTCGCGAAGGGCCGCCAGCGTACGCATGTTATGCAGGCGGTCGGCAAGTTTGACGATAATAACGCGGATGTCCTTGGACATGGCGAGGAACATCTTGCGCAGCGTAAGCGCCTGCTTCTCGTCCATGCTATCGACTTCGATGTTGGTGAGCTTGGTCACGCCATCGACGAGCTCGGCCACCGTATCGCCAAACAGGCCGGAAACATCGGCGAGCGAGGTCTCGGTGTCCTCGACGGTATCGTGCAGCAGCGCGGCGCACACCACATCGCAGTCCATCTTGAGATCGGCCAAAATGATGGCCACCTCGACGGGATGGTTGATGTACATCTCACCCGAGCGGCGCTTTTGGTTGCGGTGCTTCTCGGCAGCAAAGCAATAGGCCTGCTCCACCTTAGAGAAGTCGTCCTCATTCATATATTTGAGGCACAGGCGCTCCAGCTTGTCGTAGCTGTCCGCCATAATCTCGGGCGGCAGCTCATCGGCATGCTTATAGTGCTCCATCTCCGAGAACGGCTGGAGGGTGGAATCATGGGCGGTACGGGCTGCGGCATCCATCGAGGTCCCCTTCCCCTAGGCCCGCGGTACGATCGGGCGGTTAACTTTGGCTAGCATATCAGAAGCGCACGAATCAAGCGCCCAGCTCCGGAAAGCCGAGAACTCCATGCGCGAGCGCAAGCCCTCCAAATAGCGAATTGACCTGCTCAATTGCACACGGCCCGGGTTTTCTGCCATCGCGATGCGACGGGTGTCGTCAAACCCCGAAACGCGACAGAAACCAAGCTCTTCGAAGATTCCCAGGCCGCTTTCCACCGAGCGCTCGTCAACCGGCGTGCGGGCATCGATGGCAAGGCACATCTGCGCGATGTCGATATCGCTCGCACTAAATGAGTCGGCTCCGGTCTTGCCGCGGTTGGAGCGCCACATAGTCTGCAGCGCGCGATAGAGCGTGACGAGCTCGTCGCGCTCGGGCGCGTAGCAGTCGAGCAGGCGCTCGTTAATGCGAGCGTCACGCGACGAATAGAGCAGGTGAATCACGGCAGGTTGCCCGTCGCGACCGGCGCGTCCGCTCATCTGGTTGAACTCGATGGCGCCAAACGGCATGTGGTAGAGCACGACATGGCGGATATCGGGCAGGTTCACGCCCTCACCGAAGGCAGAGGTCGAAACGATGCAACTGAGGCTTCCGTCACGAAACGCTTCCTCGACACGGCGACGATCGGAGCGCGCAAGCCCCGCGTTATAGAACGCGATGCGGGTCGCGCAATCGGGCACCCGCTTGCGCAGCGTCTTAGCAAGCGCCACGGACTGGTCGCGCGAGTTGACGTAGATGACGGTCTTCTCCCCCGTCGCCACGATTGACACCAGGCGGTTCTCGCGGCTCGCAAGATCTCGGTCATCCTCGAGCTGCAAGTTCTCGCGCACCGTCTCGTCGACCACCGTGCGGGTAATCGGTAGCACGCGGGCGAGCTCGGCCACAACCGGAGCCGTTGCGGTGGCAGTCGTGGCCAGAACGACCGGGTCGCCCAGGGCCTTGAGGATATCGGGCATGTCGAGGTATGCGCTGCGGTCGCCGCCCTTGGCAAGACCGGCATGGTGCGCCTCATCGATAACGACAAAGCCGATGCGCCCCGAACGCGCAAAGCGATCGCGGTGAATAGACAGGAACTCAGGCGTCGTGAGTACGATGCCGGTGCGGCCCGAAGCCAGGCCGGCAAACACGTCATCGCGCGCTGCTTCCACGGTCTCGCCGGTCAACACGCCCACGCCAATGCCGAGCGCAGCCATCGTCGATGAGAGGTGATAGGCCTGGTCGGCAACGAGCGCACGCAGCGGATAGACAAAGATGCTCGCACGCCCACAAAGGACCGCCTCGCGCGCGGCGTGCACATGGAAGATGAGTGACTTGCCACGCCCCGTCCCCATGACGGCCAGAACACTTTGGTGATCGGCCAGAGCATCGAGTGCCTCGACCTGCGCGCGATGTGGCTGATTCGAGCCGATAAAGCTATGGATAAGCGAGCGCGTGAGCTCGGTATAAGAAAGCTGGGCGAGCGTCTCGCGTTTACGCGACTCCAGGCGCAGGCCAGAATCCGCCGGTTGCACGCCGCGGCGAAGCTCACATGCCGGATCGTCGATATTGGGTGCCGTGGTATCGCGGACCAAGACATCTTTGATCATGAGCTTGGGCTTCACACGTCCCTGCCAATGCTCGGCCACGGCCTCGAACACCAAGTCGACGGCGCTGTCGCAATTGATAAGCCTGTCGATCTGCGGTACGCGAAACATGATGGCCGGCACGCTCGCGGCTCCATCCGTCGCCACGAAGCGCATATGCTCGCCGGTCTTACCCACCACGGCGCGATCACACATCGTCACGCCCTCGGCAGCCAGCAGCGGCACCTTATTACCCTGGCCAAACGGCTCAAGGCGGGAAATCTGCTCGATGGTCTCGATATTCAACTCGGAAAGGTCGACCGTGGCGGCAACCTCGTCGATGTCTTCAAAGTCCTCGGCGGGAATCTCCGATAGCACGGCGGAAAGACGGCGGCGGAACTCATCGAGCTTGGGGGCCTCAATGGTCACGCCCACGGCGCCCGCATGCCCGCCGCGACGAATCAGCAGGTCGGAACAGCGCTCAACGGCGTCAAACAGGTTAACTTTGCCCACCGAGCGACCAGAGCCGCGCGCGATACCGTCCTCGATCGAGAACAGCAGTGCCGGCACGTGATAGCGGTTGGTCAGACGGCTTGCCACGATGCCCTTGACGCCCTCGTGCCAGCCTTCACCGCCCACGACGATCGCGCGTCCGCCGTCATAGGTCTCCTCGACCTTTGCCATGGCATCGCGCGTGAGCTCCGCCTCGATCTCACGGCGCTGGCGGTTGATTTCCTCGAGCTCAGCCGCCAGCGCGCTTGCTTCGATGGGATTGTGGGCAAGCAGCAGGTCGAGCGCCAGCTTGGGATCGGCCATGCGACCGGCAGCGTTTAAGCGGGGAATGAGCGAGAATGACAGGCCATCCGCCGTAATGCTCGAAAGGTCCGCCTTGGCGAGCGAGGCAAGCGCGATATAGCCGGGGCGAGCGGTTACGCGCATCTGCTGGATGCCCTCGGCAACCAGCGCGCGGTTCTCGGGCGTGAGCGGCATCATGTCGGACACGGTGCCCAGCGCCGCGACCTCGATTAGCGAACGCCAATACGACGGCTTGCCCAGGCGCTCACCCAGGACTTGCACCAGCTTGAGCGCCACGCCAGCACCGGCGAGCTCGCGCGAGGGGCCCTCGTCCTCGAGCTTGGGGTCGGTCAGGGGTACACCCTGCGGCACCTGGTCGGAGGGCTCGTGATGGTCCGTGACCACCAAATCGATCCCCAGGCTCTCCAGATAGGAAACCTCTTCCTTGGCGGCAATGCCGTTATCGACGGTCACGATCAGCTGGGGGCGAGCGAGCTCGTTAACGCGGTCGAGTGCCGCGCGCGAAAGACCGTAGCCCTCATCAAATCGATGCGGAATAAACGGCGTGACATCGGCGCCAAACGTGCGCAGCGCCTCGGTCAACAGACAGGTCGACGTAATACCGTCAACGTCAAAATCGCCAAAGACTGCAATGTGCTCGTGGTTGCGAATAGCACGCTCGACGCGGTCGGCAACGACCGACATGCCCGGGATAATGAGTGGGTCGGCCCAGTCGCGATCGAGCGAAGGCGTCAAAAACAATTGGCCCTCTTTGATGGAGCCAATGCCGTGCGCGACCATAATGCGCGCCACCAGCCCGGGAATGCCCAGACCAGCCGAAAGCTCCTTTTCAAGCTCGGGGTTTTGCTGAGCGACCGCCCAGCGATGCGTCGTCTTAAGCGATGACATAGGCACCCACCCCTGATAGGGGCAGGTCGCCGCGATACCTCTCACGGTTCATAGCGATGAGTCCTCTGTGTATGCCCGCTTCGGCAGGCAGATCTGTTGAACGGATTTATTATACCGTGCAGCGCGGACGCAAAACGCCGCGGTGCGCCGCGGTTTCGGCAAACGATGGCGGTAATGTCCTCGAAATAATCGAGCGTTTCAGCCGCACGGACGCATACGAGCGTCTAGCATATCCATACAAACGAGTTCGCGGATAAAGGGAGTCACGGGACATATGAAGCAATGGGCTGGACTGGGAAAGTTCCTCGCGGGGCATATGCAGATCATCGTTCCGATTTGCGTGGCGCTCGGCGTGCTCTTTCCCCAGCAGATCGGCGTGCTCAAGCCCATTGTTCCCGCCCTCTTCGCCTTTATGACGTTTCAGGGCGCGCTCAGCAACACCTTTCACCAGGTAGCCGAGGTGTTCCACCGTCCGCTGCACCTGATTCTGGCGCTACTGGTCTCGGCAGTGCTTATTCCCATCGCGGCGTATGCCATAGGGTCACTCTTTTTTGGCTCCAACCCCAACCTTGTCTGCGGCATCGTGCTCGAGTACAGCGTGCCCGTGGCCGTCACCGCTTTTATGTGGATCAGCATGTTCGGCGGCAACGGCCCGCTCGCGCTCACCATCATCCTGACGTCCTCGGTTATCTCCCCTGTGACGATTCCGCTCACGCTTAAGCTCTTGCTGGGTGCCACCGTCTCGATCGATGTGCCGAACATGATGCAGGACATGGCCTTTATGATCGCCATCCCCGCCGTGCTCGGCATCGTGATCAACGAGCTCACGCGTGGATGGGGACACGAGAAGCTCTCCCCCGCGCTCTCGCCCGCCTGCAAGTTCATGATGATGGGCGTCATCGCGTCCAACTCCACCGCTATGAGCGAGTACGTGCTACACATGAATGTTGAGCGCTTGGAAGTCGCACTCTTTATCCTGGTGTTCGCCATCAGCGGCTTTATCACCGGCGTCCTGATCGCCCGTGCCCTGCACCTGCCGTATAGCGAGACGACCACCATGTGCTTTACCTGTGGCATGCGCAACATCTCTTCGGGTGCCGTCATCGCCACGCAGTATTTTCCCGGCGAAGTGGTATTCCCCGTCATGTGCGGCACGCTGTTTCAGCAGGTGTTGGCCTCAATTATCGGACACCTCTTTGAGCACCTGACCGGCGAGGAGCGCACAGCGCAGCGCAAGCGAGTCGAGGCCGGCCGCGACGCCATGGCACGCTAGTTCGTCCGCTTTGTTCGATCGCTCATTTTCTTACTCAGACGCCTTCGGATAAAGACGCGGTCGATGTGGGCTACGCCTCTAGCGGCACGATCTTGGTGCCATGGAGCTCGGAGACACCTAGCGCCGCCGTGACCGCGTCGCGATTTGCCGTAGTGATGCCGCCGCCGGGAAGGATGGTCAAACGATCGCCCGCATACTCGATTAAACGAGCCAGGTAATCGAAATTATCCTCGATCGACATACCGGCAGCGCCGCCATGCGTGAGGATGCGCGTAACGCCGCAGTCGGCAAGTGTATCAATCGCATCGAGCTGAGCCTCGTGCGAGAGCTGGTCAAATGCCATGTGGAAGGTGATGTCAAGGGACTCGCGCTTGCACTCCTCGGTCGCGCAGCCCGTAGCCATAACGAGGGCGCCGAGGGTGAGTTCGTCGAGCGCCCAGCCGCCGGCACAGGGCTTGCAGCAGCCAAAGACCAGGCCGTCAACGCCGGCGCTCACAGCAAGACCCAGGTCCATCTCCATCATGCGCAGCTCGTCCTGGTTGTAATGAAAGTCGCCACCACGCGGACGAATCATGCACATCACTCGCGCGTCATGCTCGTGAGCGTAGCTGACTGTAGCGCTGATAACGCCGGCGGAAGGCGTGGTGCCACCGACGGCGAGGTTGTCACACAGCTCAATGCGCCCCGCACCGGCATCGATGGCCGCCGGCACTCGCTCAAAGTTCTCGGCGCAAAATTCGTATAGCATAGATAGCCCCCAGGAGACATTTCGATTTCCACACGGCATTGTCGCACGTTAAATAGCAACCCGCACGATGGAACAAAACCTTGACAAGGAGTGTCCCAAAGTGCCGGCACATAAGGAACGTCCCCAGGTGCCACCTTGAGCGATGGGTACTCATTTAAGTACGTCCCCAATGAGTACCCGCAGGGGACAGACAGACCGGACTCCCTATACGACAACTGTTGACATCATATACTATGTGTCATATAGTAGGTGTTACACAGTACACTACGAAAGGAGGTGTGCGGATGGAGGCACAGATGAAGCGCGGCTTCCTCGAGGCCTGCGTGCTCGCGGCCGTCTCGGGCGAGGAATCCTACGGCTATCAGATCGTGAAGGACGTGCCCGCGAGTATGGGGCTCACGGAATCCACGCTCTATCCGTTGCTCAAGCGCCTGGAGAAGGCGGGCTGCATCACCGCGCGCTCCGCCGAGCACAACGGGCGGCTGCGGAGGTACTACCGCATCACGGACGCCGGGCGCGAGCGTATCGCCGAGTTCCTCGACGAATGGCCATCCGTGCAGGAGATCTACCGTTACGTGGAGGGGGCGCACCATGACGCGCGATGAGTTCTTGAACCGGCTGGGCGAGCTTCTGGCCTGCCTGCCGGCAGATCAGGTAAAGGAAACGCAGGAGTTCTACACGGAGGCCATCGCCGACCGTATGGAGGACGGCATGACGGAGGCCGAGGCTGTGGCCGCCATGGGCACGCCCGGTGAGGTCGCCGAGGCAACGCTCGACGAACTGCCCGCCGTGCCGCGCGCGATCGCGAGGACCAAGCGCAAGAGCACGGCACTTCTATGGGCGCTTGCCATCGTGGGCTCTCCGGTATGGATTCCGCTGCTGCTCGCGTTCGTCGCCGTTGCCGCTGCAGTCTACATCTGTATTTGGGTTCTTGCGCTCTGCGTGTGGATCGTGGCCGCGGCATTCGGGGGCGCGGGCCTGGTAGGGCTCCTGTTCGCCGTGGACGGCATCATTATCGGGCATGTTCCGTACGTTTTGGCCTCGATGGGAATGGGATTCGCTTCCATCGGTGTGGCGCTCCTCACGGGAGCCGGCGCCTGGACGGCGTCCAAGCAGATCGCGCGCCTCTCTGCCCTTTGGGCGAAGAAAGCCGTTTCGCCCTTCTGGAAAGATCGAGGCAATAAGAGCCGCATGGGCGCTGAAGCGGCGCCGCTCACGGCATAGGAAGGAGTGCAAACATGTCCAGCGTAAAAAGGATTTACCTTGCCGTAGCGGGTGGGCTTGTTGCCACGGGGCTCGTCCTGGCTGCTATCGGATTTGTGGCCTCCGGCTTTAACCTCGCTGTGTTCAACACGCAGATCGACCTGCGCGATGACACCATCATTCTGGGTGGTGTTGAAATAGACGACCCGACAGGGCTTCCACTCATCGAGCAGCTTGCCGAGGTCGGCGAGATCCATATTGGATCTGCAACGACTGGTTCGCCTTCTCCTCGCAAATGATCGAGCTCGTAGCAGCCGTCCCCCCCTCGGGCGCACCACGACGGGCATGAGCACACCGCGCTCGGAGCCTTTTTGCGAGACCTTCCGTCACGCTCTTCCTGCGTGGTGAACCGGTCATCGACCGACGAGAGGCTGATGGGAATCTCTCGACTTCGGGCCAATCCCGCTCACCGATCTGGTCTTCCTTCGTGATGCGCACATAAGCGAGCAGACACCGCGCAGAGCTTCAGCGCGGCCGCACTTCCACGTCTATGACGGAGGTGCCCGGCGGCGTCTTGGCGATCCCCTTGTTTGCAGGCGTTAGCGCGTGGGAATCGCCCACTCGGGGGCCGAGGCCGCCGAGGACGGCGGCGAACCTCGCGGTGTCATTCGACATCGCGAGGTTCCCGGACCATGACCACCTGGCCTCGTACCGCGGCATAGCCCCAAGGGTGAGGAGCTTCGGCACGTCGATCAGGGCGCCCGCACAGCGTCGGCCGGTCCGCCGTTCGGCAGAACGGCGGAAGTCCCTAGCCGCCCAGATATGCCTTGCGAACGTTATCGTCGTGCAGCAGCTCTTGGCCGGTGCCGGTCATGGTGATCTTGCCGGTCTCGAGCACGTAGCCGCGCGTGGCGATGGAAAGCGCCATCTGTGCGTTTTGCTCAACCAGAAGCACCGTGGTGCCGGCCTTGTGCAGGTCCTCGACAATCTGGAAGATCTGTTCGATCAGAATCGGCGCCAGACCCATGGAAGGTTCGTCGAGCATAAGCAGTTTGGGGTTACTCATAAGGGCGCGCCCCATAACGAGCATCTGCTGCTCGCCGCCTGAAAGGGTGCCGGCGACCTGGCGACGACGTTCCTTTAGGCGCGGGAACTGCTCGTAGACGCGCTCCAGGCCCGGAGCCACCGTGGACTTGGGCTGCGTATAGGCACCCATCTCCAGGTTCTCCTCGACCGTCATCTGCAAAAAGGCGCGACGTCCCTCGGGAACCTGAGCCAGACCCTTGCCCACCAGCTTGTCGGCGGGTGTATGGGTAATGTCTTCGCCCATAAACTTGATGGAACCGGTCTTGGAGCGCAGCAGGCCCGAGACGGTCTTAAGCGTCGTGGACTTGCCGGCGCCGTTAGCACCGATCAGGGCCACGATCTCGCCCTCGTTGACGTTAAAGGAGATGTCCTTGATGGCGTGGATGGCGCCGTACCAGACGTTGATGTTGTAGACGGAAAGCATCGGCTCTGCCATTTAGTTCTCCCCCTTATCCTGCTTGCCCAGATACGCCTCGATAACGGCATCGTTGTTCTGGATTTCCTCGGCCGTGCCCTTGGCGATGACCTTACCAAAGTTAAGCACGCAGATGCCCTCGCAGATGTTCATGACGAGAGACATATCGTGCTCGATGAGCATGATGGCGATGCCGAAGGTGTCGCGGATCTTGACGATGTTCTCCATGAGCTCCGCGGTCTCGGACGGGTTCATACCGGCGGCAGGCTCGTCGAGCAGCAGCAACTTGGGGTTGGTCGCAAGGGCGCGGACAATCTCCAGACGACGCTGGGCGCCGTAGGGCAGCGAGCCGGCCTGCTCATTTGCCAGGTGCTCCATGTCAAAGATGGACAGCAGCTCCATGGCGCGCTCGTGGGCGGCCTTCTCGTGCTTCCAATACGTCGGCAGGCGCAGCACACCCTCAAAACCGGAGTAGCGCTCCTGGTTGTGCAGGCCGACTTTGACGTTGTCCTCCACCGTCATGGTGTTGAACAGGCGAATGTTCTGGAAGGTACGGGCGATGCCCATACGGTTGACCTGATAGACCGACTTGCCCGAGGTGTCCTCGCCGTCGAGCAGGATGGTGCCGTGCGTGGGCTGGTACACCTTGGTGAGCAGGTTGAAGACCGTGGTCTTACCGGCGCCATTGGGGCCGATGAGACCGGCGATCTCGGTCTTACCGATAGTCAGGCTAAAGTCGTCGACTGCCTTAAGGCCACCGAACTCAATGCCCAGGTGGATGCACTCGAGCGCCGGGCGCTCGCCCAGGTCGCGGTCGGGAACGATGGCGCCAGACGGATACGGAACCATCTTGCCCTTGTTGAACTCAAACTTACTGGGCATCGGCTGCCACCTCCTTCTTGGGAGCAAAGCGGTCCTTAATGCGTGCGAAGAACGCCTTAAGCTGCGGGTTGTTGGTAAAGATCATGACCAGGATCAGCACGATGGCGTAGATGAGCATGCGGTAGTCCGAGAACTGACGGAGCAGCTCGGGGAGCACCGTGAGCAGCGCCGCGGCGATAACGGAGCCGCGCATATTGCCCAGGCCGCCCAGGACCACGAACACCAGAATGAGAATGGAGGTATTGAAGTCGAACTTGGTGGCGGAGAGCTGCGAGAAGTTACCGCCGAAGAGAGCTCCGGCAGCACCGGCGAGGGCAGCGGAAACCACGAAGGCGATCATGCGGTATTCGGTGACGGAGATGCCTACCGACTCGGCTGCAATCTTGTTATCGCGCACGGCCATAATGGCACGGCCGGTACGGCTGCGAACCAGGTTGAGCACGATCACGAGTGCGACCATGACCAGGATGGCACCGGCGAGGAAGGTCGAGTACGTCGACACGCCCGAGGCGCCCTGGGCGCCCTTGATGATGGCGGTACCGTCCTCGAGCAGATGCAGGTCGTCGATCGTAGAGTTGCCCGTGATGTTAAAGATCACGTGCAGGCCGCGGGAGTCGACACCCACAATGAGGCAGGTGACGATCTCTTTGATGATCTCGCCAAAGGCCAGCGTCACGATAGCCAGGTAATCGCCGCTCAGGCGCAGGACCGGGATACCGATCAAGAAGCCCAAGATGGCAGCGGCGATAGCGCCGACCACAATGCTGATGATAAGGCGCACCGGATCGGACGGAACGGCGCTCTCCAGCGCGACGGCGGTGACGATGCCCGTATAGGCACCGACGCTCATAAAGCCCGCATGGCCCAGCGACAAGTCGCCCGCGATGCCGACGACGAGGTTAAGGGAGATGGCCATGACGATATAGGCCGTGATGGGAACCAGCTGACCGGCGATCATGCGCGGAATCATATGGTTGGACTGCATAAAGAACACGATGGCGAACGCCACAAGGCACATGGCGTACGTAACAAAGTCGTGACGCGTCTGCTTGTCTTTAAGAAACTTCATAACGCTCACCTACACCTTCTCGGGGACGTACTTGCCCAAGAGGCCGGCAGGCTTGACGAGCAGGACGATGATCAGAACACCAAAGACGATGGAGTTGGCAAGGCTCGTGGAAATGTAAGCCTGGGCCATCGCCTCGATGATGCCGATGAGAATGCCACCGACAAAGGCACCGGGGATGGAGCCGATACCGCCGAAGACGGCGGCGTCGAAGGCCTTGATGCCAGGCATGGCGCCCGTGGTGGGTTGCAGGACCGGCGAGTAGGAGCACAGGAGCACACCGGCGATGGCGGCAAGGGCGGAGCCGATGGCAAACGTCATCGAGATGGTACGGTTGACGTTGATGCCCATGAGCTGAGCGGCGGCTTTGTCCTCGGACACGGCGCGCATGGCCTTGCCCATCTTGGTCTTACCTGTAAAGAACATCAGGCCGGCCATGATAACCAGGCAGGCGACGATGGTGACGAGCGAGACGGCGCTTACATTGAACTTGGCCAAGAACTCCGGCACCTGGAAGGTGACGAGCGAAGTGAAGTTCTTGGGCGTGGCGCCCCACAGAAGCTGCGCGGCGTTCTGCAGGAAGTAAGACACGCCGATGGCCGTGATCAGAACGGCCAGCGGGCCCGCCTGACGCAGCGGCTTGTATGCCAGACCCTCGATGAGAACACCGAGAACGGTACAGACCACACAAGAGAGAATTACAGATGCCCAGCCCGGGAGGCCGAGATACGACGTGGCGCAGAACGAGACATAGGCACCGACCATGATAACGTCGCCGTGAGCGAAGTTCAGCATCTTGGCGATGCCATAGACCATGGTGTAGCCCAACGCGATGATGGCGTAGACGCTGCCCATGGACAGGCCGTTGACCAGGTATTGGATAAAGACCGTCATGTTCCACATCCCCCTTTCGAATAGGTTTCCAGTTAATGTATGAAACAGGGACGTTACATCGTCCCTAGATACCAAGCAAGCAGGGAAGGCCAAAACCTCCCCTGCTTGGGATCAAAACCGCTCTATGTAAGGCGGCTTATTAGGCCTGTACGTACTTGCCGTCGGTGATGACGTACGCCGTGGGCTCCTTCTGGACCTGGCCCTTATCGTTCCAGGTGAGCTTGCCGGTCAGACCGTCAACGGTAATCTTGAGCATAGCCTTAGGCAGCTTCTCGGCGACCTCGGTCGGGTCGGCGTCGACACCAAGACCGGCCTCCTCGAGGGCCTCGGCCACCGCGTGCACGCCGTCGTAAGCGTCGGCGGCAAACTGGTCCGGAGTCTCGCCATACTTATCCTTGTAAGCGTTGACGAAGTCGGCGTTCTTCTCGTCGTCGGCGGAGAACGGGGTCATGAGCAGCAGACCCTCGGCAAGAGAGGTGTCGAAGCCCTCAACGCCCAGGATGCCGTCCATGCCGTCGCAGCCCATCATCTTGACGTCGTAGCCCATGTCCTTGGCGTTCTTGAGCAGGACGGACGCCGGCGTGTAGTAGATCGGCGCAAAGATCATGGTAGCGCCGGCCTGCTTGGCCTTGGTGAGCTGGTTGGTAAAGCTCGTGGCGGAGTCGTCCTTAAAGGTCTCCTCGTCAACAATCTCGAGCTTGGATTTAGCGGCCTGAACCTTAAAGGAATCTGCGATGCCCGAAGAATAGGCGTCGCCGGAGTTATAGAACAGCACGAACTTCTCGTCCGCATACTTCTGCGCCAGGAACTTGGCAGCGTTGACGCCCTGGTTGGGATCGGTAAAGCAAACCTGGAAGACGCAATCCTTGCCCTTGGTGACGTCCTCGGAGGACGCGGACGGAGTGATCATGAACGTCTCGGGGTCGTTACCGCACTCGGCGGCAACGGCAACCGACGCACCCGTGGTGGTCGGGCCGACGAGGGCCTGCATGCCCCAGTCGAGCAGGGTGTTAAAGGCGTTGACGGCCTTCTCGCCGTCGGCCTGGTCATCCTCGGCCTTGCTGGCAAGCGGCAGCTCCTTGGTCGAGAAATCCTTGCAGCCAAGCTCGACACCCTGGGTAACGGACTTGCCGTAGGACGCGTTGGCGCCGGTCAGCGGGCCGATGGTGCCGATCTTAAACGAAGCGTCGCCCGAAGCGGAACCGCTGTCGCCGCCGTTGGAGGAGCAGCCAGCTAGAATAGACATCGCCCCCAGACCTGCTGCGCTCGCGATAACGCTCCTGCGATTCATAACAGGGTTCAATGACTTACCGGTGAGGCTCGACATGCGGCTCTCCTCTCAAATCTCGTCGGGTTTCGGTTACCCAACAGGCCATCCTTCGCCGTGTTCGGCGTTCGCAAAATAGTAGACGCTTTAGTTGAGAAAAGTGGCGATTATTTCAACTTTTCTTTTGTTTTGTCCGTTTATCCATAATTATGCGTATTTCTATTGGTTTATGCAGTTTAGCCACTTTATTGTGTGAAAGTAATGTTTCCATTCTGTTACAAGCGTCCCTGCCCTGATTAAAACAGCCTCACCGGTAGCGCTTTATGCGCACTTAGGCGGCGATGTACTTGCCGTCCTGGATCACATAGGCTGTAGCGGGCTTCTCGACTTGGCCCTCGTCGTTCCACGTGAGCTCGCCCGTCAGGCCCTCGATCTTGATCTTGCGCATGGCCTTGGCAAGATCGCCGGCAATGTCGGCGCCGCCGGCCGTGATGTCGATGTCTGCCTTATCGATAGCCTCGACAATCGCATGGACGCAGTCATAGGCATCGGCGGCAAACTGGTTGGGCGTCTCGTCGTAGGCGTCCTTATATGCCTTGACGAAGTCGGCGTTCTTCTCATCGTCGGCAGAGAACGGGGTCATGAGCAGCACGCCCTCGGCAAGAGAGGTGTCGAAGCCCTCAACGGAGAGCAGGCCGTCCATGCCGTCGGTGCCCATGAGGGTCATGTCGTAGCCCATGTCCTTGGCGTTCTTGAGCAAAACGGACGCCGGCGTGTAATAGATCGGGGCAAAGATAAGCGTGGCGCCGGCCTCCTTGGCCTTGGTGAGCTGGTTGGTAAAGCTCGTGGAGGAGTCGTCCTTAAAGGTCTCGGTATCGACGATATCAAGTTTGGACTCCTTGGCCTGCTCGGCAAACGCATCGGCAACACCCGAGCTGTACGTATCGCCGGAGTTGTAAAACAGGGCGATCTTGGCGTCTGCATACTTCTCGGCCAAAAACTTGGCAGCACTCGCGCCCATGGTGGGGTCGGTAAAGCAAACCTGGAAAACCGTGGTCTTGTCCTTGGTGACGTCGAGGGACGAAGCAGAGGGCGTGACCATGAGCATATCGTCGGCGATCTCGCCCGAGACAGCGACGGCGGCACCAGTCGTGACGGGGCCGACGAGCGCCTGCATGCCCCAGTCGCACAGGGTATTGAAGGCGTTGATAGCCTTCTCGCCGTCGGCGACGTCATCCTCGGACTTAAGCGAGAGTTTGAGGTCCTTGGTCGAGAAATCCTTGGCGGCAAGCTTGGCACCCTTCTCGGCCGAAACGCCATAGGTTGCCGCGGCGCCGGTCAGAGGGCCGATGACACCGATCTTGAAGGTCTTGCCGTCATCGGCGGAGCCGCCGTCCGAGCCGCCCGACGAGCAACCAGCGAGTGCTGCGGTGCTGCCGAGCGCCGCAGCGCCGGCGAGAAAGTTCCTACGGCTGAGCGTGCTGTTGATGTTGAACATGGTGTCCCCCTTTTTCGCTGGCCGCGATGCGGCCGTCTTGCGGTACAGGGCAAACCTTATGGCGCAAACGTTGACAGTTTGTTACGGAGTTCCGTTTGTAGCGAGCATGTTTCCAATGTTTCCGCAGCGTTTCGGGGGTGCCGTTTTGTGCGACTCCTGTTGCCTGGCGAGCACGCGCCCTCGGTTCACGCTAGAATGCACTCAACCTTTAAGCGGTTAATCCATCCATAAGATGCACGAAGGAGCTATCTATGAGCGAACCCCTGCGCACCGTGAACGTCGGCCTCATCGGTCTGGGAACCGTCGGCGGCGGCGTGGCCCGCCTGATTAAGAGCCACCACGATGAGTACCTGGCCGCCTACGGCATCGACCTTAAGCTGACCCGCGCCTGTGCGCTTGCCTGGGAGCAGGCTGAAGCAGCCGGTATTGAGCGCGAGGCCTTTACGAGTGACTGGCATGATGTCGTCACCGACCCAGCCGTCGATATCGTCGTCGAGCTCATCGGAGGCGAGCACCCCGCGACCGAGATCTTCACCACCGCCTTCGAGAACGGCAAGCACGTCGTCTCTGCCAACAAGGCCCTGCTGGGCCGTCATGTCGAAACGCTCGCCGAGAAGGCGCGTGAGTGCGGCGTGCAGATTAAGTGCGAGGCCAGCTGCGGTGGCGGCATCCCCATCGTCAGCACGCTCGAGCACGACCTGGTGGGTAACAAGATCCTGACCATCGCCGGCATCCTCAACGGCACCACCAACTATATCCTGTCGCGTATGGACGCCGAAGGCGCCGATTACGCCGATGTGCTCGCCGATGCCCAGGCCAAGGGCTATGCCGAGGCCGATCCGTCCGCCGACGTCGACGGCTTCGATGCCGCCAGCAAGACGGCCATCCTCGCCTCCATCGGCTTTGGCACCCGCGTGACCACCGACGACGTCTACCAGCAAGGCATCCGCACCATCGGCGCCGAGGACATCGCCCAGGCCCGCGAGCTTGGCTACACCATTAAGCTGCTGGGCATCGCCCGCAACACCGATGCCGGCGTCGACGTCCGCGTGCACCCCACGCTGATCCCTGCCGACCACATGCTCGCTAAGGTCAACGGCGCCATGAACGCCGTTTACGTGGTGGGCGACGCTGTGGGCGAGACCATGTTCTACGGTGCCGGCGCAGGCTCCTTCCCCACCGCGAGCGCCGTCGTGGGCGATATCCTGTCGCTGTCCGAGCAGATCAGCCGCGGCGTTGCACCGCTGCCCGAGATCGAGCCCTACGGCCACAACCTCGCCTTTAAGCCCATGGACGAGCTCCAGACCAAGTACTATGTGCGCCTGAAGGTCGCCGACCGCGTGGGCGCCCTGTCCGAGACGGTCGATATCTTTGCCAAGCACAACATCTCGATCTCGCTCATCAATCAGGTCGAGGATGGCAAGTCGGGCGTCACCGACGCCTGCTCGGTCATCTTCCTAACGCACCGCGCGCTCGAGAAGGACGTCCAAGCTGCCGCCGCCGAGCTTGCAGGCGTCGACTGCGTGGCCGAGGTCGCCAACGTCCTGCGCATTGAGGACGTCGAGGCCTGGACCGAAGGCGTTATGGCCAACTAGTTCGGTCTTCGGTATACGACATATATGTTGAGGGGCTCCCGTCCGGTCTTGGACGGGAGCCCTTTTTGTTTGCGAGCTGGGGGCGCATTGGCGTGGCTTACGTTTGAACAACTTGACCGCTCATTGACAACCGGGGGTACCGTTCACCGATAAGCGGACGTGCTCGTTTTGGGTCGCCACTATGCTGTGCTGCGTATGTCCACACCCCCGAAGAATGGAGGCACCATGTTGCTCGAGGGTAAGAAAGCAATCATCACCGGAGGCACGCGCGGTATCGGCTACGCCATCGCCTGCCGTTTTATTGAGGAAGGCGCCGCCGTCACGGTCTTTGGCTCTCGCCAGGAGACCGCCGATGCCGCCGTCGAGAAGCTGACCGCAGCCTATCCCGAGGCCAAGGTCTGGGGCCGTTCCTGCGATCTCACCTCGCTCGAGGCCGTAACCGAGGCCTTTACCCAGGCAGCAGCCGACATGGGCGGCCTGGACACGGTCGTCAACAACGCCGGCATCTCCCAGCGCTCGCCACTTCTGGAGTACACAGCCGAAGAGTTCGCCAAGGTCATGGACCTCAACGTCGTCGCCGTCTTTAACGGCCACCAGGCCGCTGCCAAGATCATGACCGAGGCCGGTCACGGCGGCACCATCACCACCACGAGCTCGATGGTCGCCAAGTACGGTCAGCCCTCCGGCGTTGGCTATCCCACGTCCAAGTTCGCCGTCAACGGCATGGTCCAGTCGCTCTCGCGTGAGCTCGCCCCCATGGGCATTCGCGTCAACGCTGTCGCGCCCGGCGTGACCAAGACCGATATGGTCGCCAACCTGCCCGAAGAGGTCATCAAGCCCATCATCGCCACCATTCCGCTCGGCCGCATGGGCGAGCCCGAGGACGTCGCCAACGCCTTCGTCTACCTGGCGAGCGACATGTCCTCCTACGTCACGGGCGCCGTACTCCCCGTCGACGGAGCCGCCCGCTCCTAAGGGTCACAGGCTTTTGCCCCAGCCTTCTACAGAGCCCTACGCAAAAGGCGCGCTGTCTGCATCGATTGCAGGCAGCGCGCCTTCCTTTATTTAGACGGAACCCGTATCCCGGTATTCCTTGCTACTTGCCGTCGTCGTCCTCGGCTTCTTCTCTAGCGTAGAGCTCCAGCATGCGGCGGCGGTATTCGTGCACGGCGAGCTTGGCGCGCTCCAGGCGACGGCGCTCGCGCGGGGTGAGCTTGGACGGGTCGATCTCGTCGCCATAGGTCTTCTCGGCCAGCAAATGGGCGGCGTCGACGATACGGGCATCGATGCGCTCGCTTGCCGCCTCGGCCGAAAGGCGATCGGCAATGGTATCGATCGTAGGCACGCCGTCGAGTGCGCGGCCGTGACCGTGCGAGGTCAACAACTCGTGCTCACGCGCGAGCAAGCTCGCCAGATCGTGATGGGCGCGCAGAATATCGAGCGCGTCGGATGGATGCTCGGCAACCTCCGCCACGGCGGCAACCGGCGCGGCGTCGATCACGCGGTAGAAGAGTTGGGCGAGCAGCGGCATCAAAAACACCGTGATGGCACCGGCGGCAACCATGACCGAGGCAATGTCTTGCGAAAGCGCCCCCGCGTTGACGGCCACACTCGTTACGGCAACGATGATCGGAAGCGCCGTGGTGCAGTACAGGGCCACGGTAATGCGGCCATACGCCGAGACATCGCGCGTCTCGGGACAGATGCTCATAGAGACAAGAATGGGCACGGCGCGGATGATGAGCAACGCCACGATAAAGCCCACGAGCAGCCCGGGGCGCGATGCCACAGCCGTCAGGTCGATCTTTGCGCCCGACACGGTAAAGAACACGGGGATCAAAAAGCCGTAGGCCAGACCATCGAGCTTGGTCTCGAGCGTGTGATTGCCCTCGGGGATGATATAGCGCAGGACAAAGCCGGCGGCAAAGGAGCCCAGCACGATGTCGAGATCGAAGATGGCCGAGAACGCCACGAGCGTGACCAGGATGAGAACCGTCAAGCGCACGAAGGTCTGCGATGTGGTATCGGCGCGCTCCTCGACAAACGCAAAGAAGCGGCTGCCGACGCGCTTGGAGCGGCTCGGGACCACGGCCAGCAGCACGCAGACCACCGCAAACAGACCCAAGATCACGAGTGTCTGAATGCCGGTGCGCGCAGAGAGCAGCACCGACATGGCAAGCACGGGGCCAAGCTCGCCCCAGGTACCGTACGCGAGAATCGAATCGCCCACGCGTGTGCCGGTAAGCGAGCGCTCGCGCATGATGGGCACGAGCGTGCCGAGCGCCGTCGAGGTAAGCGCGAGCGTCACGGCGATGCCGTCGAAATGGCTGACCGAGAACCACGGCGTAAAGCGCACGGCAAGCCAGGCGATGCCAAACGTGACGACCCACGTCGCCATGCCATAGCGCCCCTCGACGCCCGTGATGTTCTTGGGGTCGATCTCAAAACCGGCGAGCAGGAACAAAAAGGCCAAGCCGAGCTCGGACACGAGCGAGACCTCGGCGTCCACATGGATGATGCCGAGCATATGCGGACCCAGCACCGCGCCGAACACGAGCAAAAAGACCGTCTCGGGAACGGGCTTTCCGGGAATTGCCGAGGCGATAAAGGGACTCGCAAAGGCCACGAGCGCGATGATGGCGAGAGAAACGAATGCCATGTGATGCCTTTCTCTTGTTTGAGCTTCACTGTAGCACCCTCGCCGTCCTCTACGCGCCGCGAGCTGTCGTATCATAGTGACGTTTACAAACATGTGGCTCAAGGCGACCGCGAGGCTTGCCCCGCAAACCGACCGCTGCCGCATACCGTACCGTACGCCCAACCGATCAGGAAGGCAGGAACCAATGGTCTCTCGTATCTACGTGGAGAAGAAACCCGGGTTCGACGTCGAGGCTCAGCAGCTCAAGGGCGAGCTGACCGAGATTCTCGGCATTCAGGGCATCGAGGCCCTGAGGATCATCAACCGCTACGACGTCGAGGGCATCGACGAGGAGCTCTTCCGCTCTTGCGTCCCGACCGTCTTTAGCGAGCCCCAGGTCGATGTGACCTATGACGAGCTCCCCGCAAGCGATGGCGCCGTCTTTGCCGTCGAATTCCTGCCTGGCCAGTTTGACCAGCGCGCCGACTCCGCCAGCGAGTGCGTGCAGCTCATCAGCCAGGGCGAGCGCCCCGCCGTGCGCTCCGCCAAGGTCTATATGATCTCGGGCGACTTGGACGAGGCCGCCATCGAGGCCATCAAGCACTACGTGGTAAACCCCGTCGAGGCCCGCATCGCCTCGCTCGACCTGCCCGAGACGCTGCACATGGAGACCCCCGAACCCCAGCCCGTCGAGGTGCTCGACGGCTTCCGCGAGCTCGATGAGGCCGGCCTTGCCGCCTTAATCGCCGAGCGCGGCCTTGCCATGGACGAAGCAGACATCGCCTTCTGCCAGCAGTACTTCCGCGATGAGGATCGCGACCCCACCATCACCGAGATCCGCGTGATCGATACCTACTGGTCCGACCACTGCCGCCACACCACCTTCGGCACCGTCCTGGACGACGTGACGATCGACGACGCCGTGGTGCAGCAGGCCTTCGACCGCTACATGGAGATGCGCCACGAGCTCGGTCGCGACGCCAAGCCCGTCTGCCTCATGGACATGGGCACCATCGGCGCCAAGTACCTTAAGAAGACCGGCGTCATGACCGATGTCGACGAGTCCGAGGAGATCAACGCCTGCACCGTCAAGGTGAAGGTCGATGTCGACGGCGAGGAGCAGGACTGGCTGTTCCTGTTTAAGAACGAGACCCACAACCACCCGACCGAGATCGAGCCCTTCGGCGGTGCCGCCACCTGCGTGGGCGGCGCCATCCGCGACCCGCTCTCGGGCCGTAGCTACGTGTACCAGGCCATGCGCGTCACCGGCGCCGGCGACCCCACCGTCCCCGTCTCCGAGACGCTCGAGGGCAAGCTGCCGCAGCGCAAGCTCGTGACCACCGCTGCCGCCGGCTACTCCAGCTACGGCAACCAGATCGGCCTTGCCACTGGCCAGGTCAACGAGCTCTATCACCCCGGCTACGTGGCCAAGCGCATGGAAGTCGGCGCCGTCGTGGGCGCCACCCCGGCCAACCACGTACGCCGCGAGTGCCCCGCCCCCACCGACAAGATCATCCTGCTGGGCGGCCGTACCGGCCGTGACGGCATCGGCGGTGCCACCGGCTCCTCCAAGACCCAGAACACCGAGTCCATCGAGACCTCGGGCGCCGAGGTCCAGAAGGGCAACGCCCCGGTCGAGCGTAAGCTGCAGCGCCTGTTCCGCCGCGGCGACGCCTGCCGCCTGATCAAGCGCTGCAACGACTTTGGCGCCGGCGGCGTCTCGGTCGCCGTGGGCGAGCTTGCCGACGGCCTGTATGTCGACCTGGACACCGTGACCAAGAAGTACGACGGCCTGGACGGCACCGAGCTCGCCATCTCCGAGTCCCAGGAGCGCATGGCCTGCGCCGTCGCCGACGGTGACGTCGAGGAGTTCATGGGCTACGCCGCCGAGGAGAACCTGGAGGCGACCGTTATCGCCGAGGTTACCGCCGAGCCGCGCATGCGCATGGCATGGAACGGTGTTGCCATCGTCGACCTGTCCCGCGAGTTCCTCAACTCCAACGGTGCGCCCAAGCACCAGGTCGCCCACGTGTGCGCCCGCAGCGTGTGGCAGCCCAGCTGGGCCGGCACCACGCTTGCCGAGCGCATGACCTCGCTCGTCACCGACCTCAACGTCGCCTCCAACAAGGGCCTGTCCGAGCGCTTCGACTCCACCATCGGCGCCGCGACCGTGCTCATGCCCTTTGGCGGCAAGACGCAGCTCACCCCGAGCTCGGCCATGGTCGCCAAGTTCCCCGTGGACGGCGAGACCACCACGGCGAGCGTCATGGCATGGGGCTTCAACCCCTACCTGATGGAAGCCGACCAGTTTGCGGGCGCCTACCTGTCCGTGGTCGAGTCCATCGCCAAGCTCGTGGCCGCAGGCTTTGAGCACAAGCGCGCCTACCTCTCCTTCCAGGAGTACTTCGAGCGCCTGCGCACCGAGGCCGAGCGCTGGGGCAAGCCCATGGCGGCCGTCCTGGGTGCCCTCATGGCTCAGGTCGACCTGGGCGCCGGTGCCATCGGCGGCAAGGATTCCATGAGCGGCTCGTTTGAGGACGAGGCCGGCGAGCTCAACGTTCCGCCGACCCTGATCAGCTTCGCTGTGGCCGTGGGCAAGGCGGCCCGCGCCGTCTCCCCCGAGTTCAAGGGCCTGACGCACCGCGTCGTCCGTATCGCCCCCGCCACCTACGGCGAGGACTACCGACCCGACGCCCAGCAGCTGCTCGCAGCGTTCGACGCCGTCGAGGCGCTCACCGGCACCGGTGACGCCCTGGCCATCTCCACGCCCGGCTACGGCTGCGGCGCCGAGAGCCTCTTTAAGATGTGCGTCGGCAACCAGATCGGTATCGAGCTTGCCGAGGATGTGGACGTGGAGAGCCTCTTCACCCCGCTCTACGGCAGCTTTATCGTCGAGCTCGCCGAGAACGCCGAGCTGCCCGAAGTCGCCGACGGCGTTGTCGTCGAGCCCCTGGGCACCACCGTCGAGGGCTATGTCATCGACACCGGCTCCGAGGTCATCGAGCTCTCCGAGCTCCAGGAGGCCTGGGAGAGCGGCATCGAGAGCGTCTTTGCCTACCGCAGCGCCGGCGAGACCGTCGAGGTCGAAACCATCGACTTCCGCGCCAAGGATATCCATGTGTACGGCGGCGCCAAGATCGCCCGCCCGCGCGTGATCATCCCCGTGTTCCCCGGCAACAACTGCGAGTACGACAGCGCCCGCGCCTTCCGCGCCGCCGGTGCCGAGGCCGACACCTTCGTGATCAACAACCTCACGCCCGAGGCCGTCGCCGAGAGCACCCACGAGCTCGCCCGCCGCATTCGCCAGAGCCAGATCGTCATGATCCCCGGCGGCTTCTCGGGCGGCGACGAGCCCGACGGCTCCGCCAAGTTCATCACGGCGTTCTTCCGCGCCCCCGAGGTCACCGAGGCCGTCCGCGACCTGCTCAAGGCCCGCGATGGCTTGATGCTGGGCATCTGCAACGGCTTCCAGGCCCTGGTCAAGCTCGGCCTGGTGCCCTACGGTGATATCGTCGACGCCACGCCCGATGCGCCCACGCTGACGTTCAACACCATCGGCCGCCACCAGAGCCGTCTGGTGCGCACCCGCATCTCGTCCAACCTGTCCCCGTGGTTGTCGCAGTGCAGCCTCGACGACCCCTACACCGTCGCCATCAGCCACGGCGAGGGCCGCTTTGTCGCCAACGACGAGGTGCTCGCCCAGCTCATCGCCAACGGCCAGGTCGCCACGCAGTACGTGGGCGAGGACGGCAAGCCGAGCATGGATCTTTCCGTCAACCCCAACGGCTCCGCACTGGCCATCGAGGGCATCACGAGCCCCGACGGCCGCGTCCTGGGCAAGATGGGCCACGCCGAGCGTCGCGGCGACAACCTGTACCGCAACGTGCCCGAGCATGTCCCCGGCGATAAGTTCATGCCGATCTTTGAGAGTGGCGTAGCCTACTTCGTCTAAAACCATCCCATCGGGTACAATCCCATCGGGTAACAACACCCGCCACCGGCACATCCGGTGGCGGGTTCTTTTTTGCTTCGCGCATGTAGGAAGGACATCATGGAAAGCCGCAAGCCGTATCTCGCCACCCTGCCCGGACTCATCCTGGGCTGCCTCGTTTGCTGCGCACTCTGGGGGTCGGCTTTTCCCTGCATCAAGATCGGCTACACGCTCTTCGGCATCCCGGCACACGATAGCGCATCGCAGCTGCTCTTCGCGGGTCTGCGTTTCACCCTTGCCGGCACGCTGGTCATTATTGGCATGAGCATCGCCCAGCGCCATCCGCTCGTTCCGCAGGCTCGCGATATTAAGCCCATCTTCATCCTGTCGCTCTTCCAGACCATCGGCCAGTATTTCTTTTTCTACCTGGGCCTCTCGCACGCCAGTGCCATGTCGAGTTCCATCATCGAGGCCAGCGCTAACTTCTTGGCGATTCTCTTTGCCGCTCTGGCGTTTCGCACCGAAAAGCTCGATGCGGCCAAGGTGCTCGGCTGCGTGTTGGGGTTTGCCGGTGTCGCACTCGTCAACCTTTCGGGCGCGGACGGAACCTTTGGCTTTACGCTCGACGGCGAGGGCTTTATCCTGGCCTCCACCGTCGCAGGTGCCCTTTCGACCTGCCTGATCGGTATCTTCTCGCGCGAGCACGACGGCGTGTTGCTTGCCGGCTGGCAGTTCTTGGTCGGCGGCCTCGTCCTCACCGCTATCGGCTTTCTGATGGGCGGCGTGCTCTCCCCCACGGCGATCGTCCCCGCCATCGCGCTCATCGTCTATATGGCACTTATCTCCGCGGTCGCATACTCGCTGTGGTCGCGCCTGCTTGCCGTCAACCCCGTCAGCCGCGTCTCGGTCTTTGGATTTATGAACCCGGTCTTCGGCGTGCTGCTGAGCGCGCTGCTGCTCGGCGAGGGCGCCGGCACGAGCCCCGTTACCGTCATCGTTGCCCTGCTGTTGGTCTGCGGCGGCATCATCATCGTCAACAAACCCAAAAAAGCCTAACGAACTGCCCTTATTTAGCAGAGGGGATTCATGTACTTTAGCTTAATGGAGCACATCGGTGAGCTGAGGGCCGCCACGCACGCAAGCGTGCGCCCCTTTTTTTCTAGCGTATCTGGACGCCGGCTTTCTTTTTCTCGGCCTTGACGCGGTAGAGCTCCGCATCGGAAGCGCGAAGTAAGTCTTGCCAGGTATCAACACTATCGCCGACCCGCGCGTAACCGATGGACATCCGCAATGCATACGGCACCTCGGCACGAGCGAGCTCGTCGTTAATCGCCGAACACAGGTCTATGATGTCCTGTTCCGCCGCAGCCTTCTGGAGCACCACGAACTCATCGCCGCCATAACGCGCGATAAAGCCACCTGACGCCGAGCAGACCTCTTTGAGCGCAGCAGATATGACCTGAAGAGCATGGTCGCCCTCCACATGCCCATAGCGATCGTTAATCTGCTTAAAGCCGTCGGCGTCCATCATAAGCAGATATACATCTTCGGCCTGATCCACATTTGAAAAGAGCGGCAGCATATAGGTCTCAAAACGGTTGCGATTGTTAAGGCCAGTCAACGGGTCGGTCGAGATCAGCTGCTCCTGGTAGATGATGTAGAGCAGCAGGATGCTCAGCGTTATACCGACACAAAGGCCCGGTACCGAAAACAAAACCTGGAAGGTACCGCCCACCAGAGCGGGAACCGCAAAAAAGGCGAGGGTGCGATAAATGGCCTTCTTTTGCAGACTTTCGACTTTTCGAGCCTGAATAAAGGCATGCAAGGACGTATATATAACGTAGCAGTAGCTAACGATAGGTTGAATCATATAAAGCGCTCCGCGACGATACACGCCCTGCGAATCGATATAGAACAGGGCGTGCGTCCAGTAACTGGCAAACGCCAGCACGACCACCAGAGCCGTAGGTAACGCTACAAGCACCACCCTATAGCGCGCGGACAAAAGGCGAGAGCCCTGCACTGTCTCGGAATACAAAAACCAAATGAGGCACGCGATGGCGAACAGCGAAAACGAGACCGCGTTGGAAATCCAGTTGGCCGTGATGCCTACAGGAGTGCTCACGCCGTCCGAGAGCGTCCAGATCATATCGAAGAAAATGTAGGCAGCGGAGGTGTAGCCGAGCATGCTAAACAAGAGCTGCTGGGTGCTCGAGAACAAGGAGCGGCGGCTTCGTGCGGCAAGCCCGATAAGAACAATCATGCATAGCAGGAATATCTCGATCTTGAGTGCCTTAACCACTAGACGCCCTCCCTTCAATATCCAAGTGGTCAGAATCGCCCAATTCGAATCTGGGCAACAAACACCCCCTACTCCGCAGGGATAAGGGGAATAATAGCAGAGCGCCCGAACGTCACTGCAAGACAGCTTTCGTTCGGGCGCTCAAACGGCGCGAGTTGCACGCCGGCATCATTGATGGGTACCGATTGCTACTCGCCATCGATGTCGGTCGCGACGGCTTCCTCGATGGCCTCGACACCGGCAGGCGACAGATCCTCCTTGCCTTGGCAGAACTTCTTGTCGACCCAGCCGGTCAGAATCGGAGCCATGATCGCCGTGATGATAACGGCGGTGGCGATCTGAGCGTACGCAGTGGGTGCAAGCTCGGCATAGCGCGGCGCGACCTCGGCAAGAGCAACCGGCGTGGTCATAGCCGTGCCGGCAATGGTGGAGCAAGCCACGGCAGCCTTGCCGTTACCGCCGCACAGGCGCTCGAAGGCAAAGGTAATGGGACCGACGATAAAGAGCGTGATGAGGCCCAGCAGGATGCCCGAAATGCCACCGGCGATGAAGCTCGAAAGGCTCATGGACGCACCGAGCTGAAAACCAATTACAGCGATCGCGGGATTGGCGCCGGGAACCAGCAGGTTCTTGATAAACGGGAACAGGTTGCCCAGGACCATACCGATAACAAGCGGCAGGATGGATCCGATGATGGTGCCGACGGGGATATTGGCGAGACCCGAAACACCAAGGATGATCATCGTGACGGCGGGGCCGGCCGTAAAGAACAGGATACCGACAGCGCCCTGCTCGGACTCATCGCCGAACTCGCCCATGATGCCCGTATAGAGCGCCATGTTGCAAAACGTAATGCCGCCGATGATAGACACGGAGCTCAGACCCAGGAAGTTGTCGTTAAAGAAATATGCCACGCCTAGGCCGAGAGCCGCTGCGACGACCAGCTTGGGGATCAGCACGACGATACCGGTCTTGATGGCGCCCGGCGTGGACTTAAAGCTGATGCCGGCGCCCACAAACAGCAGGATCGCGGCGACGATGGTATTGGACCCACCGCGGCAGGCAGCCGTAAAGAAGCCGCCGATCTCAAAAACCTGCGGGCAGAAGGTGTTGAGCAAAAGACCGACGATCATGGGATAGATCATGATGTCGCCCGGGATGCGCGGGACCTTGAATTTCTTTTGCTCGTTGGCGGTTGCTTCCTGTGCCATGAAACCCCCATTTCCGCTGACGGGGTACAAAAGCCCACGTCACGCTTTGCTACAGTAAAGTTTGACCATGGTACCAGAAGAAATAGACCAGCTCGGTGAAAAATACTACAAGTTGGGATGGAACGAGATTCGGCGCCCGCGACGCCAGCCCTATATAAGGCTCAAGACAATATAGAATACGATGCCCGAGACGCAGCACCACAGCATCGATTTTGTCTTGATTGCCACCGCCACGACACCGGCAGCCGCGATCCAGGGAATCAAGCCCTGCCACAAGCCGGCGTCGAAAGCGCCAGGGCTTATCAAATCGTTAGCGACCAGTGCCGCAAAGGCAGCGGGCGGAATATAACCCAAGGCCTCGGTAACGCGGGGCGACAGCGTTCTCCCGCGCAAGGCAAACACTGGGGCAATGCGGAAAAATGCGATGGCCGCCCACGACGACAGCCACAGGACCAAAAACTCATTAACGGGCATCGCGAGCATCCCTTCCTTCGGCGAGAGCATCGCACACAAGCGCCGCGGCAACGCCGACGAGCACGCTTGCAGGCACGGCGATATTCGTCCACCCCAAGAACTTGCATACGGCGACGGACACCGCGCCCGAAACCGCCGCGACAACGTTACCGCGCGACAGCCGCTGCGAAAAGAGCAGGCAGATAAAGAGCGAGGTGCAGACAAAGGCTGCAATGGCGGTGAGAACATCGACAACGGCGCCGACGATGGCGCCCATCGTACACGAAACGCCCCATGTTGCGATGAGGATCACGTTGAGCACAAAGGACTCGCGCGGGCCCCAACCCTCCCCTTCAACCAACTTGGCAAGCGAGATGCCATATGCCTCCTCGGTAAGTGTCGCGGCAACAGCCAGCGTCTGACGCTTCGAGGCACCCGTCAGATGCGGCGCGATCGATGCCGAGTAAAGCGCAAAACGCGAGGAGATGGCGGCAACGCTCGCGATAATCGAAGGTGCCGGTACGCCCGCCAGCCAAAGATTGCAGATCATAAACTGACCGCTGCCCGTCACAAACGTGCTGCTCAGGGCAAAGACCATCCAGGGCTCCATTCCCGTCTGCCCCATGATCATTCCGCACGGCGCGCCTATTGCAACATAGGTAAGCATCACTGGCCAGACGGTTCTAACGATTTTGAGCACCATACGCTTCTCATCCTGACAAGGTCTCCGAACCGCATGTAGCGACACGGCAGAATCATCATCCGACAGCAACCGAGTTCACCTACAATTGCCACCGGATCGAAAGACACAACTTTTTAGGAAGTCATTATGACAGCTATCGATCGAGACCGGGCGCGCGCGGCCTTCAAAAGCTACACCGATACCTACGACGCCACCAACCCACGCATCGCGCTCAAAATCGAGCATACGTACCACGTGGCCGAGGCGTGCGATGCCGTAGCGCGCGAGCAGGGCTGGTCGTCAGAAGATATTGACCTGGCATGGCTTTGCGGCCTGCTACACGATATGGGCCGCTTTGAGCAGCTGCGACGCTGGGACACCTTTAAGGACGCCGAGAGCATGAGCCATGCGGCGCTGGGCATCGAGGTCCTCTTTGGCGAGAATCCCGCCGATGCACCCGCCGTAACGAGCATCCGCGACTTTATCGATGACCCGGCAGAAGATGAGCTCATCCGAGCGAGCATTGCCTATCACAGCGATTTCCGCCTACCCGCGCGGCTCGACGTGCGCACGCGGAGCTTCTGCGATATCGTGCGCGATGGTGACAAGATCGACATTATGCGCACCATCGCCGACAGCACCGTCGACACTATCCTCAAGGTGGACGAGAAGACGTTTCTCGGCAGCCGTTTCTCGTCGCCGACACTTGCCGCCTTTGACGAGCACCGCTGCGTCGCACGCGATGAGCGCGATGAGCCCGCCGACTTCTTGGTGGGGCTTATCTGCTTTATGTTTGAGCTCGTCTATCCGGCAAGCCGTGCGCTGGCGCGCGAACAGGGTGATATCCACCGCCTGCTCGACGCGCCCTTTGGCATTACACAGCCCTTTACCGACCCCGCCACGCAGGCAACCTGGAGCCGCCTAAAGGACGAGATGCGCGACTGGCTGGCGCGCGCCTAGCGCTCAAGCTGGGCCAGCAGCTCCTCGACGACCTCGACGGCGTCCCCAACAACCTTGTACTGGGCAGCACCGAAAATGGGGGCATCCGGGTCCTCGTTGATGGCGATAATGCACTCCGCCCCACCGATGCCGGCAAGATGCTGGATGGCGCCCGAAACACCGATACTCACGAGAAGCTTGGGCGAAACCGATACGCCGGTCTGGCCAATCTGATGGTGATACTCCAACCAGCCGGCCTCCACGACAGGTCGCGTGCAACCAAGCTCGGCTCCCAGAGCCTCGGCGAGCCTTCGCATCAGGGGCAGATTCTTCTTGGAGCCAATGCCGCGGCCCACCACGACCAAGCGCTCGGCATCGGCGATCGAGGCCTGCTGCCTCCACTCCTCGGCGGGAATCGAGATCTCGACACGAGCCTTAGCATCATCCGCAAGCGATATCTGGGTGATCGTGCCGGAGCGGTCGTAGTCAAAGTCGGGCGCCTTAAAGATACCGGGGCGCACCGTTGCCATCTGGGGACGATGATTGGGGCAGACGATGGTGGCCATCAGGTTGCCGCCAAACGCCGGACGCGTCTGTTGCAGCAGTCCCGTCTCCGTATCCATCGAAAGTACGGTGCAGTCAGCCGTAAGGCCCGTCTGCAAGCGCACGGCAACGCCGGGTGCCAGTTCGCGGCCAAAAGCGGTCGCGCCGTATAAGATGGCCTCGGGTTTGCGTTCGGCTACCAAATCGCAGATCAAGCGGGCGTAGACCTCCGCATCGTTTTGGCGCAGGCGCTCGTCGCGACAGGCCAGGACCTCGTCCGCGCCGGCACAAACCAGATACTCCAGGTCGCCGAGAGAACCCTCGGGACCCATACCGACCAGTGCCACCAGACGGCAACCGCGCGCATCGGCAAGCTCGCGGCCCTTGCCCATAAGCTCATAGGCAACGGGAGTCACTGTATCGTGCTCGTCGGTCTGAGCGAATACCCAAATGTCTCGATACACATCAAGGTCCACCGCACCAGCGGCCTCATCACGCTCGATCGAGATAGCGTTGACAGGACAGGCGTCGACGCACCCACCGCATAGGATGCAGCCGTCGGTTACGTGGGCGCATCGGTTGGGTCGCTCGCCTTCCACTACGATGCCGCCCGAAGCACAGGCGCGAACGCAGCGACCGCAGCCGATACAGGCTTCGCTATCGATAATCAGTCCGCTCATCTACGCCATCCCCTCGATAATCTTGGCAAGCTTTGCCGCCTGCTCGGACGCCGTCCCCTCAACGGCCTCGCACGTTTGGTCACGGTCGGGCACAAACGAGCGCACGACCTGTGTCGGCGACCCGGCAAGACCGCAACGCGCGGGGTCGGCGTTCACGTCGGCGGCACTGACCACGCGCACGTCCGCCTCCTCCGCCGCGCGAATACCGGCAATACTCGGCATACGCAACTGGCCAATCTCCTTGGCAGTCGTCATCGCGCACGGCATCTCAAGACACACCGTCTCCTCGCCGGCATCGCATCCGTGAACGAGCGCCAGCGAGCCACACGTCGTAAAGCCCGCGCTTTGCACGCAGCTCACGTCGGTCACGCAGGGAATCTCAAAGGCACCGGCAAGCTCGGGACCAATCTGGGCCGTATCGCCATCCACCGCCATCTTGCCGCAGATGAGCAGATCGAAGTCCTCGTCGAGCGCCTCGATGCCGCATTTGAGAGCATAGGTGGTCGCCAGGGTATCGGCACCCGCAAAGGCGCGATCGGTCAGCAGCAGCGCGTCGTCGGCACCTCGAGCGATGCAGTCGCGCAGCAGCAACTCGGTCGCGGGGATGCCCATCGACACCACCGTTACGCGCACGTCCATGCCAAAGCCGATAAAGTCGTCTTTCAGCGCCAGCGCGCATTCCAAAGCGCTCGCATCAAAGGGATTAATGACCGCTTGCTTGCCATCGCGCACGATGGTATTGGTCTTGGGGTCCATCTTGACCTCGGTGCTGCCCGGCACGGCCTTGACGCACACCACCATATGGAAATCGCTCATCTTCACGCGCCCCCTTTCTGGACGAGCTCATCCAAGAGCTTCTCCGAAAACAGGTTGCCGCGACCCAGCTGCCCGTCGGGATCGAGCTGGAGCTTGAGCCGCGCCGACTCGACCATGGCCTCGTGACCGTACATCGTCTCTAAGAAGCCCGCCTTGATCTTGCCGACGCCGTGCTCGGCAGAAACGGCACCGCCCATAGCCGTTACCTCCGCAGCCCACTGGGCAAACAGCTCGCCACCGCGACGGTAGTCCTGCGCATCGCGCGGCAGGATGTTCACATGCAGATGGTTGTTACCAATGTGTCCCCAAGCGGCAGATTCAAGCCCGCTTTCGGCCAGTGTGCGGCGATAGAGGGCCACGACATCGGCAAGGCGTGCATTGGGCACCGACATGTCCGAGCCCAACTTGGTGATGGTGGGATCCGTGCGGCGGCGCTCGTCGATAAGCATGTTGACGCTCTCGGGCACCGCATGGCGGAAGAATCGCTGACACTCGCGATCGACCTCGGTGCGCGCGACCCATGTCGCATCGTCGCTGCCGCCCGCAAGCTCTAGTACCCACCCCAAGTGATACAGTTCCTCGGTCGCCTGGGCCTCGTCATCGCAGTCGAGCTCCACGTAGACACAGACCTTGGCCTCTTTGTCGAGCGCCGGCAGCGAGGCAAACGCCGTCGACTGCTCGCGCTGGCGACGTAGAATATCCAGGGCGCCAGCGTCGAAGTACTCGATGGCAGCCGCATGGGACAGGACGGGACGCACGGAATCGGTGAAGGACACGGCCTTGTCTTCGCTGTCAAAGAAACAGCTCACGCCCCAAACGACCGCAGGCGCCGCCTGCAGGGCAATCTCGAGCTCGGTGATGACGCCGATTGTGCCACACGCACCGATAAACAATTCGATGGCATCCATATCGTCAGCAACGAAATAGCCCGAAGCATTTTTGGTCTTGGGCATGGTGTAGTCGGGAAGGTCAAGCTCGAGTGCACGGCCCACTGCCGTCACGAGCGACAGGTGGCGGCCCTGGGCAAAAGCCTCGCCGCGCTGAAGCTCAAGCAAATCGCCATCAGCCAGCGCGACGTGGAGTCCCGTGATATGCGGGCGCATGGGGCCGTAGGCGTAGCTGCGGGCACCGGAGGCGTTACATGCCGCCATGCCGCCCAGACAGGCAGACGCCTCGGTGGGATCGGTGGGAAAGAACTGCTCGGGGGCCTCTTGAAACTCATCGTAGGCCTTAAGCGATGCCTGGTCCCAACCAGCGGTCGGCAGCACCTTCTTGCTCAGCTGCTTGCGCAGCTCCGAGAGCACAACGCCCGGCTCCACGCGCAGCAAAAATTGGCCTTGTTCATCGCGGCGAAGGCCCAAGTAGCGATTCATACGGGAAGTATTGAGGATATGCCCGCCGTGGGGCACGGCACCGGCGGCAAGGCCGGTTCGGGCGCCCTGAACCGTTACCGGGACACGCTCGGCATGGAGCTTTTCCAAAATGGCACGGACCTCGTCTTCCGTTGTCGGAAACGAGATGCTCGATGCTTCGCCCGATGCGCGAGATTCATCGCGGCCATACTCTTCGAACTCGTCGGTGAAGGGTTTGATGGTTACAGACACGCGAACTCCCCCTTTAGCTAACTACAGTGTTTGCAGGGAGATGTTACCGCATCGTTTCGTCGACGTGTTCGAGACCGTCTCCATAATTGGCGATTTTTACGTTCGTGCAATTCGGCGAGCGGCTGGATTTCCTCGGCAGACGATGCTTTTAACACATATGGCCCCGCCGTCACTGACCGCGCGATTGCCGCTCGAAAAAAGTTGGAGTATTTTTTGCCGCCTTTTACCTGCGGAGACGCCAATCCGTCAAGCATTTGGTCAGCAATTGGTCAAGTAACGGCTGATACGGTCGGCATCGACAGCCAAAACCGACAGAAGTTTTGGCCCCAGAAGCAGGGAGGTTCCCATGGCATATTACTGGCCCCAGTACGGCATCGCCATCGAAGTCGACGACGATCCCCATCTCCTGCCTTTCGACGAAGAGGCATTCCCCGATACGACGGTCTACCACGTTACCACCGATGTGATCTGCGACCCCGAGTCGTTCTCGGCGCTCGCCCACCGCATCGCGCATATCCACGACATCGGGCTCCCTCCCGACTTCGACGAGCTTGTCTACTCACGCCGCCTGATGCTTCACATGCTCTTTGGAGCGAACCCGTCCACCTTTGCGCGCATCTATACCGCCAAGGATGCCGCATGAGCGCGAAGAAGCCACCCCACTTTGCAGGCCTGGGTCGTCGCAAGAAGCTCATCGTTGCCTGCTTGGCCATCGTCTGTGCCCTTGTCGCCGTAGGACTATACGCTTGGCAGTCGCAGCCCGTACCCGAGGCGGGCGCTTCGGTTACGACGGCCGAGGGCAAAACGCGTCAGGAAATCCAAGATGAGCTCGACGCCATCGTCCGCGACAACATGATGACGATTTCGGTCGCACCGGTCGCTCAGCTGCAGGAGGACGGCAAGCTGCGCGTCAACGTGCAAAACGTCCAAGACAATAAATTTCCCCAGCGATTCCGCGTCATCCAAAACGACGAGACCATGTACGAATCCGGTGTGGTCGAGACCGGCAAGACAATCGAAACGTGCCCCGCCGGCGACATCAAAGAAGGCGAGGCGTACATCGAGATCCAGGCACTCGATGCCAAGACCCTCGACAGCCACGGCAATCCGACACGTGTCAAGGTGCGGGTTGAGCAAGCCGAGAACTAGCTTTTCCGGCCGACGCGGCACCGCACGCAATTCACCAGCATTCGTCCAATCATCGCGGGGACGGCCCGCGGCGAATAGAAAGGAACGACCATGGACATCACCAGGAACATGAACGGAGCCAGAGCGCTCGCCGTGGGCGCAGGGCTCGCGCTCGCGCTCGCAATGGGCGCCGCCCCGACGCCAGCTATGGCAGCCGGGCGCGTTGGAACCACGAAGGTAATGGTCAGGACCGAGATCGACAACGTTGAGTTCAAAGTTCCGACGGTTATTCCCTTCGTCGCCAAGGCCGACGGCACGCTTCAGGGCCCCTCAGAAGACGCGACCACCATCGACAATCATTCGGCCTACGGCATCCATGTCACCAACATGAAGATCGACGCCATGAACACCTGGACCATTGCCGCCGACGCCAAGGCCGGAACCGCGCAGAACTCCATCGACTTTAAGGTCGGCCCCGACGGCGCGCTCCAGAACGCCAGCGCCGCAATGCAAGGGACGGGCCTCGATCTTTCCAAGAACGCAGCCTTCGACATGGGCTACCAGGGCATTGCCGGCGGCACGGACAAAATTAAGCTCAAGACAAGCGGAAACGTCGCCCGCGTCACGCGCGACATCTTCCGCGTAACCGGCGAAGGCGATCAGGTTGCAACGATCACCTGGACGGTCGAGCCCGGTGCGCACACGGCATAAGGCCGTCGCCCTGGCCGCCGCCGTCAGCATCCTAGCGTTTGGGCCAGCCATGGCCTTTGCCCAGCAAGAACAGGCTCAGGCCGCCACGCAAGTGACGGTCGACCTCTCGGAGCTCGACCGCGGCGACCGCGAGGAACCGTTGGCGCAGACAGGCGACAGACGATGGCTCTTGGCAGCAGGCGCCACAGCAGCAGGCGCGGGAACCGCCGGCCTCGGTCTGCACATCAAACGCAGCTAGAAACAAAACACGGACAGACCGCACTAAATTAGCTAAGGAGACCCCATGGCATCGAAGAACCTTTTGCCCGTCGTCGCACTCTGCGGCGCGCTCGCAACCGGAACGCCTGTCGCCGCTTGGGCGACTCCCGCCATGGCAGACTCCTTACCAGCGGCCCTAAGTTCCGCACCAAACCCGTCGAGCGCCATTGCGTGCAAGCGTTTTTCGATCGCACAGGCCGCGATCTCAACCTCGGGATGCCTTCGTCGTAATACGGACGGCTCGATAGTCGTGGATATCAAGCGTTCGAACAAGGCAAACGGCTCCCAGGCGGGGTGCGCCGTCTGCACGTGGCGCTCGGTTGTGCTCGATGCGGATGGCGATCCATGCAATTTAGAGCTGCGCATCGACATCGCTTCGGTCGATGACTCGGCGAACGGAGCGAAGGTCGCCTTCGACGGTACGTTTTTTGAGAAAGGAGGCGGTATATGTCTGGGCTGCGCCGCCGCGAATGCAGACGACACGCAGCCCACCCTCTCATTCACGGCATCGTTGCGGCTGACCAAAGCCGGTACCGATGCCATCGCGGCGGGAGAAGCGTCCCTGCTGTTCTACGCCGTCAGCGCCAAAGACACAGACGCTCATTTCGAGAAGCCAGCCGGATCACTCAGCCTTACACGAGGGATAGAGGCAGGCCCTATTGAAATCGATGCCCACGCGCAAAGCAGGCAACGCATTCTTGCCGACCCGGCGCTTCTCGAAATGGAGTGGAACGGATCCGGAGCCATCGGAATTCTCCCCTCCGCGTTTGACGCCAAGACGCCCCCCTCAAACGACGAACCCATTAACGCAACCATACAAGAAGAGGGCGCGGACAAAGAAGCAGATGCGGGCGACACGCCGCCGCCGACAAACGGCGTCCCAGCTTCTTTCGAAGCACCGAATGAGCCCGCTACCGATCCAAACGATACCGAGCTCGTGGACAGTCTGGGGCTTGCTGATCCTCAAGAGATCGATGAAGGTAACTGCTGCGTGCTTGCCGCGCTCGACCACACAGAGGTCATCGACGCTGCGAACATCGAAGTTGCCGCCGCCAATCAGCCCGTCCGCAAGTCAGCCATCATCGCATTTCCTGAATCCATCGAAGTCGTCTTTTTGCCATCGGGCGAGGTCGTGGCCCCAACACTGCTCACCTTGTTGGGCGCCAAGAATACTCGAAACGAAATTAAAAAGGTCACGGTTGTCGACCCTGCAACCACCGCCAAGCTGCGTCTATACGCCGTTGCTCCAAACGGAGGCAAGACCTTAGAATTCGATGGTGACACACTCCTAGCCTGGCGACGTCTGGACATTATGCAAGACGTCTCGTATCAGATCGAACTCGAAGGGTTTGATCGTGCCCGCGATGCCAATATCATCGCCGCGGCTATTGAATCCCCACAGCGGCTTATGACACTGCGCTTTGACTACTATCCCTATGTCCCGACAACCACCTGAGGCTTAAATGCTGCGCATCGTTCCTAATACCACTTATATAACGTATTAGATGGGTTGCGATGTGCCTCGCATTTCGTTCTGCTACGATTGCCACGTTGGCATCAATACAGGAGGGCTCATGCCGGGCTTGGGAACAATCATCAACGTTGTGCTTTTAGTTGCGGGCGGTCTTTTAGGATTAGCGAGCGGCCGCTTCATTACACCGCGCATCCAAGACACGCTCATGAAAGCATCGGGGCTGTGCGTCCTGTTTATCGGCCTTGGCGGCACCATGCAGAAGATGCTCCTTATCGATGGGGAGGCGCTGGCGACCACTGGTACCACCATGCTCATTGTCTCGTTCGCCCTCGGCTCGCTCATCGGCGAGGCCGTCAACTTGGAAGCCGCCATCGAGAACCTTGGCGAATGGCTCAAGCGCAAGACTGGCAGTGAGGACGATAACGAGTTCACCAACGCTTTTGTCTCGACTTCACTCACCGTCTGCATCGGTGCCATGGCTATCGTGGGATCAATCCAAGACGGCCTGCGCGGCGACTGGTCCACGCTCGCCCTCAAGGGAGCGCTGGACTGCATCATCGTCTGCACCATGACGGCGTCGCTCGGCCGCGGCTGCATTTTCTCCGCCCTGCCCGTCGCCGTGTTCCAGGGGACGATCACGCTGTTTGCCGGCGCACTCTCCCCCATCATGACCACGGCAGCCCTCGACAGCCTTTCGCTCGTAGGCTCCATGCTCATCTTCTGCGTCGGCGTCAACCTCATCCGTCCTCAGACCTTCCGCACGGCCAATATGCTCCCCTCCGTTGTCATAGCCGTCATCTACGCCCTCCTGTTCTAAATCTATCTACGCAGCGGTATCTCGAACATCTGTTTGATGCTGTGCTATGATATGAGGTCACCGTAGCTGCGTTCGAGAGGAGGAGCGGTGGCCGACCAGGACATCAAGATGCTCATCGAGCGCATTATGGCCGAGGCCCAGACCCATCAGTCCGCCCGTTTCTCAAACGAAATCTACGCAGACGAGCCGATTCTCAAAACCGGCCGACAGATGCAGAACTTCCTCCCCGACCAGTACCGCAAGATGCGTGAGATATCGCGTTGGCAAGAAGACCCCAAGGGCGGTGCGGGCCGTTGGCTTTCGGAAGCCGAGCTTTTTTACCGCCAGGGCCTGCTGATGGCCGACTTTGAGGACGACTGTCCCTACAACGGCACCTTTAAGTCGTACTTTCCCACCTACAACGCCATGAGCGACCGGCAGCTGCGCGGCTACTTTACCTGGCGTGCCCAAGTGCGCCGCGGGAATATCGAGGAGACATCGACCTCGTTTGCGTTTCTGTATCTCTATGAGCTGATTTGCGGCATTGGCGTAGATAATCCGCTCGATGGTTTTAACAAGATCAAGGCCTTTTGGGATGCCTACCGCGCCTTTGAGCCCGGCATCGATCGGTTTGCACGCGTGTGGTTGCAGGATTACGCCGTATTCCATGGGCTCGACCCCAAGCTGCTTCGCGACTCTAAAACCGTCATGTTCGATAACGCCCTTATCGAGCTGCGGCGCGCGGCACGAGACCTTGTACCAGCACCGGCACCGTCCGGTCAGACCCCTAAGCGTCGCAAAACCTCCGAGCCCACGCTCCCCCTTCCACCCGATGAGGTGCGCGAGGAGCGACTCATGGCCGCCATCAACGCCCTCTCCACGTACAACCTAAGTAACTCGCGGCTCGACCGCAGCCACCACCGCGATCTGCGCCACGTGGCATGCGCCGTGTATGTCCGCATGGCGCGCTACTATGACACGCACCGAAAGACCGGCATCGTGGCGAGCTTGTTTGGGGAGGAGACGGCCATGCCCTACACCATGTTTGCCTCGGCCGTATTCTTTGCGCCCAAGCGCCACGAGGACTGCGAATACCGCCTAGATCCTATCCATATCTACCGTTGCCAAAACGGCTTTTGGGAATGCATGCGTATCCATGGCAGCAGGCAAAAGAGCAGCAAGCTCGGTGAAATGATGCGCGCCTGCGACCAACACCTGCGCCTGGCGCTGGACCCCGCCCATCCCCTTAAGGAAGAAAAGGTCCCCAAATATCTGGCCAAGATTATCGATGACGAGATTGTGGAATGGCTTTCGTGGGACGCCGCACACCAGCCCGTCAAGATCGATATCGATCTGAGTCAGCTGGGGCACATTCGGAGCGCCGCCGCGCAAACGCGCGAAGCGCTTTTGATCGACGAGGAGCGCGAGGACGGCGCATCCGCAGAGGCCGAGGCAGCGGACTCAGGGCAACCGGAAGCCGAGCCCGTAACCGACGCGATTGTCGAACCGGTCGTGGCACCCATTCGGCAGGACTTGACCGACGAGCCGACCATATCCACCGAACAGTTTGGTGTCGTGGCACCGCTTCTCGCGCCGACGCCCGCGTTCGCAGCTGCTGCGCCCGCTGACGCCACAAACGAACTCGCGCCCGCCGCAGATGCCTTCCTTCGCGCACTGCTCGAGCAAAACGCAGCGCAAGCGACATCGGCAGTGGCGCACTCGGGACAGAGCGAGGACATGCTCGTCGATAGCATCAACGAGGCGCTCTTTGACCTGGTGGGTGACACCGTAATTGAATTTAGCGCGGCAGGGCCGCAGATTATCGAGGACTACAAAGCAGACGTGAGAGGATACCTAGACCATGAGTGATACCGCATCCGCAGCACCCCGCGTGCCCAAGCGCGTCGCTGCCGTCATTCTCAACTCGCTCAAGGGCGGCGTGGTCCCGCGCATCGGTCTTCCCTACATCACCGTAGGGCGCGAGGTCGAGATCCGCGCCCTGCTTACCGATCTGAGTCTCATCGCCGATGGCGGCGCAAGCTTCCGTTTTTTAGTCGGTCGCTACGGCGCCGGCAAGAGCTTTTTGCTCCAGACCATCCGCACGCACGCCATGGGCGAGGGATTCGTCGTCGCTGATGCCGACCTGTCGCCCGAGCGCCGTCTGCAGGGCGGTCAGGGACAGGGCCTTGCCACCTACCGCGAGCTCATCCGCAATATATCGACCAAGACGCGCCCCGAGGGCGGTGCGCTCAACCTTATTTTGGATCGCTGGGTCGCCTCGTGTGCCGACGTCGACGAGTCGGTCGTCAATGCCCAGCTGGCCCCGCTCGAGGAGATGGTCCACGGCTTCGACTTCGCCCGCATGCTCCGACGCTATCGCACGGCCGTATCCGAAGGCGACGAAGAGGCCATGAGCCGCGTGACCAAATGGATCCGCGGCGAATACCGCACCAAGAGCGAGGCTCGCGCTGAGCTGGGCTCCTCGACCATCATCAGCGATGACGACTGGTACGACTACGTCAAACTCATCGCGCGTTTTTTGGTTTGCAGCGGCTACAAAGGCATGCTGGTGCTCATCGACGAGCTCGTGAATCTGTATAAGATTCCCAACGCCATCACGCGCCAGTACAACTACGAGAAGATCCTGACCATGTACAACGACACGCTCCAGGGCAAGGCGCAGTACCTGGGCATGATCATGGGCGGCACGCCAACCTCCATCGAAGACCGCCGCCGCGGTGTGTTCTCCTACGAGGCCCTGCGCAGCCGACTCGCTCAAGGCCGCTTTGCACGCGAGGACCTTAAGGACATGCTCGCGCCCATCATCCGCCTGCAGCCACTCACCTACGAGGAGTTGCTGGTGCTGATCGAAAAACTCATGCAGATCCATGCCGGATACTTTGGCTGGACGCCCACGCTTACCGAGAATGACTTGGTGGACTTTCTCAAGATTGAGTTCGGCCGCGTGGGAGCCGATACACACCTGACGCCCCGTGAGGTCATTCGTGACTTTATCGAACTGCTCGATATCCTGTGTCAGAACCCCAATGCAAATGTGGCCGAGTTGCTGCAAAGCGTCGGCGGCGACGCGCTGGCGCCGGCAGCCGCAACAGGCGACACCGGCACCGCAGACGGCGACCGTAACTTCGCCGAATTCACCATCTAACCTGCCAAAAAGGGACAGGTTTATTTTGGTAGGTTCTATCTGGGCAAACGTTGAGACTGTAATGCAGCAAGCCGTTGCCAGCCGCGTTAAGAGATTCGTTTTTGAGAGGAGGCCCCGTGAACGCCTTTGACCGCTACGCCCCGTTTATCCAAGACTTCATCTACTCCCACGATTGGGAGAGCTTGCGCTCTATCCAGGTTGCGGCGGCAGATGCCATCTTTAACACGCAGGGCAATGTGCTCCTGACGGCATCCACGGCTTCCGGCAAAACCGAGGCAGCCTTTTTTCCCATCCTGACCGAGTTTTGGGAGAGGCCGCCCGCAAGCGTGGGCGCCCTCTACATTGGCCCCCTCAAGGCGCTCATCAATGACCAATTCGTCCGCCTCAACGATCTGTGCGAAGAAGCCGATATCCCTGTCTGGCACTGGCATGGCGATGTCTCGCAGTCGCACAAGGCTAAGCTCATCAAAAAACCGAGCGGCATCTTGCAGATTACGCCCGAGTCACTCGAGGCGCTCCTGATCCATAAGCACATGGCGATCCCTCGTATATTCTGCGACCTGCGCTATGTGGTTATCGACGAAGTCCATTCGCTCATGCGCGGCGACCGCGGCGGGCAGACGCTCTGCCTTATCGAGCGGCTCTCGCGCATGGCAGGCGTGCAGCCCCGCCGCATCGGTCTGTCGGCAACCATCGGCGACCCCGAGCGCACGGGCGCCTTCCTGTCGCAGGGGACGGGACGCAACTGCGTCATCCCCCGTTTTGAGGAGCCGCGCCGCGTGTGGCGCATCTCCATGGAGCACTTCTACAACTCGGGTCCCCAGGCGCAGCAGCGAGGATTCGCGAGCACAGGTCCGCAGGAAGCTGAGGTGCTCGCATGCGAGCGCATTGAGGCAGCGGCACCAGCGGCACTGCCCGCCGGCGCCCAAGACATGCGTCACAGCGGACAGCTCACACAAGAGGAGCGCCGTCAACGTCGTGAGCGGGCACGGGGCAAGGCCGCACCCAAGGACCGCCGAACTTCCTCGGCCCCCGAGGGCGAAGTCGACATCCCACGAGCGACCGAGCAGGCGCTTCTCAACCCCACCGACACGGCGCCCGACAACGCCGACCCCGGTATGGGCTATATCTTTGAGCATACGCGCGGCCGCAAGTGCCTGGTCTTTGCCAACTCGCGCGAGGAGGCAGAGGCCGTGTGCTCCATGCTGCGCAGCTACTGCGAAAGTCGACACGAGCCCGACCGCTTTCTCATCCATCACGGCAATCTTTCGGCATCGCTGCGCGAGACGGCCGAGGAGCTCATGCGCGACGAGGAGCAGGCGCAGACAACCGTCACCACCTCTACGCTGGAGCTCGGTATCGATATCGGCCGCCTGGAGCGCGCCTTCCAGATTGACGCGCCGTTTACCGTCAGCTCCTTTTTGCAGCGCATGGGGCGCACAGGCCGTCGCGACCTTCCGCCCGAGATGTGGTTTGTCATGCGCGAGGAAGAACCCGAGCCGCGCACGATGATGCCCGAAACCATTCCCTGGAAGCTCCTGCAGGGTATCGCGCTCGTACAACTCTATCGCGAGGAAAAGTGGGTCGAGCCGCCCGAGCTCGATCGACTCCCCTACAGCCTGCTCTATCACCAGACTATGTCGACCCTCGCCAGCACCGGCGAGCTCACGCCGGCCGAACTAGCCCAGCGCGTGCTCACGCTCAGTTATTTCCACCGTGTCTCGGCAGACGATTACCGTGTGCTGCTACGTCACCTCATTAAGATCGACCATATCCAGGTCACCGAAGGTGGCGGGCTCATCGTGGGTCTCGCGGGCGAGCGCATCATCAACAACTTTAAGTTCTACGCTGTGTTCCAGGAAAACGAGGAGTTCACCGTTCGCAGCGAATCGGCCGAGCTGGGCACGATTGTTAATCCGCCCCCGCCCGGTGAGCGCATCGCCATCGCCGGACACTGCTGGATTGTCGAGGAAGTGGACTGGAAGCGTCACACTGTCTTTGCCACGCAGGTCAAGGGCCGGGTACCGGCCTACTTTGGCGACTGCCCCGGCGACATCAATACACACGTACTCGAGCGCATGCGCAAGGCGCTCAACGAGCACGCGACATATCCGTACCTCATGGGTAACGCACGGGCCCGCTTAGCGCAGGCTCGTCATACGGCCAAGCTTTCGGGCGCGGGAACTAAGCCGCTCATCAACCTGGGTGGCGACACCTGGGTGCTCTTCCCCTGGCTGGGCAGCTACGCCTTTTTGGCGCTCGAGCGCATGCTCAAGATTAAGTGTGCCGCTGAACTGGGCCTTCGCGGACTCGACCCGTCACGTCCGTACTTTATGCAGTTTAAGATGAAGGCCGACGAGGAGACGTTCTTTGAGGTGCTCGCCGCCGAGGCCGAGAAGGACTTCGATCCCATCGAGCTCGTCTATCCCGGCGAGGTGCCTTACTTTGACCGCTACGACGAGTTTGTTCCCGAAGAGCTCGTGCGCAAAGGCTTTGCCGAAGGCGTGCTCGACATCGAGGGTATGAAGCAGCGCGTCCTCAGCTGGCGCGACCACGCCTAAGACCAGTCTTTTTTGGGACGGGGAGACTTACTTGTCGTGAAGGACGGTACCGAGGAAGTCGGTGTCGAAGGGCACAGCTTCGGCAAAGGCGTAGTCGCCGTCGCTGGCGATGAGCAGATAATTCTCCTCGCCGCCGAACTCTGCATCGCCACATGGGACCACCCAAGCATGGTCGAACACCTCAAGCGCCGTGGCGGCACAGTCGCGCAGGAACGTCACATCGCTCCCCTCGTTTGCACTCACGATATTGGCAACGTAGACGCCACCGACATTTAGGCTGCCCCGCACCAAACGCAATGCCTCAACCGTCGCCAGCTCGCGTACGGGCTCGGCACCGCCAAAGCAATCGCTCACGACCACGTCGTAGCGACGATGGCCCACGCTCGTCACACCCAAATACGAGCGAGCCTCAGCGGTTATCACCCGCAGGCGATCGCCCGCCGCGCGCTCCAGCTCGTCTAGGTAGAACCAACGGCGCGCCAGGCGCGTAATCTCTCCGTCATACTCGATAACGTCCATGCGCAAGCCCTCGTGCGACATCAGCGCAAACTTGGGATAGGCAAACCCGCCGCCACCCAGCATGAGCATACGGTCGATGCCGTGACCATAAGCGTCGTGCATTGCACCCTCGGCCTCAAACACGTCGTCAAACGCACGATAGTACGCAAAGACGGGCTCAGCCCAACGCTCGCCAACGTAACTCGCGCTTTGGTAGACGCCGCCTTGCACCAATACGCGGACTTCGTCGCCGCCCTCGTCGTGCACGCGCTTCACACGCGCCAACCCATTGCAGGTTCGCGCAACCTGCAGACAGGCAACACGAACAGCGACAGCGGCCGCACCAAGCGCCGCGGCTCCCAGAGCAACGCCGGCAACGACGCCGGCAGAAACACTCGGCTTGTTCATCTAGAGCTCCTTTTGCAGATAAAAGCCATGGTCATAAAATCCAAGATGGCGATAGTACTCGCGTGTGCCAATCGCGCTAATCACGTTGATACGTGCATAACCCGCATCCCGGGCAATCTCACACGCACGCTCCACGAGCAGACGCCCCAGACCGTGATGCTGAGCCGCCTGACCTTGATCCCCCACGCGTGCCGCCATGCCATACACGTGCACCTCACGAATCATCGCCTCGTCCGGCATCGTCGGCAACTCGTCCGCATGCGCGGCAACAAACGAATGGTCGGGCAGCGACAACCGCAAAAAGCCCGCGATCTTGCCCTGCGGCGTCACCCACTGCAAAAAGCGCTCGTGCGTCACCGGCGTCTCGTACGCCACTTCCTCATCAAGAGAAAGCTCATCCAAGTCGGCACCCGCGGTACTAATCTCGCGATAGCGAATCTCGCGCACCGTCGCACCGTCACCCCGAGCAGCAAGACGGTTCTCAACGAGCTGACGCAGGTTGGGTTTCTTGTTGCCCACCATAATGTCGTCGGAACTAAAGTCGCGAATCATGCGGCTGATACGGCAGAACGGCGGCGTCACCACGATGTCGTCGGCCAGCACGTCGAGAAGCTCTTCCTCGGTATAGGGGCGCCACTCGCCGCACTCATAGCAGCCCACCAGACGCGAGCCCTCGATGAGCGCACACGGATAGACTTTGACCTCGTCGGGCATAAAGGCCCCTTCGGTCATAAAGCGCTCGTAATCGCGCTTGTCCCCCTCGGGTGTGGCGCCCAGCAAGTTGAGCATAAAATGCGCGTGGATCTTAAAGCCAAACAGGCGTGCAAGCGAAAACGCCCGCTCGATCTGCGCCACCGAAATGCGACGCTCGTTGATATCGAGCAAATGTTGGTCGAGACTCTGAATACCCATCTGAATCTTGGTGCAACCCAGGCGGCGGATGAGCGTGAGCGCCTGTGGCGTCACGGCATCGGGCCGGGTCTCGATAACGAGCCCCACCACGCGATGCTTCGCCGTCTCGTTGATGCGCTGCTGACGCTCGAGCTCCTCCATCGTTGCCGTTTGCCACTCGGCAACCTCGCCCCACGGCGTACCGGAACCGTACAGACGACGCACCGCGCGGTTATAGCCGCCCACGGCAGCATCTACGCGTTCCTGTTCGCCGGCAACACCGCTCGCAAGCTCGGCCTCGTCTGTCGCAATGCCGGCGGCCCGATAGCGCTCGCGGCGCTCTACTACCACCGGCGGCAGGGCATCGGCGGGAGCGTCATCGAGCAGACGCCCCGCCTCGGCACGACTGATGCCCGGACGCGCCAACATGGGGTTGGCCGCCACGCCCGCCACCGCATCATCATTGAGTGCACGGAAGAGCTCCGACATAAACCATGCCTGATACCCTTGCGGATAGTCGCTCCAGGTACCGCCAAGAACGATAAGCTCGATCTTATCGGTCGCATGACCCATCTGCGAAAGCGCGGTCAAACGGGCGCTCACCTGCAGATATGGATCGAAGCAGTTTTGCTCTGCACGGGCACACGCCGGCTCGGCATGTAAATAGCTTTTGGGCATGCGCAGGTCGTTGGGGCAAAACAGGCAATCGCCCGAGCACGGCCACGGCTTGGTGATGACGGTAATGGTTGCCACGCCCGAAGCCGTGCGACGAGGCTTCATACGCAGCACCTGCAGCAGTTGACGTTCCAACTCGGCATCGACATTCCACCCAGCCCAACGAGCCGGCTCCTCACGTTTAACCCGCTGGTAGAACGGCAGCAGACGGCGCTTGGCCAAATCGCGTTTGTCGGCACCCTCACGGCGCGCCTCGGCATGTATCAGTTTGACGAGCGCTTTGTCATCCACGGTCTCGCCGCGACGCAGAGCCTCGAGTATGTTCAAGATAATCTGTTCCATGCCCCCATTGTAAAGGCAAAGGCGCCGGAGCCGATCTCGGCTTCGGCGCCTTCATCAAACAGCGCGTCTATATCTTCGCCTAGGCTTTCGTCTGCCTCAATACTCCGAATCAAACGACATGTCGCCCGAACCGACCTCAAAACGATACGTGGCAGACTTGTCACCGTTATCGAATTCAAGATTCAAAATGGTCTCGCCGTCGTAGCCAAGCGGAAGGAAATCGCTCTCGAAGTCGCCGCTGCCCAAGGTGAGGCTCGCCTTAAAGCCCGTCGAGTTCGGAACCGTCATCTCCACATCGCCCGAGCCCACACTCACGTCCATCGACTTCGTGGGGGCCGGGTAAAGCTCGAACGTCACATCGCCCGAACCGACCTCGGCATTCAGGGTATCGGTCACGGTGCCCGTAAACTCAACGTCTCCCGAGTCCAGAGTCAGGTTGAGGTCATGACACGCAATGCCCGCGACCGTCAGATCACCCGATCCTACATTCGCTGTAATGCCCACCATGTTATCGGCAACTTTGCGCGGCAGTTCGACGGTAACCGTGCGGTCAATGGCGCGCTCGTCATCGCAATCGAACTGGCGAATCTTGAGCGTAGAACCCTTGATTTCGGCCAGGTTCTGGGTTGCCGCATCGAAGGCAACGGTCCCCGTTGCCACGCGACCGCTTTCAATCACGCGCACTGGCCCGCCGGAGACGTGTTTGACCTCGACCGTGCCCGACGTCACGTCCAAGTCAAGCGATGTGAACGCGTCGGCATCAAACGTTTCGCTCGAAAGCTGTTGAGGCCGAGCGGAATAGTTACCGCTATTCAAGGAATCGTCCTCGTCAAACGCATCGTCCATACCAGACAAGCCGGATACAACATCGTTGAGATCCCACGGTCCATCAAAATGAATCAAAGTCCGCGAAGCGCCAAAGACAAGCCCGATGATGAGCACAAACGCTCCGATGCCAATGCCCAAGCGCCTCTTAGACTCATGCGAGAGCTTCATCATTCATCACCTTCTTTGGCACTCGACTCAGCGGTGGTCGCGGCAGCCATGTCAGCGTCAACCGCTGTGAAAACGTCCTCCCCCTTAGTCCTAGCGACCGCCGGCGCCGGACCAACCTGGATATCCCCACGCGCCCAATCACCATCGAGCGCACGTGCCACCCAGTGATAGATGGGAATCGTAAAGAAGATCAGTGCGGGAAAGGGGCTGGCACCAACCAGGAACATCAGTAAAAAGAACAGCAGCCAGCACACGGCCCAATACGGGAACGACTGGAACGGGCCCTTCACCGGAGTCGAACCAACTGCGCCGCCACTCGTCGCCTGCGCCGTAGCGGCATTGGCGGCCTGCGCACTCCAGCTTGCCGCTTGCGCCGCCTTGGCCGCAGCATCACTCGCCTGCGTTGCCGCCTCGGTAGCGCGCGCCGCCGCCTCATGGGTGCGAGCACGCTCTGCCGCCTCGGCCTCGCGCTGACGAGCGCGGTCCTCGTTCTCAAACTCGATATCGTCCTCGATCTCGTCACTCGGATTGAGGAGCTCGTCCAAACTCACGCCATAGAGTTTAGCGAGCGAGATCAGGTTCTCGGTATCGGGCGAGCTCTCCGCGCGCTCCCATTTACTGACCGCCTGGCGCGACAGCCCCAGCTTTCGCGCGAGCCCTTCTTGGCTAAAACCCTTGCTGCGACGAAGGTCGGCGAGCCGCTGCGCAGTTTCTACATTCATGGTTCCTCCTATGTGATGCCAGCCGTGCCGCCGGACCGTTTTTCTTCTTAAGGCGCCTTGCACAGTTAAAAATCTATCCGCCACCGCCAAAAGCATACCACCTATTCTAGTGAGATTTTTGACAACCGACGGTTGCGGGTGCATATGAGCTGCGGAAATGTGTCCAAACAAAGCAATGACCCGTAGCTTGGTTGTCCCCGTTGCGGCGTAAACGGTAGTATGGTCGTACTGTTTATTCCGCACCGCCAACGGAGGGAGTTCCGCGCCGTGAACCGCGATTTCGCCTCATCGCTCATCCAGCTCAACAATACGTTCTATCGCGAGCACTCCGCCTCCTTTTCCGATACGCGCCAGGCCCCGTGGCCCGGCTGGGTGCGCACCATGGACATCGCACTCGAACAGCTCGACGTCGCCACCATCGAGCATCCCGTCCGCGTCTTCGATCTTGCCTGCGGCAATATGCGATTCGAGAACTTTGCCGCCGGCGGCGCACTCGCCGCCAAGGGCGTCAACGGCGCAAACCCCTCGGCAAATGCCAGTTGCCCGTTTGAGTTCTATGGTGTCGACTCGTGCCAAGATTTGGCCATCGATGCACATGGCCACGCCCTGCGCATTCCCAACCTGCACTTCCAGGAGCTCGACGTGCTCGACGCCCTCATGAAGCTCAACCCCGCCGAGACACCCGACGTGCTTTTCGACGCCCCGCTCGCCGACATCTCGGTCTGTTTTGGCTTTATGCACCACGTGCCGTCATGCGAGTACCGCGTACGCGTGCTCGACGCCCTGGTGCGCCAGACGCGCCCGGGCGGCATCATCGCCATCAGCTTTTGGGAGTTTATGAACGACGAGCGCATGGCGCGCAAGGCCGTTCGGGCCGAAGCCCGCGCCGAGCTCACCCCGCCGTTTGAGGGCTACGATTCCGCGCAGTTTGAAGCCGGCGACCACCTCATTGGCTGGCAAAACGACCGCCATGCCTATCGCTATTGCCATCACTTTGACGACCAGCAGATCACCGACCTGGTGCGCGGCGTCCGTACGTTCTACAAGAGCGGCGAGGTCCCCGTGCGCGAGCTTGAGCGTTTCCATGCTGACGGTCGCAGCGGCGAGCTCAACCGCTATGTGATTCTCAAGCGCCTGTAGGTATCGGCGACTCGCCGCCGAACCGCACCGCATCTTTCGGGCAAACTATGCCCACCCTTTTTCAACCCATTGACGGAACGCGCAGCTACGTGTTCCATATTTATGACCAAGGAGCCTCATGGGAGCCGTCCACGTTCGCACGCCTAAGAACTTTGTGCTCGAGGAGCGCCTGGAGCGCTACGCCGATGCGATTGAGACGAACCCCGAGGCTTATGCCGGAGATTGGCGCAAGGCCTGTGCGCCCGCAGACGGCAAGCCCTTCGAACACCTTCACCTGGATCTTGGCTGTGGCAAGGGAACGTACCTTGTAGAGCGCGCTCGCCGTGAGCCCACCACGCTCTTTATCGGTATGGACCAGGAGCCCATCTGCATCGCCTATGCCGCACAGAAAATCTGCGAGCAGGAACTGACCAACGCACTCGTCCTGCCCCGAGGCGCCGCATCGCTGCCGCAGCTGTTTGCCGCAGGCGAGCTCGATGTCATCACCATTAACTTTCCCACGCCGCAGCCCAAGGCCAAGTACGCCAAAAAACGACTCGTCCATGTCGACCATCTGATGCTCTACCGCCCGCTCTTTGCAGCCGGCGCCACCGTCACGCTGCGCACCGACAGCAAGCCATTGCGCGACTACGCCCTAGGGCAGTTTACCGCGGCCGGCTACGACACGCTTTGGGTAAGCGACAACGTCCGCCGCGACCATCCCGAGCATCCCGAGACCGAGTACGAGCGCCGCACGCGCGAGATGGGCGCCGCCGTCTATGGCATTTGCGCCACACCTGGAGCGCAGCCCAGCGATGAACAGCTCGCGGCGGGGCGCGCGCAGGAGCAAAGCCTAGCCTGCTACCTGCCCGATAACCTCGATGAGCTCGCCTATGTGCCTCTGGGCATGGAAGAGGCCGTCGAGAACTTTAGAAACCGCGCCCGTAAAGGCAAGAAGCGCCTGCCGCAAGAGTCCTAGGGGCTTCTGATGGTCGCGGCGTCGGCAAACAAGCGCAAATTGGCACCAGCGAACGGCCCTCAAACCTAAGTGAGTAGACTTTTTTGCAATAGCCAGGCACAGCCCGCATAGCGAAACATAAAACCGACGCTCCTATAAGTTGTCAAGAGGCAGTTTGCGGGAGCGCTCTCTC
>CAUFMB010000010.1 GCA_959026535.1 uncultured Collinsella sp. | reverse complement strand
ACTTGACGCGATATATGCAAAGCAGCAAGCAAACTCTAAGCTAAATGGCTATTTAGAAGAACTGTTTGACTTGATCTTTCAACGTTTAATAGACGACGCGGGTTCTGATTGGGATACCGCTTCTTTGCTGGACATTGCTGACTATAAAAACGGACTTGCAATGCAAAAGTTCCGCCCAGACACTGGAGATGAAGGTCTACCCGTGCTGAAGATTCGCGAACTGGGACAAGGCTTTTGCGGAAGCGATGCCGAGCGTTGCAAGAGTGGCATTGTCGATAGCGCTAAGGTTCACGACGGTGACCTCATTTTCTCTTGGTCCGGGACCCTATTGCTGGATTTTTGGGCGGGCGGGAACGCCGGTCTAAATCAGCATCTATTTAAAGTGACTTCTTCTGCGTATCCAAGCTGGTTCTATTATGGCTGGACCAAACATCATTTAGCACGATTTATTATGCTTGCCAAAGATCGTGCAACGACAATGGGGCATATCAAACGCAGCGCGTTGGCAGAGTCCGAAGTTGTTATTCCACCTGAAAATATTCTTCTAAGCCAAACTCAGCTTATGCAGCCGATTATTGATCAGTATGTCATGAGTAAGATTGAAGCTCGAAAGCTTGCTGTTTTTCGCGATAGTCTTCTCCCCAAACTCATGTCGGGCGAGATTGATGTTTCAGAGGTTAACCTCACGCAGCTAAATAGCCATTTAGCTTAGTGTTGAGTTCAATTTTATTGTCCAGTAAACCCAGGACGCCAGAAATAGCGGTCTGTGTTTCGTGATCCGGAACACAGACCGGGCATAGATGAACGTGATTGCGATTTATGCCCGGCACGGCGCTTGCAGTTAAGTAGTCTCGCCATGGAATAGTTTTGAGTAGGTAATAAACGAACTTAGGATCATTGCCCTTAAAGTCTGTCGAGTACAAAGACGTATTTAATGGCCAGCAAGCTGCATCAGAGAAAAAAACTTGGCCAATAGTTCCGTAGCGTCCAGTTACGACGCATGGACCCTTAACGGCGGCTTCCGAATGCGTGCCCGTTTGTCCCGAAGATGAGAAAACCGGATAGGGGCCATCAACCCTGCTGCTGGAAGGGAGGTCAAACCCCCTTTTTAGATTAACAATCTCTCCCAAGGTCTTTTGCGTCCAGCTCATTCCAAATACTTCCTGTGCGAAGCTTTCACATTGCTCTGATTAACCATGGCGTAGTACATGGTTGTGTCTATTTTCGCATGGCCCAACAGCTTTTGCACCTGCTCTATGGGCATTCCCTTGTCGATTGCATGGGTGGCAAGCGTACGGCGAAACTTATGCGGATGAACGCGGTTGATACCGGCACTTCTGCCTAGGTCACGTAAACGGAGCTCTATGCTCCCCACCGTAATACGTCGAGCTGAGGAATCGAGCGCGACAAATAATGCAGGACTCTTGTCAGCACGGCTCGAAAGATATTCCGTAAGATGAAGCTTAGCGCGCGCATCGAAGTAAACGGGGCGCTGCTTATTTCCCTTTCCCATTACAAGGCATTCGCGCTCGTGCAGATTGACATCCTTCCTGTCGAGTCGCACAAGTTCGCCAATACGCATGCCCGTCGAAGCGAGTAGATCAACGATGGCAAGATCTCGCTTGGACTCACAGGCGTCTCGCAATACCTCCAGTTCCTCATCGCTAAGCACCTCTTTGTTTACTTGAGCTGTTTTGACGCGACGAATGCGCCTTACAGGACTTTTCACAATGTAATCCTCATCTTCAAGCCACGAAAAGAAGCTCGACATGATACGACGTATATTATCGATTGTGACCTTACTAGAACCGCGTTTCACCTCGTAATCATTGAGATAGCGGCGCAAGTCGTCGCTCTCAACCTGGGTATAGGGCTTAGCAAGCGCTGTGTTCATATGCCGTAGGGTTGCCTCATAGTATGCAATGGTTTTAGGAGAGCATCCCTCGACCTCTTTAGCGGTGAGAAAGAGCGCAAGCAGATCTTGCCCTGGCTCTGTTTGTTTCGGTCCGAGTACCCGTCTAAGCGTAATGGTTAGATGTTTGAGCTGGTGTGGGTCGAGAAGGCCCTGCATTTCCGAAAGTACGGTATTGATGACAGTTTCCACGCTGTTCCTTTCGTCGAGTACGATAGCCACAGTGTGGACGGCGCGTTGTACATAGTGAAGTAAATGGCTATTTAGCTGCGTAAAATCGACCCTTGAGACGTCGATCTCGCCCGACATAAGTTTGGGGAGAAGAGCGTCACGAAGAGCAGCCAGTTTTCGGTTCTGTGTCGAATTCTGAACAATCTGTTCTCTCAATGGCTCCGCAATAGTATTAAACCTCTCGAGGTCTCCTCTTGCAGGAATAGGCACGTTCAACGCTTCCAAATCGCCTTTTCCCATATGCGCGACGGTAGTACCAGAGGCGTAGTTCTGGATGAAAGCCAACAATGGGTTCAATGCCATAAGCAAATAACTTCTTGAAACTCCCGAATTGGCAGCGGGCTCGAACAGGCAAACTCGCTGATTCAGTACAGCCATTTCACCCTGCCAAAGACATGGCGTGAATTCGGCATCCATTCCCGCTAAAACGTCACCAGGATGTACGAATACCCTTTTTGGATGAGCCTCATTTGTCCAATACTGCGGAGAGAAGGTACTCAAATCACGTATGCGGATTAGGGGATACCCTACCTTTTCCTCGTTAAACAAGGCAGACTTGAACGCTGCTCCATAAACAACATCAGCAATGTCATAAATTGACCCGAGGGTTAACTTGTTGCAGCAGAAGGAATGTTGGTACTGAACATTCATCAACTCAAGTAAATAGCCATTTAGCTGAAACCCTACGACCATTCGGATGTCATATCCCCGCAATACAAAAAACGGGGCAGCTCGCGCTCCTGCGAACTGCCCCGTATCCCCGGCCATCACGCTACAGCGCCAACCAGCGCCACTCCCCTGCTTACCAAATATCGCGCCAAACAAGCCCTTGCGCTTGGGCTTCTCCTCACGGTAGGAACCCTCGGCCGCCGCTGCCACCTGACGCGGCTGCTCGCCGCCTCCGCGGCGTACGATCTGGTATAGAAACGGCGTTTTAACGTATTTGACCTCGATGGGCGTGGCGTGCACGGTGCTTTCACTCGACAGCATCACGTTGGGATTGAGCGGTGCCACCACATGCGTCTCGCGCTTGTCGCTAAACACCACCGCGGCCGCGCGACCCGTCTGGCCGTTTACGGCGATGCGCACCTGCTCGCCGTCGCGGCTATCCGACGCCGGGCGATCGACAAAGTAGACCGGTACCATCACCAGGCCGTCCTTATGTTTGCGGGCCTTGCGCGCCCAGGCGCGGATGCTCTTTTTATTGAGCCCCAGCACCGCCTCGGCATCGTTGCCGGCAACGTCGAGCGCCAGCTTATCAATAACCACCTGGTCCTTGGTGGACGCATCGACAGAAACGACGCGGAAGTCACCTTCCTGCATAGCGGGATCAAACGGCCCAACCTTGGCAAAGTCCCACGGCTCCAAAATGCCCATAAGACGAACGTCCAGGTAGTTTGCCCGCGGATACGCCCAGTCGAGCACCTCGTAGTACACCAAGGTCTCCTTGCTCAGGCCCTTGCCCGGGAAGGATGCCATCATGCGCAGGTCCGCCAGCGCCATGGGGAAATAGAAGAGCATCATGTCGTTTTGGATCGCGTCTTCTACATCGTGCCCGGCAAAGGCATCGGGATACTGACGCACCAGCTGCAGCGCGTTGGCACGTGCCTGCTGCGGCGATATCTCACAGGGGACGCCCTGTTCGGGAACGTATTCGGCACCCACGCCCATGGTCAGGCGTTTGCTAAACGTACCGGGTTTGAGCAGGTCGGCAACGCCGATCTTATTGCCGCAGAACGGGCACTCAAACACGCGTTGGGTCGACTCGCCCTCAAAGGACGCGCCGCAGAAGGGACAGGGAATGCTCACATGCGTCGCCTCTTGGAACTCCTGCGCCGTGCCGCGGTCCTCCCACAGCAGATGCTCCAGAACCGACTGATTGCGCCAGTGCGAATTGAAGAAATACCAGTCCGGGTCCTCTGGGCGCTCGAGCTGCGAGACGTGTGTGAGCTTGAGCAGCCCGTCAACCACCGTCAGCGGCGTATGACGGATACCCAGGGCGCTCTTGGGCTCTCCGGCGTCCGCTTGCCACGGAGTAACCGTTTCGCAATAGGCGCACTCAAAGCTGCGCTTTGCCTGGTGCGAATACATGGGGCCGCCGCAGTTTTGGCATTTAATGGCAAACATCTCGTCCATGGAAACGTCCTCCTTTGCACAGGGCTGTCGACATTAAGTATGTCGAGCAAATCGACGCGTGCCCATACCCATGTGGCCCAAAATGGAGCACTCGGTCGGACGGGAAGGCGCAGTGAACTCGAAGGCGCGCGGGCAGTCGTCCCCCTCCGCCTCGCGCCCGTTAGCGCCGGCAGACCATTGCTGCATTTTCTGAGCATCGGTACACGTTGCGTCTGTGCGAGCTACACTATCCCCTTAATAAGAATGCGAGGAGATACGCCATGCTATTTGTAAATCGGCTGGTACATACGCTTGTTCCCGGCAGCGAAAGCGAGCCGGTCGATACCTCCTGCCGCACCAACGCGGGTTTTGCCGCAAGCCTCATCTGCATCGGCCTCAACATCACGCTGTGCCTGGCCAAGGGCATAGCTGGTCTGCTCGCGGGCTCCGTCTCGCTTATCGCCGATGCCTTCAACAACCTCTCCGATGCCTCGAGCAACATCGTGAGCCTGCTCGGATTTCGCCTTGCCAGCCGCCCGGCCGACGAGGGGCACCCCTATGGCCACGGCCGCTACGAGTACCTCGCCGGCTTGTTTGTCGCCGTTCTCGTTTGCGCCGTCGGCATCAACCTGATCCTGGAGTCGGTCACCAAGATCATCAAGCCCTCCCCCACCGCGTATTCGGCGCTCTCCATGGCAGCCCTTGTCCTGTCCATGCTCGTCAAGTTTTGGATGGCGGCATTCAACCGCACGCTGGGCAACCGTATCGATTCCGAGACGCTCATCGCCACGGCGCAGGATTCCAAAAACGACGTCATTGCCTCGGCCTCGGTCCTGGCCGCAGCGCTTATTTCGCAAACGACAGGCTTTGACCTCGACGGCTGGGCGGGCCTGGGCGTAGGCATCTTCATCTGCATCAGCGGCATGGGCCTGGTGCGCGACGCCATCAGCCCGCTGTTGGGGCAAGCGCCCGACCCCAAGCTCGTCCAGGCAATCCGCGACAAGATCATGTCATATCCGCAGGTCCTAGGCACGCACGACCTCATGGTGCACGACTACGGTCCCGGTCGGCAATTTGCCAGCGCACACGTGGAAATGCCCGGCGAGGGCGATGCGTTTGAACATCACGAGATCCTGGACACCATCGAACACGACATCAAGCATCAGATGGGCATCGACATCACGCTACACTGCGACCCCATCGCCACCACCGGCGACGACCTGCGTGGCTGGGTCAAGCGCGGCATAGCGCAAATCGACCCCACGCTCTCCATCCACGACCTGCACGAGCACGACGGGTTCGTTTCGTTTGACCTGGTGCGTCCCGACGGCTTTGACATATCCGACGAGGAGCTGCTGGAGCTCGTCACGCGCATCGTGCACGAGCGCCGGCCCGATGTCTCGTGCGTCGTCACATTTGACTCCGGCTTTAGCTCGCCCGACCGGCCGGCCGAGCAGCTGTGATCGACAGCAAAACGGGACGCAGGACCGCCGACCAACGCGCCTACGCGCCCGGTCACGCGATCCTGCGCCCCGTTTTTTTGAACTGCTAAGGCTCTAGCCGCTCGGCCGCTAGTTCCCCTGCGCGCCCGAAATGCCGTTTTGCAGGGCATCCCAGGCGTTCGTTGCCATATCGCCCAGGTTCTGTGCGGTATCGCCGAGGTTCTGAGCCGGGTCGGTCAGCTCTTGGACCGTATCCCCCAGCTCCTGCGCCTTGTTGCTCAGGTCCTCCAGCGTGTTGGAGCTCGAGCTGTCCGCGCCGCCCTGGTCGCCGGACGCATTACCCGACGAGCTGCCCTTGCGCGTGAGCTGGACCTCCAGGTTGCCATCGCCGTTGTAGTATGCAGACGTAACCACCCAGTTGGCATCGACAACGGGCGTCGAGCCGTCGTCGGTCAGAATCACGGCATTCGAAAGATCGGCCCCGCGCGACTTGAGGAGCTTCTTGGCGTTGGACCAGTACTGACCCGGGATATCGCTCAGGTCGACAGTGCCGGACTGGGTAGTCTCGGTCTGCTCGGCCGTGGTATCAGTCGTGGCACCCCGTTTGTTGAGCATGCCCGACACGATGGCAAACACAACCGACAGGGCAAAGAAGATCGCCAGCACGATCAGAATTTTCTTGATCACGCTCGACGAACGCGAAGGCTTCTTCTCCTCGTCCTCGCCATACTGAGGGATGGACTTGGGATACTCACGATACGGCTCGCGCGCATATCGGTCGCGCGACTCGTAGCGCGGCTGTGCCGTGCGCGGCATATATGTCGTCTGCTGAGGCTGCGGAATGGGATTCTGCAGCAGGTCATCATAAGGGTCTGCCGCCGCGTTGCCGTAGGGACTCTGCGACGAGACACCATACGGGTCCTGCGCTGCGTTTCCGTAATTCACAACGCGCGTGGGATCGGCCGAGGCCTGGGTCGCATCGGGCGAGGCGTAGCTGGGATTCGGCACGACGCGGGTCTCATCGGCGCCATTGCCCGTCCGCGGGGAGCCGTAGCCACCCATTACGGTCGTCTTATCCTGGTCCATGCAACGTTTCCTTTCCGTCGCCCGTAAGCATCAAGTTATCCATGCATTCTACCCGCGCAAAAGCCTATGATGGGCAAAGCCCGCCGGTATCTACAAGACATGCGCGGCGACGGTCACAATCGAATCGAGGAACGTTATGGCAAAAAGCAAGCTCATCAAGGACACGACGCGTGCCGAGCGTGAGGAGATCATCAAGCTAGCGCTCGCGGGCTGCGGTAACGGCAGTTGCGACAACTGCGGAAGCTGCAGCTTGGGAGCCGGCGATCCATATGGCACCTACCAGCCCTACATTGACGGCGAGATGGAAATCGCCGACATCAACATGATGGTCGCCGAGCGCAACGCCAAACTCTTCGGCCTCCAGCGCGGCTAATGATCCCTTCTTGGGCTGTGAACCAAAAAATGCGCCCATCTACTACGTTTAACCCAAGGGTGCCAACCATAGCCATATCTGTGTTAACAAAACCGCAGGTAAACGTCTTGCCGCATTGTTAAAAAACGCTCCATGGTCGGTCCAACCCTGGTAAACGTAGTAGATGGGCGCTTTTCGTGGCGTGGCTGGCCCAGATAGCTTGTTTCGGAGCCAATTTGCATCAAAAAAGTCCCCGGCGGCGCTGTGTTTTGCGTCACCGGGGACTGTTCAGATCATTACCTGCCGCTTTGCCCTACTCGTTGGGCACATATGTAGCCTTGGCTCGCTCGGGCGTTACATCCTGACCGCAGGAATAGCTCGAGTCGAAGGCGTGCGCAACCAAGTCGTGCGTGTCCCATGCCATGCAGTCAAACTCGCCAGTATCGAGGACAACGATATAGCCCTTGCCGTCGTAGTAGAAATGGTCCTCGGTGTAGTTATCGTCATCGTCGATGTTGTCTTCGGACACGGAGTCCATATCCGGCTTTGCCGTCTTAATTGCCTGCTTGGCTTCACTCTTGAGGGTATCGAACGAGAGCCCATGCTGCGCAAGCGAGTCCTCGAGCGAAACCTGTTCACCCGTCTTGAGGTTGTAGTACGCCGACCTCGTCACCCGTTCCGATCGATACGGAGGTTGATAGCTGTCGGTGAACGTGCGCACGCAGGCAATATCGCCATCGATCGAGACGATCTCGGCGGTGTACATCATGGTCACGCGGCTGTCCTCGTCATCCATCGAGGCCTGCTTGCTCGCATCGAGCGTATCCGCAACGAGCTGGACCATATCCTTGTTAAACTTGGCGACACCAACGCCCTGGCCCTTCACCTGGGGATAGGTCCACGTTGCCGTGATCTGGCACGTGTCATCGGGGGACGGATTCAGCGGGCCTTCGCCAACCGCAGCCGTAAAGTCAACATCCTGCGTGGCAGAAACGGCCTCGTAGCCCACCTGCGCACTGCCATCGTCCTTCGATTTCAGCTGCTCCAGCGTCGTGGCCACCGTTGCGATGCTTTTTGCTACAACTTCCTCGCTGCTGAACAACTCAGCGTCAAACTCACGTACTTCATTGATGTCTTTCACCTTCGAATCGTCAATCGACGCAGGGCCAACAATGGCGCTAAATGATTTGCCGTCATAGGCGTTGAATTCGCACTCGTAGCCATCATGGGATTGGTTAAAGCCATCGGGGACTTCTTTGAAATTAATTGTCTCCCCATCATGCAGATACCGTTTGAATCCATAGGTACCATCGTATTCGTATACGTAAAGCGAGACGCCAGCGCACATGGTGTAAACCTGAGTGTCGGGCTCGTATACCTTCTCGATCTCACCATCGCGATAAGCCCAGACCTCTACCTTGGCAGCAGTGGCGCCATTGTCGTTTTCAATCGGCTCGTCAGAGTACTCAATCAACAGTTCGTCCTGGCCATCGCCGTCAAAATCGATGAGCCTAGCGTAGGCAACGCCCCGTGTTCCAAACATCGAAGAATCATCAATCTCAACAGCCTCGCCCTCGCCGTACTTCTTTTGGTACTCGAGAATTTTGTCGGTGAACAGCTCTTTTGCCGTCTTGACCGCTGCCTTGGCAGAGGCTTTGGCCTCCTTCTTGGACTGCGTGAGCTCAACGCTCTTAGGGGCGTCCGAACCTTCCTTGGTATAGTCGACCTTCATGGTGGCCGTGCTCTTCTTTTTGCCCTTGCCCGAGGTGATGGTCATCTGGTATTTCTGGTCGGGCAGCTCGCCAAAGTCCTCCATGGCAAAACCGTCCTCGCCATCGACCTTAATGGTGTAGCTCTTCCCCTTGCCATTCGCGGGCGCCAGCTCGACGGTATAGCTCTTGAGCTTTTTTCCTTTGCTGTTCTTGGGCAGCACTTTGGTCTCGCATGCGCAGACAACGTAGCCCTTGCCGCCCGAAGTCACCTCGGACGACGAGCCGATGCGCGGCACGACGACGATTGCCGCTACGATAGCGACAACGACAACACCGCCAATAACGGCAGCAACGATACGGCCCCTGTGCTTGGGTTCCTTGGGCTGAGGCGTCGGGACAAACGCCTGAGCGGCCTCGGCAGGCTCGGTCATAGGCTCCTCATAACGAGGCTGCGCCGCCATATGAGCCGAGACACCCTGAGGAGCGTGCTGCCCCGCAGGAGCGGAAGCCGGCGCGTCCTCCACCGGAAACGCCACAGACTCCGCCTGGTCCTCGGCGCCAACCACGCGGGCCCCGCAGCTCGTGCAAAACGTGGAGCCATCGGGTATCTGAGCTCCGCACTTGGTGCAATACATCGCATCTCCCGTCTCTCGTCGCAGCCGCAATGCGCCCGCGCAGTTCTTCCAACTACACCGTACGGGAGAAATCCCCATTCTTGTTGCGCAACATTGCCGCCGCAAAAAATGATCCCTTGGGGACGAAGGAAAAAGCCCCGCCGGGCCTTGGTGGCGCGACGGGGCGGACAAACGGCTATGGGAGGCGGGCTTAGAACAGGCCGGTGATATTGCCGTCGTTGTCGACGTCGATGTTCTCGGCCGCGGGAACCTTGGGCAGGCCCGGCATGGTCAGAACGCTGCCAGTCAGTGCGACCACAAAGTGGGCACCGGCGGAAACCTTGAGCTCGCGCACGGTGATGCGGAAGCCCTCGGGAGCGCCCAGGGCCTTGGCGTTGTCGCTAAAGCTGTACTGCGTCTTGGCCACGCACACCGGCAGGTTGCCAAAGCCGTTCTCGCGCAGCTCGGCGAGCTGACGCTTGGCAGCCGGCGTAAAGTCGACGCCGTCGGCGCGGTAGACCTTGGTGGCAACGGCCTCGAGGGCGTCGGCCACATCGGCGCCGTCCTCGTAAGCAAACTTGAGCTCGCTCGGCTGCTCGATCAGGCGCATGACCTCATCGGCCAGGTCGAGCGCGCCCTCGCCGCCCTTAGCCCAAACCTCGGACAGCTTCACATTGACACCGAGCTTCTGGCACTCGGACTCGATGAGCTCGAGCTCAGCCTCGGTGTCCGTCGGGAAGCGGTTGATGGCGACCACGCAGGGCAGACCGTAGACATTCTGAATGTTGTCGACGTGACGCAGCAGGTTGGGCATGCCGGCCTTGAGGGCCTCAAGGTTCTCCTCGTTGAGGTCGGCCTTGGCAACACCGCCGTTGTACTTAAGCGCGCGGGCGGTGGCGACAATCACGACGGCGCTGGGGCGAACGCCCGTCATGCGGCACTTGATGTCGAGGAACTTCTCGGCACCCAGGTCGGCGCCGAAACCGGCCTCGGTAATCGCGACGTCGCCAAAGCGCATGGCCATGCGGGTGGCCATGATGGAGTTGCAGCCGTGGGCAATATTGGCGAAGGGACCGCCGTGGACAAACGCAGGCGTGCCCTCGAGCGTCTGAACCAGGTTGGGTTTGAGCGCGTCCTTGAGCAGGGCCGCCATGGCGCCCTGAGCCTTAAGGTCGCGGGCGCGGACGGGCTCGCCGGCAAAACTGTAGCCGACAACAATCTCGCCCAGGCGCTCCTTGAGGTCATTGATACTCGTGGACAGGCACAGGATTGCCATGACCTCGGAGGCAACAGTGATGTCGAAGCCATCCTCGCGCGGCACGCCCTGGGCCTTGCCGCCAATGCCGTCGATAACATGGCGCAGCTGACGGTCGTTCATGTCGACAACGCGCTTCCAGGTGATGCGCTTAACGTCGATGCCGAGCTGGTTGCCCTGCTGAATATGGTTGTCGAGCATGGCTGCCAGCAGGTTGTTGGCGGCACCGATGGCATGGAAGTCACCGGTAAAGTGCAGGTTGATGTCCTCCATGGGGATGACCTGGGCCCAACCGCCGCCGGCGGCACCGCCCTTCACGCCAAACACGGGGCCGAGCGAAGGCTCGCGCAGGGCCACGGCGCTCTTGACGCCGCGACGGCGCAGACCGTCGGCCAGGCCGATGGTCGTGGTGGTCTTGCCCTCGCCTGCGGGCGTGGGATTGATAGCGGTCACGAGGACAAGCTTGGCCTGGTGATCAGTTGGCTCGTTGAGCAGGGAATAGTCGACCTTTGCCTTGTCGAAGCCGTACGGAATCAGATGCTTAACGTCGACGCCGGCGTTCTTGGCCACCTCGGTAATAGGCAGCGGCGTAACAGAACGTGCGATTTCGATGTCAGTAGGCATGGGCGGTCCTTTCGTTACCGGATGAGAAAAAGACCAATCCAGCATAGCACGCGCGCGCAATAGTAAAACGCCCGTAACCGACGGACGGCGATATGTTTACCCGATGCCCAGCGATAGCCTACAGATGCGCTAAAACAAGCCCATTCCTACAGGGTCGGTTCAATACCCAAATGCTCGAATGTGCGCAGGGTTGCCTGGCGACCCTGCGGTGTACGAATCATCAAGCCACACTGCAGCAGATAGGGCTCATAGACATCCTCGAGCGTACCCGGGTCCTCGCCCACCGCGCTGGCAAGCGTCGTCAGACCCACGGCGCGGCCGGAGAACGTCTTGGCAAGTGTCTCCAAGATGCGAATGTCCATCCAGTCCAGGCCGAGCTCGTCGATCTCGAAGAACTCAAGCGCCTGACGGCAAATATCAAGCTCAATTGGACCGTTGCCGCGCACCTGCGCATAGTCACGCACGCGTTTGAGCAGACGGTTGGCGAGGCGCGGCGTACCGCGCGAACGCGAGCCGATCTCGAGCGCGCTGGGATGGTCGATCGTCACGCCCAGAATGGTCGCCGAGCGCGTCACAATCTGGGCGAGTTCCTCAACGGTGTAGTAATCCAGGCGATACGAAATGCCAAAACGGTCGCGTAGCGGGCCGGTCAACATGCCCGAGCGAGTCGTTGCCGCCACCAGCGTGAACTTGGGGATATCCAGGCGAATCGAACGCGCAGCCGGACCCTTGCCGATCACGATATCGAGCGCAAAGTCCTCCATCGCGGGATACAGCACTTCCTCGACCGAGCGGTTGAGACGGTGTATCTCGTCGATAAACAGCACGTCACCCGGTTGCAGGTTGGTAAGGATGGCAGCCAGGTCGCCGGTGCGCGCGATGGCCGGACCGCTCGTCGTCTTAATCTGAGTACCCAGCTCGTTGGCGATAACCGTAGCCAGCGTGGTCTTGCCCAGACCCGGAGGGCCCGAGAAGATCACGTGGTCGAGCGTTTCGCCGCGGCTCTGCGCCGCCTCGATGAGCACGCGCAGGCTCTGTTTGATGTGCTCCTGACCGCAGTAGTCGTCCAGGCGCTGGGGGCGCAGGGTACGGTCGACATCGAGGTCCTCGGGCGTCAGCTCCGAGCCCACCATGCGCTCACCGTGCGCCATGGATGCCGCCGGCGAGTTGCCGGGCGTCGCCCACAGGTCCTGAGAGTCATCGGCTTCCCACATCACGCATCCATTCCGAGTCGCTTAAGCGCCGCGCCGAGCAGATCCTCGACACGCATATTCTGCCCATCATACCCGCTCAGGGCAACATCGGTCTCCTGCGGGCTAAAGCCCATGGAAAGGAGTGCCGCGCGGGCATCGTCGATCGCCGAGGGAGCGGCGGCGGGAACCGGCATCACAACCTGGCCGGGAATCGCGTCGACCGGCACAAAGCCCTTATCCTTGGCAAAGGTGCTCTTGAGTTCCAGGATCAGGCGCTGAGCTGTCTTTTTGCCCACACCGGGTACCTTGGCCATGCCCTTGTCGTCCTCGGCCATCACCAGCGAATACAGCTGCCCCACGGTATAGGTGGAAAGCACGGCGAGCGCCAGGCGCGGGCCAACGCCCGAAACGGACACGAGCCGGTCGAACATCGTGCGCTCATCCTTTGAGGAAAAACCGAAAAGTGTCATGGCGTCCTCGCGCACCTGCATACGCGTGTAGAGACGGACCTCGCCGCCGGGCGTCGGCAACGTGGCCGCAGTGCTGCCCGAGATGCCGAGTTCAAAGCCAACGCCCGACACATCGACGACAGCAGAGCTCATCGTGGACTCGACAAGCGTTCCGTGGAGCTGGGAAATCATCAGTATCCGGTTCCTCTCTGTTGATAGAACTCGCCACCGGTGAGGGCGCGGGTGCGGCTGAGGTTTACGTGGCAGATGGCGCAGGCCAGGGCATCGGCGGCATGGTCGGGATGCGGGTCGTGGTCGAGCTGTGTTAGCGTGCGTACCATATAGGCGACCTGCCGCTTGTCCGCGGCGCCGGTGCCCACCACAGCCTGTTTGATCTGCATGGGCGTGTACTCGCCAATCTCGAGCGCGCATTCCGAAAGTGCGACGAGTGCAGCACCGCGGGCATGCGCCGTGGGGATGGCCGAGCGAACGTTGGCGCCAAAGTAGATGCTCTCGACAGCAGCCGTGTCGGGTCGATAACGCTCAACAACATCCTTAAGGTCATGGGCGATATGCGACAGGCGAACCGCGAGCGGACTTCCGGCACTGGTCTCGATGCAGCCATAGGCACGGCAACGAACCTCGCCACGCCGCTCCTCGATAATCCCCCAACCCGTATGAGCCAAACCGGGGTCGATGCCCAAGATAACCAAGCCGACCTCCCCTCGTCACCAGCACAGCACAAGGCAAGGCCCCGCGCACCATTCACGAACGTCTGTTCTAGAATAACACAATGGGGCAAAGATGCTTAGTTGAAGTATCGGGGTTGGGAGCGAATCCCATCCCCAGTTTAGTTCTGAGAGAAGAACGGGAACTGACGGGGATCCACCGGCGGATGCGGCATCGGGCCACCCTGGGGACTACCTTGCGAGCCGCCCTGACCGCCCATCATCTTATCGATGGCGTCCTGAACCTCGCCCTCAAACTTTTTCATTCCCTCGTGCAAACGACGCTGACCGTCCTCAGAGCGCAGCTCCTCCATTTGCTCGGGCGAAATACCCAGAAGCTCGCCCAGCACGCCCATCATCTCGTTTCGCACGCGCTCGCTCGTATCCTCGTCGGCAAAGCGGCGCACCTCGGCGCGCGCCAGCGAATCGACCGTCATACGCTCCTTGCCGTTAAGCCCCAGGTCGGACCACGCGAGCATATACGGCCAGGCACGCTCGGCAAACGAACGGGCCGAGACGATCGGCGTCGTCGGCAGCATGCGACGGGAAGCCTCACCCTGTCGAACGAGCATCAGCAGCAGCGAGCAAGCCTCGGGCTTGCCGGCGGCCATTGGGATGTCGTCGAAAGATCGATTGCGGTCCACGTGCGCCTCGAGCGCGCCATCGACCTCACCCGGCTCAAGCCCGCCGAGCAGCTGTGCCGCGCGGTCGAGCATATCAACCGGGCCGTCGAGCGTCGAGAGCGCCTGCGCAAGCACGCGCTCCATACAATCTTCCACCGCGTTGAGCGTCACGAGCTCTTGGGGCACCACGGCAGACGTGCGGTTGCGCACACGCGCCACAAACTCAAGCGTCGACAGGTACACATCGCCAAAGGGCGCAAAGTCGCCCTGGTAGCCGCCGCAAAGCGCCGGCGCCGCCAGCGCGTACTCGGTTTTGGACAGCGGGCTCAGCGCCATCGCACCCAGCTCGAGCGCCGTATCCTCCAGCATGAGGCCCAGCGTGCGCGAGCGCAGGCGCTCGGCATCGCCCGCCGACACGTCGCGATCGAGCACGCGCGCCGCATCCGGTGCATCGCGCTCGACGGTGCGAATGTGCAGACGCTCGGCGATGGCGCGGACGGCGGCACAGCGGGCAGCCTCGGCTTCTTCCTGCGCCGGCGTAAAGATACGGTTGCGCCCCAGCACCAGGCCAATCACATTGCGCGGGCCCAGAGCGTCGACGGCCAGCGCCGCCAGCAGGGACGACGGCAAGTCACCCTCGAGTGCCACCACAGCACGCGACGCACCGTGGGCTCGGGCGTTGTCGCGCACGGCGAGCACCAGCGCCTGCCACAGCCACTCCTCGGAACGGAACTCGGGCAGTTCGTGATCCTCCAGGGCATCGAGCATCACGCCGCGCTGAATCTCCTGAACCAGCAGGCTCTCCTCAAAGCACGGCGCCTGGGCCACCACGCGACCGCAGTCGTCGAGCACAAACGAACCGCCGGTATACACCGACTCGTCATAGGCACCGACCGGCGCCATGCAGGCAAACCACACGCTGCGCTTGGATGCGATCTTGCGGTAGGCGCCGCTGCGAACGGCAGCAATGGCGGCAGTCTCGCGGTCGGTCATGTCAAACGCGTTGAATTGGAAATACGCAATGAGGTCAACACCGGTCGGCAGCATCTCGAGTTCGCGGTCCAAGTCAAAAATCACGGCGATGCGCACGCCGTCCACGTCGAACACCGGCGGCACCCAACGGGCATCGCCGTTCCCACCGCGCTGCAGGGCGATGCTCGAACGGGCCGGCACCACATGGCCGTCCTTGAGCATCATGTAGTCGAGCAGGGGCTGGCCCTCAAACGAAACTGCCGCGGGCACGATGCAGATCATATCGAGCTCTTGGATACGCTCGGCGACGCCGGTCAAGCCGGCAAGTATGTCGTGCTCAAAGTCGGCAGCGCCCACCAGGCCGCCGGGCAGGGCTCCCATAAAGAGCGGAGCCGGCACGCACAACACGCGCGCACCGCGCTCGTGGGCCAGGCGCGCCTGGTCCTCGATGCGACCGCAGATACCCTCAATATCACCCAGGCGCATATCGATCTGTGCAAGTGCGAGCTTCATGGCTCAGCCCTTTCCGTCGTAAACCATCGTTGTCGTAGTAAAAGCGCCGGCCGCATGATGCAGTCGGCGCTCGCATGTGCATATGCTAGCTATGATACCCCGAGCGGGGGCGCGCTCCTAGAACGTCGCGGACCACAGCCCGTGCAGGTTGCAATAGGCATAGACGGTACCGGTCTTGGAACCGCCGGCAAAAAACGTCGCGGGCTTCATGCCGGGTTCAAGGTAATGGACCTCCAGACGGCCCTCGGCCTCAAGGGCGATCCACTCGATGTAGTGCTCGGGCACCATAGGATGCTCGACCGAGCCCACACGTGCACGAATCACGTGACCGTCGCGCTCGCTCTCGACGACGGGCACGTGCTTCTCGTGCGCCGCGTCCTCGGTGTTCGCGGTCAGCTCCGTGCAGCCGGTAGGGGTTGCAACGTCGTTGCCAAGGGCGGCAATGAGCTTGCCGTCGGGGTCCTTAAAGAATTTCGCCATGATGCTCTCCTTTGCTGATGTGCCGATGTTCTCGATGGTTCTTATGCCCAAAGGCAGGCGAACCATCCACGGCATGGCAAATGAACACATAACGAGCGAGGTTAGCGCCCGTCGCCGCCGAGCAGCGCCAGAACGTCCTCGCGGGTAAACAGCGCCGAGGAGATGCCGTCGCCGCCGAGCACGCTGTTGACCAGGTCGCGCTTAGACTCCTGCATCTGCATGATGCGCTCCTCGATCGTGTCCTTGGCGATGAGCTTGTACACGGTCACGGTATGTTGCTGGCCAATACGGTGCGCGCGGTCGGTCGCCTGGTCCTGCGCGGCCACGTTCCACCACGGGTCGTAGTGGATGACCACGTCGGCCGCCGTCAGGTTGAGGCCCACGCCGCCCGCCTTGAGCGAGATCAGAAACACCGGCACCTCGCCCGCCTGGAACTGCGCGACCATCTTGGCGCGGCTCTCCTTGGACGAAGTGCCCGTGAGCTTAAGAAAGCCGATGTCCTCCTTGGCCAGGCGCTTGCCGATGATATCGAGCATGCCCGTGAACTGGCTGAACAGCAGAATGTGGTGCCCGCCGTCGAGCGCACCGTGCACGAGCTCCATGCAAGCGTCGAGTTTGGCGCTCCCCGCCTTGTAATCCTCGTAGTGTAGACGCGGGTCGCAGCAGATCTGGCGCAGCTTGGTGAGCTCGGCGAGTACCTTGAGCTTGTCTTTCTTAAACTCGGATGCCTCACGGTGCTGCACCTGCTGGGCGATGCGGTCTTGGTTGGCCAGGTAGAGCTTGCGCTGCTCGCCGGTGAGCTGCGCCATGACGGTGTCCTCGATCTTTTCGGGCAGGTCGGCAACCACGTCTTCCTTGACACGGCGCAGCACAAACGGCGACACGAGCGCCTGCAGGCGAGCGGCGCTATCGCCCTCGGCATGCTCGACGGGGCTCTCAAAGCGCTTGGCAAACGACTCGCGTGTGCCAAGCAGGCCCGGCATCAAAAAGTCGAAGATGCTCCAGAGCTCAGACAGGCGATTTTCGATGGGCGTGCCCGTCAAGGCAAAGCGCACGCCGGCAGGCAGGCGCTTGGCGGCGCGCGCTACCTGCGTGAGCGGGTTTTTAATGTACTGGGCCTCGTCGAGCACAACGCGGGCAAAGTCCTGCTCGGCATACTCGTCGATATCGCGGCGCATGAGGTCATACGACGTCACGACCACGTTATGCTCGTCGGCGCCGGCTATCTGCACGCGGCGCTGCGCCTTGGCACCCACGATGGCGCACACGTCGAGCGAAGGCGCAAAGCGCTCCAGCTCGGCAGTCCAGTTGTACACAAGCGACGCAGGGCACACCACAAGCGTGGGCTTAGTGTCCCCCGCCTCCACGCGCGCCAGGATATGCGCGATCATCTGCAGTGTTTTGCCCAGGCCCATATCGTCGGCCAAGATACCGCCGAGGCCCAGGTGCTCGAGCGAGCCGAGCCACTGGTAGCCGTCGACCTGATAGCCGCGCAGTGTGGCCTTGAGAGATGCCGGCACCGTAAAGTCCATCTTGCCGAGCGTATCCAAGCGCTCGACGGTGCGACGGAACGCAGCGTCGCGATCGGCTTCGAGCGCGGGCGTGCGTGCAAGCATGCTATCGACAAACAGGGTGCTCGACGCGGGAAGCGACACGCCGTCGAGCAGGTCGACAGCATCGACGCCCAGGTCCTCGGCAAGGCCAAACGCGGCACGGGCACCCTCGTCCAGGCGCACGATGTCGCCGGACGTCAGGCGCGCAAACGTCTGATGGCGCTTGTATGAGTCCAGATAGATGGCAAGATCTGCCGCTGAAAGACCGCTCGCGCCCAGTTCGACATCGAGCAGGTTGCTCTTGACGGTTGCACGCACCGAAAGCTTGGGCGCAGGGCGGACCGAGACCTGGCGCAGGCGGTCGCTGAGCATGACCTCGCCCAGCTCGGACAGGGCAGACAGGCCCTCGGTCAGCAAGTGGAACAGGCTCTCGTCATCGCGTTCCTCAAACGCCAGGCCGCCCTCGTAAAAGTCGAAATACAGGGCCGCCGTATCCATAACGCGAAACTCTGCCATCTCGTCGCGCGGCGGCACGCCCGGGCGCTGCTCTTCGAAGGGGCTGCCCGGAGCGCCCAGGCTAAAGAGATCTGCCGACCAGTCGCCGTAGGAAACCGTAATCTTGCAGGTCACAAGCCCGTCATCGACACCGATTGCCATGGCAAAGCTCGGCTCGGGCGCCACGGTGTCGAGCACGGCGGGAGCGGTGAGGCCAGTGTATTCGCGCAGCACGGGCAGTGCCATGCGGCAGAATTCGCCCACCTGTTCGGCGGCGATATGGACCGGCGTGCGACAAGGCAGCAGACGCGACAGAAACGGTGCGGCATGCTGGGCAAACGCTGCATCGGCGCGGCGCGCGCGGTGCGTGTCGACCAGATAGGCTGCGTCGCCTGCGACAAAGCAGTACGTATCGGCCGGCAGGCGCAGGTCGTAGCTGCCACCGGCCGCCGGCGCGATCTTGGCGGCAAGGAGCGGCGGTTGTTTCGCCGAGGCCTCGTCCTCCCCCACCGGCGATAACTCAACCGCAACCTCGTAGGAACGATGCGTCGTCGTTCCCCGCGACCAGGCGGGCTCAAAGGAAATGGTCCGGCCACGCAGCAGGTCCAGCATGTATACGATGTCATGCTCGGACAGCGGCAGCTGGCGCTCGGCGACAAAGCCACTGCGTGCAAAATCGTACGACGCCGAACGCGAACTTGTGATGTCGCTCAGATACACAACCGTTGCCACAACAAGGTCGAGCAGGCGCACCGAAACCTCGTCGAAGGCCTCGGGCGCATGGAGGAATGTGAGCTTTTTGCCGTACGAGAACGTGCCGCCGCGCACGTAGGCGGCGGTCATGCCGTCGATGTCCTTGACCACGTAGGACACCGAGCCGCAGCGAATGCGAAGCTCGAGCGCCCAGCTAAATCGGTCGGCAAACAGCGGATTGTAGTACGGCACCAGCGAGGGCTCCAACACCGCCTTGGGGGCATCGGGGTCGACAGTGCCGGCGAGCTTGCGGCGCATGCCCGCCAACTCATCCATGCGCGCGTCCGAAAGATCGGAGAGCGCCTTCATGAGGCTCGGGCTCGTGGGGACGGGCGCCGGGAAGGGAAAGTTAGGGTTGACCGCTGGTGCGGCGGACGAGGGACGCGCGGCTTGCTTGGGCGCCGCCGTAAACGTGCGGACCGGCGTGCGCAGCCCCTCGACGGGCTCAATGCCGCTGGCATCCAGGTACGCCAGCGCCGTGGCGATGGCGTGCTTGCACATGCCGGGGTAGCGATAGGCAGCGGGGCAATCGCAGTCGTAGTCGATAACCTCGTGCTCGTCCATGTCGAGCGCCACGTGCGTCTTGTACAGGTCGCCGCGCGAGCCGCGCACCGTGCCCTCGATAGTCACATTTTTGGAGAAGCGCGAGCCGGAGTCCTCAAACGACAGCACGGCGCCGTTGAGCATGAGCGAGCGCCCCTTCATAAAGGTGCCGCTCAGCGCCGCCTCTTTCCGGAGCGCCTGCACAAACGTCCCCTGCGCCATCACTTCCTCCAATCTCACCCGGGGTAGCTAATTTGGGACGGGGCTATTTTAGCTACCCCCATATGTCGGTTGAGATGTATTCCGACCCCGACTCATTCGCCATCAGCCAAAGGGTAGCTAAAATAGCCCCGTCCCAAATTAGCTACCCCGGCAAAGGCATCCTAGATAACCGTCACGCGGCCTTGGTTGCCGACGATGGCCTTTGCCTCTGCCAGCAGCGGAATCGAGCGTGCATTGACCTTGGCCGGCACCTCGGCACGCAGCACGCGCCCGTCGACTTGCTCAATAAAGATCTCCACGCGGTCGCCGCCCGGGTTGGTGGTGAGCACCGTGGCCAGGCGCGCCATATTGCCCTGGCTAAAGCGGCTGTTGGGCACCATGACCTCAAACACCTTGGGCTTGTTGTTCTCCTCGTTGAGCTCAAGCGGCACAATCTCCTGCGCGATGATCTGGTCGCCGCGGTCCGAGCGCTCGAGTTTGCCCTTGATGCGCACAAAGGCGTCGGACAGCTGCGCACCGGTCTCGGGATCGACCTCGCCGTACAGGTACCCCTCGGCCTCTTTATAGGTCTTGGGGAACACGACGACGGTGGCCTCGCCTTCCATGTCCTCGAGCTGCACGATGCCCATGGGGTCGCCGTTCTTGGTCACGCGCTTGGACACGCTCGAGACCATGCCGGCCCACCACAGCGCTTTGCCCTCGGGAATCTCCTGGTTGATGGTGCCGCCCGTAGGATTCTGAACTTCGTAGCCGGTGTCGATCTGCGAGAACGAGAAGTCGCGCGCTTTGCTGAGCGCATACTCAAACGGGCGCAGCGGGTGGTCCGAGACATAGATGCCCAGAACCTCCTTCTCCTGGCTCAGCTTAAGGTGGCGGTCCCATTCCTGGCCATCCGGATCGGGCACGCTCACCTCGAAGCCCGAGCCCTCAACGTCGCCAAACATATCGAAGAACGACGTCTGGCCGCTCGCGCGGTCCTTCTGGCGCTTTACCGCGGCATCGATGATGTTCTCGGGGTTGTTCTTGTCCACAAAGTGCATCATCTGGCGGCGCGGATAGCCCGTGGAGTCGAAGGCACCTGCCTTGATCAGCGATTCGATCACGCGGCGGTTGGCCTGGCTCGAGTCCACGCGCTCGACAAAGTCGTGCAGCGTCTTAAACGGGCCGCCCGCCTCGCGCTCGGCGATAATCGCCTGCGCCACGCCGGTGCCCACGCCGCGGATGCCGGCCAGACCAAAGCGCACGCCTTCCTTGGTAGCCGTGAACTCGGTGCCGGACTCGTTGACATCTGGCGAAAGCACGGGGATGCCGTCGTGACGGCATGCCGAGACGTAGTGCACGATCTTGTCGGTCTTGCCCGTGTAGGACGTCAGAACGGCCGCCATGTACTCGTGCGGATAGTGCGCCTTGAGCCATGCCGTCTGCATAACCAGGATGGCGTAGCCGGCGGAGTGCGACTTGTTGAAGGCGTAGGACGCGAACTCGAGAACATCGTCCCAAATCTTCTGGGCGACCTCGCGCGTGTAGTTGTTCTTGATAGCGCCGTTCATCCAGTGGTCGTAGGTGGTCTCGTCCGAGCCATCCTCCCAGTGGAGCACCGTCGACGTGAGCAGCTTAATCTTTTTCTTAGCCACGGGCTTACGGATACGCGAGTCCGATTCGCCCTTGGAGAAGCCGCACATCTCGACGGAGATGAGCATAACCTGCTCCTGGTAGACCATGGTGCCGTAGGTTTCACCCAGGATGTCGTCCAGACGGTCGTCGTAGGAGACGGCCGGCTCCTTGCCGTTCATACGGTTGATGTAGGACGAGACCATGCCGGCGCCCAGCGGGCCCGGGCGGTACAGGGCGATCAATGCCACGACGTGCTTGTACTCGGTGGGCTTCATGTTCTTGATCGTGGCCGTCATGCCGGCGGACTCGACCTGGAAGACGCCGGCGGTATGACCGGAGCCCATGAGCTTAAAGATCTCGGGATCGTCAAAGGGGATCTCTTCCTCTTTGATGTCGATGCCGAAGTTCTTTTTGATGTTTGCCTTGGCCTTGGAGATAACCGTCAGCGTGCGCAGGCCCAAGAAGTCCATCTTGAGCAAGCCCATGTCGGCAACGGTATGGCCCTCGTACTGGGTAATCTCGACGCCGCCCTTGGTGTCGAGCTTGGTGGGCACGTGTTCGTTGACGGGGTCACGACAGATCAGAACGGCGCACGCGTGCACGCCCTCGCCACGGGTGAGGCCCTCGATCGAGAGCGCCGTGTCGATGATGCGGCGAGCGTCGTCGTCCTTTTTATAGGCCTCGGCAAAATCGGGGTTAAACAGATCTTCTTTGCCGGGTTGTTTGTCGAGCACCTGCTTGAGCTTGACCTTGGGGTCGCTCGAGACCATCTTGGACAGGCGCTGGCCCATGTAGACCGGGTAGTCCAGGACGCGCGCGGCATCATTGATGGCCTGCTTGGCCTTGATGGTCGAGTAGGTGATGACGTGGGTGACCTTCTCGGGGCCGTAGAGCTGGCGAACGTGCTCCACGACCTCGAGGCGCCGCTCATCGTCGAAGTCCATATCGATATCGGGCATCTCGGTACGCTGCGGGGAGAGGAACCTCTCAAACATCAGGCCGTTCTCGAGCGGGTCGAACGCGGTGATGTTCATGGCGTAGGCGACGATAGCGCCGGCGGCAGAACCACGGCCGGGGCCGACGCCGATGCCGTTGTCCTTGGCCCATTGCACGTACTCGGCAACGATCAAAAAGTAGGCGGCAAAGCCCTTGTCGCAGATGACCTTGTATTCGTACTCAAAGCGCTCTTTGATGTTGACGCCGCCGATCTCGCGCGTGGCCCAGTCGTCACCATAGTGCTGGCGCAGGCCCTTCTCGCACTCGCGGCGGAACTGGCTCTCGTGCGTCTCGCCGGGATCGAGCAGCGGGAAGCGCGGCAGGATGATGGAGTCCCAGTCCAGCTCAACATAGCACTTGTCGGCGATCTCGAGCGTGTTGTCGCAGGCCTCGGGGCAATACGGGAACATCGCCCGCATCTCCTCCTCGGTCTTCATGTAAAACTCCGAGCCGGTCATGCGCATGCGGTTGGGGTCGTCGACCTTGGCGTTCATGCCGATGCACATGATGACGTCCTGCACGGGCGCGTCCTCGCGGCGCAGGTAGTGGAAGTCGTTGGTGGCGATAACCTTGACGCCCACCTGCTTGGCGATATCGATGAGCGTGCGGTCCATCTGCTCGTCGGTCAGGCCGTTATCGGTGGTAATGCCGTGTTCCTGGATCTCGATATAAAAGTCGCCGGGGTCGAAGGTGTCGCGGAAGGTCTCGGCCCACTTGATGGCGCCCTCCATGTCACCGCGGTCGATGTACTTGGGGATGATGCCCGCGATACAGGCACTCGTGCAGATCATGCCCTTGGCGTGGCGGCGCAGGTTGTCGAGCGTCACGCGGGGCTTATAGTAAAAACCTTGCACGGCGGCCTCAGAGACCGTCTGCATCAGGTTGACGTAGCCCTCCTGGTCCTTGGCCAGAAGGATCATGTGGTAGAGCTCGGGCTTGTGGTCGCGGGCGAGCGTCTCATCCGGCGTAAAGTAAACCTCGCAGCCAAAGATGGGCTTGATGACCAGAGGCGGCTTGAGCTCGTCGATGTTGCCCTTCTCGTCCCACATGGCCATGTCCTTCACATACTGGGCATGCTCGCGCGGGTTTTCCCCGGGATCGGGCTCCACCAGCTCGTCGCGGCGGTCCTTTTCCAAGAAGGCCTTGTCGTGGCTCCAGGTTTTGTACTCGGGCGTGTTGTGGTTGACGGCGTCGCAGGCCAGCGCCAGGTCAGGCACGCCATACATGTAGCCGTGGTCGGTAATGGCCACGGCGGGCATGCCAAGCTCAACGGCACGGTTGACCATATCCTGGATACGGGTTGCGCCGTCGAGCATCGAGAAAACAGTGTGATTGTGCAGATGGACGAATGCCATGTGATGAGCTCCGATGCGGGTTCGTGTTCTGACTGAACGATTTTACCGCACGGCGCGGATAGCACCCGAACCTAGCCAAACCAACACGGGTAGTCAATTTGGGACCTTCAAAAAGGGGAATGAGGGCATCCAGATATATCGAGTATTACTGGAACCCCGGCGATGCGCGGAATGATTTGTGACGAATAGTCATGTCCATCAAGAAGGCTCGACGCTTCGGATAGCTCGTCAATCGATATATCAATTCTTGGAGACCTGTATTCCAACCATTTTTAATGAAACAACGGCGGTAATTGCTATCGCGATTGCACCAATAATACCGAGCGCTATCTGAATGGGATATAACCCCAACACATGTCCAAATATGGAGAAAAACACTGCAGAAAAGAGAGCCCTTACCAGAGACGCGACGGAAAGGATCGTCACGCGGAGATCGTCCGCTATCGCGTCTTGGATTAAGTTTTCCGAAGTGATGTACACCACTTCTGGGAGAAAACAAAGCACCATGCTAAGGCCAAACAAACACAGCGGATTTGAAGCGAACCACGGAAGAATCATGAAAAGGCCAGCCTCGATTAGCATCGAGCCGAGCATGGTATTTCTTTTCCCGAAACGCAATGAGAAGAAATCTGCTGCAATGTAGGCCGTCGCATTTACTGCATAGGATGCACCGAAAAAGATTCCTATTATGGAGACGGGAGCATCAAATGCGTCGAATACCAACTGATTCAAGTTGTAATAACTCCCATAGAATCCATCGAGCATGCTTGTGCCGATTAGAAGAAGCAATACCGCAAAAGCGGATTTTCCAACACGCCAGGTTTCGCGTCTGAACATCTTGGCCGCGTCAAACCTTCCCTTTTCAGAGCTTTCAGAACGGGTCGCTTCCGTCCTCTCAATGGGATACAGAAGGAAAAGCTGCAGGAGATAGAAAACGGAGACACATACGTAGAGGGCGCTCCAAGATACTTGGGCAATGAAAGATCCGAGCACAATCGCCATTCCCGTAGCGATTGATTGCGCGGCAAGCAGCCGAGCGTTGATGGTGAGGAAACGCTCTCCTTGACCGGCATTCCGGGCAATTTCATATAAAAGTGCTTGTTCGGATCCCGATTGAAGGGAGTAGGCGAGTGCCTCAACAAGGGAAAGCACGACAAGAAAGGGACCTGAGAGCAACAGCATGCCAGCCGTATGGAAGAAAAGCAGCAGCACGCCCACTTGAATCGAAAACTTCTTTCCAAAGAAATCGCCTATCAGCCCTGTTGGCAGCTCGAGGACGACCGTTGTAATGTTAAACAGGGCTTGATAAAGCGCGATTTCCGTGACAGACATTCCTTTCTCCGCAAGGAAAAGTAGAAACACTCCCCGATTTAAAACAAATCCCGCGAGAACGAAAAAGGCGGAATAGATGTGCAGTTGCGTAGCGGCATTCTTATTCATTTGGCACTTCCATCAACTACTTTTGTCGGGCCGCTCGCTACTGACTCGAAGCCTGAAGTGTTCACAGTTGATGTGAAGAGCGGTAAAACTTTTGCACAGGGTATCAATGGAATACATCCGAAGCGTTTTCGGCAGTATCATCGGCGAAGGCGGGATTAGCCTTTACGCGGCGCTCACCCTCGATATATTTGACGATTTGATCAATCGTCTGGTTGGCGTGGCTCTTGAGCTTGCGCTCATAGAAGAAGAGGCCGAGCTTGCCGCGCGTGCCAGACGTGTTGCCACCCACACCCTGAAAATCCTCGGTATAGGTGAGCTCGCAGACACCATCGCCAGCAGGTGCAGCCTCATAGCGCATAGTATTGATGCCCGCCGCATACTGAAAACGGACCTCATAGAGACACGGGTAGTCAAAGTGCTTGATTTTAACCTTGATCGCCATGCCCTTGGCCTTGCCTTTTGCGGACTGGGCGCGCTTCTCGTACTTATAGCCGTTGAGCTTGTTGCGGCTGGGACGCTTGCCCGTGGCGTTCTCGCTATCCTGCATGATGGACCCCGCCAGAGCGTCAAAAAGCTCCTCCGGCGTCACCTTAAGCGTTTTGGTGAGCTGCATGATGGCTCCTTATTCGTTTGAACCGTTCGAGCCATTGTACCGCCCCAGGCTCTCCCATGCGTTGCGGTGAAATGCGGACTGTTTGGCGGCTTTTTTGGCCAAAACAGTCCGTATTCCACCGCAAGTTATTGAGGGCTAGCGGCTGTAGGTGACCACCTGAGGCTCGCACGGGTTGGCGAGGTCGACTTGCTCCACGCGGACGAACTTGACGGTCACGGCCTCAAAGCCCGCCTTGTGCAAAACATCAGCGTAGACGCGCGCCTGCAGGGCGTGCTTCTCCTGCAGCTGTTCCGGCGTCTCGTCCGGTGTGCCGCCCGTCTTGTAGTCGATGACCAGCGCGTGCGACGGATCGGCCGGGTCGGTTGCCAAGGCATCGATAGCGCCCTCGGCATATGCGCCGTAGCGGGCGATGTCCTCGTCCTCGCAGCCCAGCGAAAAGAACGGCACCTCGGCGCGAACGCACGGCCAGGCAAGCAGCTCGGCACGGACCGCCGACTTGAGCCAGCGGTCCAGGGCAACGTCGAAGCGTTCGCGCTGCTCCGGCGTTAGGCGCCACAGGCGAGCCAGGGCGTCGGCACGCTCGGCGGGCAGCTCATTGGCACCCATCTCGATCAGCCACTGGCAGGCGGCATGGAACGCCGAGCCCAGCGCCATGGGGTTGCCGGCGGGCTCAACGGCGGCCACGTCTGCATCCGTCATCTCGGAACCATCCGACTCCGCATCATCGCCAGCCTCGTCCATGGGCACATGCGCCTCGGCGGCTCGGTCCTCGGACTCGGCATGCAGCGCCGCGGCAATTGACGAGTAGCTGTACGAATCGCGCGCCAGATACGGGCAGGTGCCCATGCGCACGCCCACCGCCTGGGGATACACGAGCTCAAACGCATCGGGCTCGGGGTCGGCAGGACCGGGAACAGCGGCGTGGGCATCCGCACCGGCACCCTCCGGCTCCGCATCGCCGCGGACAAGCCTGCCCTCGACATCCAGCGAAGCGTTGACCTCAAACGTCTGCTCGCCAAACGTAAAGTCCGCCAGCGAGATGAGCTCGTAGTCGCCCGGCTTGGAGTTGTCGAACACCAAACGGTCGCTATCGAGCTGCGGCATGTCCAGGCTGTCGGTCGGCAGGATGCGGCGCAGCACGTCGTAGGTCAGATCCGTCTCGACATCGAAGGTCGGCGCCGTCACCTTGCCGCAGCTCACGCCGACATCCATCGCCAGAATGACCAGCTCGCGCGCTCGCGTCATGGCGACATAGAGCAAGCGAGCCCGCTCCTCGAGCGAAAGCTGCAGGTCGTCGTTGCGCAGGCGAGCAAATGCCTCGGCGGGAGAGCCCGTCGCACAGACGTCCTCCATGAGCTTCGGCGGCAGCCACAGCGACGTGCCCTTGCCCTTAAACGCATGCTCAAACTGCTTTTTAACGTCGTCGCCCTTCACAAAGGTTCCGTCGGCGAGCTTAACGCCGTCGAAGCGTGCCGGCAGCGCCACGACCTGCGCTCCACCCTCGACACGCCCCATCTGAGCCGCACCCGAGGACTTACGCACGCCAAAGCACTCCGCAACCGCCACGACCGGATACTCCAGGCCCTTGGAGGCATGCACCGTCATGATGCGCACCGCGCCGTCGCCCTCCTCGTTGAGGGCGCCTGGGGCCTCCTTGCCCGCCAAGAAGCGGTCGAAGGCAAGCGCAATGGAACGCGGCGAGTTACCGAACTCGGCCTCCGCCTCGGCCACGGCATCGAGCGCCTTAAGCACGTTGGCGGCAATGGCCTTGCCCTCGGGACCACGCTGTGCCAGACGCACAAACCAGCCGGAAGCGTTGACAGTATCGCGCGCGATGGCGGCGAACGAATCGCGCCCCACGCGACGAAGCGCATACCGCAGCACCTCGCGGGCGCGCGTCACGAGCGGCAAGTCTTGCAAACCCGGCACATCGGAATCGCTCATGATGCCCACGTCGATGTTGCGGCGCGAGGTCTCCCCCGTCTGGTCGTCCAGCTTGGTCGCCAGCGCCAGGAACTCCTGGGCGCCGAGCGCAAACATCGGCGAGGCGAGCAGTGGCATAAGGCCCTGCGCCGTATCGGCCGGATTGGCGAGCGCGCAGACCAGGGCACGCACCGTCTGCACCTCGGCTGCCTGGGCAAAGACCGAGCCGCCTGCGATCACGCAGTCGAGCCCCTGGTCGCGAAACGCCTGTGCGTAGACATCGGCATTGGTCATGCGCCCTAGCAGCAGCACCATACCGCCCTGGGGCTGGCCCGCTTTAACGAGCGCTTGGAATCGCTCCGCAATCGCACGAGCTTTCGCCTGCGTTCGCTCCTGGGTGCTGCCGCCGGCAACGAGCAGCGCCTGGCGGCGCGAAGCCTTTGCTTTGAGTTTGTCCTCGCGATCGTCACTCGGCTCAAGATCCAAGAACCCCTGCATCAAACCACCGGTGTCGCCGTCAAAGACGCGCGCCACATAGCGCAGCACCTCGTCGTGGCTGCGGAAGTTGCGTACAAGCTTGACGAGCTCGCCGGCGGGGGCATCGGACGTGGCGACCGTCTCGGACGCCGTCGTCGAACCCACCTTGCGCTCCTGGCGACGGAACACCTCGACCTCGGCACCACGGAAGCGGTAGATCGACTGCTGCGCATCGCCCACGGTACACAGCGCACGCTCACCCGCGCCGGTCAGGTAACGGATCAGGTCGACCTGCATCTGGTCGGTATCCTGGAACTCGTCGATCATGACCATCTTAAAGCGGCCCTCATAGGCCGCTCGAATAGCCGGATAGTCGCGCAGCGCCTCGTACGCCATACGCAGTAGGTCGTTGTTATCGAGCGCGGACTGGCCGGCCTTCAGCGCGCGATACTCAGCCTCCACGGAACGGGCCAGGCCCACCAGCGCATCGAGCGCGGGGGCACCGCAGGCCAGCACGATATTGATAAACGCATCGGCAGCCTCGGCCTTGAGTAGCTCCACCTGCTCCTTAGAAAACGCCTTGCTCGCCCGAGGCATGCTGCACGACATCATGAGTCGCGCCACATCCTCCATGGTTTTGCCGCTCGCCTCAAACGCGTCGATGGCGTCGAGTGCCACCTGTGCCTTTTCGGTCGCGGCCTTGCTCGCACCCAACGCCGCGCGATAGGCGTCGGCAAGCGCCGAGGTGTCAGCCTGGCCGCGCGCCACGCACACATCGTCCATGCCGCTCGGCAGCTGGCTCGATAGCTCCAGCAGGTCGCGCACCAGTCCTTTAATGGTGGTACCGGCGCCAAACGGCCCACCCTCGCCCGCCATGGGATACCAAGCGTAGAGGGCCTTAAGCGAAGCGGCGAGCTCGGGGGGGGCATCGGGCGCCGTCGCGCGGGCCAGCACATGCTCAACAGCCTGGTCCATAAGCTCGTCGGTATCGGTAAGCACCGTGAACTCGGGATCGATGCCCAGCTCCAACGCATGTGCGCGCAGGATACGCGAGCACATGCCGTGAATGGTCGAGATCCACGCATCGTCGACGGTCAGGGCTTCCTCGTCCATGCCCTCGTCGATGAGCGCGCGGCGCACACGGTCACGGATCTCGGCCGCGGCGTCTTTGGTAAAGGTAATGGCGAGCACCTGGTCCAGATGCTCAACGAACGGACCGGATTCGGGCGAGAGCGCGTAGACGATGCGGCGCGTGAGGGTAAAGGTCTTGCCCGAGCCGGCACCTGCCGAGACAAACAGCGGGCGGTCGAGCGTTTTGACGACTTGCAGTTGTTGCGGCATCAAAGTCGAAAGATCCATGGTCTACACGTCCCTCCTTACAAACGTTCCTTCGTGGTTATACGAGCAGCGCGCATGCGCGGCCTGAGCCGACGTCGGGTCGACGGCGGCAACGTCGCCTGCCTCGAGCTCGTGCAGGCGCTCGGCGATGCCGGCCTCCACGCGATCGAGCAGGGCGTCGAAGTCCATGCTGCCACCCTCGCCGGGAAAGCCCTTCTTAAGGCCTGGGATGCGGCCGTCACCGCGCTCTTCCTCAAGCAACTCGGCGCTCGCCGCACCGCGCAGCGCGGGCTTGCCGCCCTTGGTCGAAAAATAGAGCGCGGCGCGGGTATCCAGATCCAGCGCCCGACGCATGGCCTGCGCGTAGATGAGTGTCTGGGTATGGGGCGGCAGCCAGCGCGGGTCGTCGATGGGGGCCTCGCCCGACTCCTCGTCGCGCACCGTGGGGTCGGCGAGCTTAAACTCCTCGACACCCGAACGATGCTTATAGTCGATTACCACGGCGCGATTCTCGGCATCCACGTCCACGCGGTCGATGCGCCCGCCAAGCGGCCAACCGGCATACTCAACTTTAAGGTCGTTAAAGGCAAACTCCAGGTAGCACGGAGCAAAAGGAGTCAGCGCCTCGGCTTCATAGGCAAGCACGCCCTCCAGCTGCGGCAAAATCTCGGCCACTTGGCGCTCCTCCACTGGAGAGAGCGGCACCAGCGGGCCCTCGGTACCGCGCTTGCCGGCGTGCTCGGCCAGGGTCTCGGCAAAGACCTCGTGCAGCAGCTCCTGAGCACGTGGCAGGTTCTCGGGCGTCACGCGCTCCATGCCCTCCTGGGGCAGACGGGCATGCAAGTGCTCCAGCACGTCATGGACAAAGTTGCCCTTCTCCATGTTGCCAAAGCCGGCGTCGATCGACTGGGGTTTGACGCGATACGAGACGAACCAGCACAGCGGGCAGGTCGAATAGGCCTCGATCTGCGAGGCAGACGTCAGGCGCAGCACCAGCGGCGCATCCTCGCCCTCGCCATCGCGACGGCGCAGGACCAGATACGGAATGGCTTCATCGCTCAGATGCTGAGGAGCTTCGCAGGTCACGCGCTCGCGCCTAAGACCTTCGCCTGCCGCGGGATCGAAGTCCCTTACGATATCGCCCTCACCCACGCACTTCGCCTTGTCGGCGCCAACGGCCTTAGCGTCGTCAGCGGCCTTGTCGGCGTCAGCGGCCTTAGCATCGTTAGCGGCCTCGGCATGCGCCCGCAACTCGGTCCACACGGCAGCCGGGTAGCACTCGCGCGCCTGGCGATCGTGCGTCACGCGGGCAAGCGCAACCGGACCGCGCGCGGCCTGCATCGCGCGGCCAAAGCGCACGCGCAACAAGGCGGCAGGCTCAAGCGTCACACCGCTGCGATCTAACTCTGCCGTCAGCGTTGCCAGCGGGCCCTCCTCATGTGAGAGCGGATAACTGTCCAGGTCGACGTCGGCAAACAGCACGGCATCGCAGCTGCCGGGGCGCAGAGCCGCCGCATCGGCAAGCGAAGCAAAGCGAACCTGGGCGCGTGGCGCACGGTCAACCTCGTAGGTCTCGTAATCGTAGGCGGCGCTACGCTTGTCCACCTTGGTTCGAATGTCATCGAGCACGGGCACGGTCGCGGCCTGCGACACGTCGAGCGCACGGGCGCCATTCATAAGGATGTCGATGACGTGGCGCAGCAGGGCCACCTCCGCCTGGCGACGGGCCTGACCGTCGAGACCGCCAAGTGCGCGATCGGGCAGTGCCTCGGCAACGGCAAGCATGGCCTTGAGCGCCGTCACGGGTTTGTCGCGCCACAGCGCCTGGAACACGTCCGAGATCACGCACGGCACGTTCTTAAACCAGTTCTCGTCGCTCGCCGCTTTACGCGCGCCCCTCACCTGGCCCTGCACGCTCTGCAGCAGGCTCTTGACGCCCGCAGTGGTCTTGCTGCGCGACAGTCGCATATTCTTGTCGAACGTGCGCGCGCTGGCGGCGTCGGCACCCGAAAGCGGGCTGTAAATCCAGTCGGTAAGCTCCGGAGCGGGCCACCACTCAGTCTTAGAAGCTGCCCCTTCGTCGGCGGCCTTCATACGCTCGATCAGGTTGGCGAGCGCCGTGAACTGCCTGCCCGCAATGGATTGGGAAAACGCCGTGAACTCGGCCGTCTCGGCAGCAACGTGGCGCGCCGCCAAACGAGCGGCAAGCTCGCCGAACAGCTGGGGTGCCCGGGCAGAAACAACGAGCACGCGTACGGGGTCGGCGGGTGTTGCAGCAGCTTTATCGTCCTTGGACTCCTTGTGCGCTTTCACCAACTTATCGATGACGTCCGCATAAGCATGGGCACGGGCATGGGGGCCGGCGACCTCAATAAAGGCAGGCTGAGCAGCGGACTTGGAGGCAGTCTGGCGCGCGGCGGCACCCTCCCCCAGCGGCGCGATCTCAAACAGCACACCGCGGACATCAAATGCCGTGGCCAGCTCCTCACGCATCGCCGCTTGCTCGCGGGCGAGCAGCACGACAACCTCTCCCCCGTTGTTTGCCACGGCGGGCAGCAGCTCGAGCAGGCTATACGTAAATGACGTGACGCCGCGCACGCAAACGGCGCGGGCGCACCCCGGCAGGTTGTCGGCCAAAGCGCCGGCCATAATGTCAGCCGCCTCGCAGGGCTCGACCATATCTCGACGGTCCAAACCGCGCGCATAGGCGCACAAAAGTTCAAACACGCGAGCCTCGGCGTCGCTTTTGGGCTTGGGCTTGCAAACGTTGTCGCAGCAACGCTCGGCACCTGTCCCTGCCACACCCGGCAACACGTCGCGGGCCATACGCGCAAGCATGCGTACTGTGCCCTGGCTGCGCGAAAGCGGCTGCAGGTCGGCGTCGTCGAGGCGCGCTACCATGTCCGAAAACAGCATCTGGCGCTGCAGGTTGTCGACGAAACCGCGCCCGTCGCCCAAAAGCTCCCAAAGCGAGCGAAGCCACGATGTAGGCGTCTTGTAGTCAATACCCAGCGAAACGCCGGCTTCCGCCGCATCATGACGGCACAGGTCGAGCTCGGCAAACGTTGGCGCCAGCAGCACGGCACGCCCGTGGCGGGCAATAAGGTCGGCAAGCAGCGCCGCCTCGGCATCGCTCAAATCCGCGCCGGCGTTGGTGGTATAGATTCGAACAGGCATGGTCCTCCACTCAAACCGTTCGCAATATTCAATGCTTCCATCCTACCCGCCCGCGCGGACAGATTTGCCCCACGCCAACAGATTTGACCCCTTGGAGACGGAGGAAAATGGATCACCGAGGAGGTCAGTCTAGCCCAGTGATCCGTTTTCCTCCGTCTCCAAGGGATCAAAAAACCGCCCCCGAAGGGACGGTTCTGCGCAATTCGTTTGTTGCCGCTGGCCTACTCGCCATCCTCCAGTTTGATGAGGATCTTGCGATAGCCGCCGTACTCGCCGTTGAGTGCCTTTGAAACGCGGCTCACCGTAGTGGACGAAGCGCCGGTGCGGGCCTGAACCTCAACATAAGGCTCGCCCTCATCCAGATAGCGCGCAACCTGCAGACGTTGCGAAAGATCGCAGATCTCGCGCGGCGTGCAGATATCGGTCAAAAACGCTTGGATATCTTTCTCGTCATCCAAAAGACTAAATGCGTGGACCAGCTGCTTGACATCAGGCTTGTCAAACATGTTCTCGATATTCATCGATCACCGCCAAACCCGCCAAAAGGCATCGAAGTTGATACTGACATCGGGCATCGTTCGCCCGTTCTATGCAATAGGGCAACGCCTGTGGCTTTTGCCCGTAGCAGTGTAGCACACCACCAAACTAAAGCGACAAGACTCTCTGCCAGCGGCGCGTTTTTCAGGACGAACGCCGTTTTGAAATCAAATGCGCACGCAAGCTCCACGAATATCTGAGACAATGGGCGGCCGAACAAGGCGGCACACCCGAGCGGCCGTCCAAGCTGCCGCAGCAAACCGCTTCACGCGACACCGACGCACCCTGCGCAAGAAAGGATTCACACCATGCGCTTTATGCTTAACTGGCTCTTTACCTCGATCGCCATCGCGATTGCCACGTTCCTCGTCCCCGGCATCCAGCCCTTCGGTTTTGCCGAGGCCTGGGTCTGTTTCGCCTTCGTGGGACTGTTCCTGAACATCGTCGATTCGCTCGTCAAGCCGTTCCTGACGGTTATCTCGCTGCCGCTCACGATCATTACGCTGGGTATTTTTCAGCTCGTAGTCAACAGCTTTATGCTCGAGCTGGCCAGCTATCTGTCGGTCAATCTGCTGGGCGCGGGTATCTCCATCGCCAGCTTTGGATCGGCCTTTATGGGCAGCATCCTGGTGTCCATCATGCGCAGCATTCTCGATAGCATCGCCGAGGGCTAAAACGGCCATTCCGGCCGCGCCCGTCTCAACAGCCCAAAACGAAGGCCGCCCATCACAAAAATGGGCGGCCTTCTTATTTGCCAAGTCTCAAAGGGCGAGAGAATCTGCCATTTCCACCCTGTCCCCACATGGCAGGTGTGGGTTAGATGACGTAGTCGTAGCCTTCATTGGGAGCGACAAGTTGATCGAGCGTCACACCGTCGAGGTAGTCGTTGATGAGCTTGTCAAGGTTCTTCCACACGTCGAGCGTGGGGCACTCATCAGATCGCGAGCAACCCTTGCAGTCGCCATCCAGGCAGGCGACCGGCGCCAGGCTGCCCTCGGTCAGGCGCAAGATCTCGCCCACCGTGTACTGCTCGGGCGGGCGCGTAAGCACGTAGCCGCCGCCCTTGCCGCGCATGCCCGAGAGCATATTGGCGCGCACGAGCGTCGCCAGAATATTCTCGAGGTACTTCTCCGAAATCCCCTGGCGCGCCGCGATCTCTTTGAGCGGGATGCGACCGGCCGCCTGATGCTCGGCCAGGTCGACCATAACGCGTAGGGCATATCTGCCCTTTGTGGAAACCAACATATATATAGCTGCCTTTCGGTCTTTTAATTCGTAGAAATTCTAGCCGAAAAATTGGTTTTGAAAATACCTATTCCCGTCAAGATGGTTAATCGACTCGTAATAATCTTCTATTTCCTATTGCGTTACTAGGCTTTACTGTCTACTATGCTTGCCAACAGCAAAACGAACAACCTATAAGGTTTGTGGGTTTCGCTGCCACACACACCGTAAAACCACACGGTATCCAGTCATTTGAACACTTTGGAGGTTCACCATGAGCAATGTTTACACGTCCATCGATCAGCTTATCGGCCACACCCCGCTTCTGGAGCTCACCCACTTCGAGGCCGACGAGGACCTCAAGGCCCGTGTGCTCGTCAAATTGGAATACTTCAACCCCGCCGGGTCCGTCAAAGACCGCGTCGCCAAGAACATGATTGACGAGGCCGAGAAGGCCGGCAAGCTCGTGCGCGGTGGCGACTACACCATCATCGAGCCCACGAGCGGCAACACCGGCGTCGGCATCGCCTCGGTGGCGGCGGCCCGCGGCTACAAGGTGATCATCACTATGCCCGAGACCATGTCCGTCGAGCGCCGCAAGCTCATGCAGGCATACGGCGCACAGCTCGTGCTCACCGACGGCTCCAAAGGCATGAAGGGCGCCATCGCCAAGGCCGAGGAGCTGCAGAAGGAGACCCCCAACAGCATCATCGCCGGCCAGGTTGTGAACCCCGCCAACCCCGCCATCCACAAGGCCACGACCGGCCCCGAGACCTGGGACGACACCGACGGCAAGGTCGACATCTTCGTCGCCGGCGTTGGCACCGGCGGCACCGTGACCGGCGTGGGCGAGTTCCTCAAGGAGCAGAACCCCGAGATTCAGGTCGTCGCCGTCGAGCCCGCCACCTCCCCGGTGCTCTCTAAGGGCCAGGCCGGCCCGCACAAGATCCAGGGCATCGGCGCCGGCTTTGTGCCCGACGTCCTCGATACCCAGGTCTATGACGAGATCATCCCCGTCGAGAACGACGATGCCTTTGCCACCGGCCGCGCCGTGGGCCACAAGGAAGGCGTGCTCGTGGGCATTTCGTCCGGCGCCGCCGTCTGGGCCGCTCTGCAGCTGGCCAAGCGCCCCGAGAACGAAGGCAAGACCATCGTGGCGCTGCTCGCCGACACCGGCGAGCGCTACCTGTCCACGGCGCTCTTCCAGGACTAGAGCTTCTCGTTCTTAGAACGAGTCCAAGGCACGCCGGTCTCCCCTCTCTTCTGGCAGCCTGAGCTCATCCCAACAGGATGCCCCACGAGACGTCCGAACTTGCTACAATGTCTGCGGCGCGGAACCAGCCTCCCGCGCCGCTTTTCTTTTTTGGCCACATGCCACCAAGGAGAACCTCCTCATGCACAACAAGCGCGTGCTCGTCGCCATGAGCGGCGGCGTCGATTCCAGCGTGACCGCGTATCTGCTCAAAAGCCAGGGCTACGAATGTGTCGGCGCCACCATGCGCCTCACCTGCTCCGCACCCGACCCCGCCACGGGCATGAGTAAGGTCGACCGCGACATCGCCGACGCAGAGGCCGTCGCCGAGCGCATAGGCATTCCCCACCATGTGCTCGACTTGCAGCAAACCTTCGACCGTAACGTAATCGAGCGCTTTGTGAACGCCTACCAGGAGGGGCTGACGCCCAATCCGTGCATTATCTGCAACCGCCACATTAAGTTTGGCGCGCTGCTCGATGCAGCGCTGGACATGGGCTGCGACTACATCGCCACGGGCCATTACGCCAAGACGAGCCAGGCGCCCGACGGCACGTGGCAGCTGTACCGCGGCGAGGACCCCAAAAAAGACCAAAGCTACTTTTTGTATTCGCTTACGCAGGAGCGCCTCGCGCACACGATCTTTCCGCTGGCAGGTCTGGACAAAGAGCGCGATGTGCGCCGCATAGCTGCCGAGCAGGGCTTTACCAACGCCAAGAAGGCCGAAAGCGAAGACATCTGCTTCATTCCCGACGGCGACTACGCAGGCTATATCGAGCGCCGCTGCGGACATGCCGCTGCACCGGGCGACATTGTGTGGCGCGACGGCAGCGTGGTCGGACGCCATAGCGGCGCGCTGCGCTATACCATAGGCCAGCGCAAGGGCCTGGGCGTCGCGATGGCGCACCCCGTGTATGTGACGGACGTCGATGCCGCCAACAACATTGTGCATCTGGGCGAGGCCGAGGACCTGACGGCCACAGCGCTCACGGCCGACGAGTGGATCTGGAGCGCGCCGGACGCACGCATGGAGGCGGAGTTGGATGCCGGCGGCATTCGCGTGGGCACCAAGTACCGCTACCGTCAGAAAGACCAGGCAGCAACCCTTACGCGCGGCGAAGACGGGCAAATGCTGCTAACTTTTGACGAGCCGCAGCGCGCCATCGCCCCCGGCCAGGCTGTCGTCGTCTACCGCGGCGACATCGTCCTGGGCGGCGGCACCGTTACGGCAGCCATCAAATAGCCGCGGGATTATCGCCGCACGTGTCGAAGCACTTCAACAGCGGCATTCACCTCGATAGCGCGACGCTCCAGGCCACGGCGAATGGACTCGAGCCGGCCCTCCGCCGTGGCCCATTTGCTCTGCGAAAGAATCTCGATCGCTTCATCAACAAATCCGTCGAGTCGCGAGGCGTCGAACCAATCGAGTGAGTCCGCAAGCGCCAGCTGGACGGAAGGATTGGGCCCAAACGGCTTAGCGGCAAACCCAAACTCCCCAGCTGCGAGCACGACAGTTGGCACGTTATACCACAGACAGTTGCCGCTATCGAACAGCGGTGCAGGCCTTATCTCCAGGGTGTCGACATTGCGGATGATGCCGAAGTTTCGCCAATGGCGGTCGCTGTTGGCCAAAAAGGCATCGCAGACAATCATCTGCGACATAGACCTTCTCACAGCGGCCTCATCGGCACCATGCTTGCTAAGGTAGCGGCAGTACCGGTCGTACGTCGAGCTTCCTCGCTGGCCGCCAAGGGCGTTCTTAACGTAAACAGCCGGAACGTATTCCTCGCGGCCGTCAAGAAAGTCGTCGCACAGACACACAGGGCCATCGAACATCCGCTCAACCGTATAAGGAACAAACTCGCCCTCCGACAGCAAGCGACGATGTAGAGCCGTTGCAACCACCTCGTTAAAGGGACGCTGATCGTCCATCCCGCACCCTTTAGCCAAAACGCGAATGCCGTTTCGGATCATCCACGATTTAGGGAGCTCGCCCTCGGATGTGTTGTCGGGATTTTTAAGACCGATACCTTCCAGCCAACCCGAGCGCTCTTCGGGCGCCGATCGCTCAAAATCATTCTCGAAGTAATTGAGGTTTCGCCATTCGAGCCCGTCGCATTCTGCCGGCCGCAACCAATAGCAATCCGAAAGCGAGAGACCCAGGCACTGAACAGGAACCTCGATACCACTGGAAATTCCCAGTTCACGATAGCGCGAGACGAGTCCGGGGCGGACGTCAGGCACCGACCGATGGCTCCACCACACGTTGAGCTCCCGTTTATTCACCGTAGGAGAAGAGCTCGAGCACGTGCCAAACGGCATCCTCTGTGCATCGAGTACCTCGGCGATTTCGAAGGAAAACTCGCGCGTCGGATCAAACGAAACACGCGCAACCTCGTAATCGGCGGACATCAGCGTAAACTTGCGCCCCACATCGGCCGCAGGACGGCGTCCACGTTTGCGGACCTTTTGATAAGCGAGCGCAGAATCATACTCAACCATCTTCCGTCCGCCCACAATATCGAACGCGAGCGTTCCCGATGCGGCAAGTTGAGATATGCGGGCTTTCGTAACGCCCAACAGGCGGGCAGCATCACCCATAGACAAGTACTCAGACGTATCCATACACCGCATCACCTCGTTAAGTAATTTACACGTTTAGTTAATAGATTACAGACATCATAATACTAAACGACCCAAAGCGAAAAAAGGCCCGAGAAATCGGGCCTTAGCGATTGGTCAGCCGAGTCGCAAGCTGCTCCCCTAGCGCTGAACGTAGGCGCGAACCAGCTCGTAGGTATTGCGCACACCGTCGATGTGGCTGCGCTCGTAGTTGTGGCTCGCGTACACGCCGGGGCCGATCAGGCCATGGCGAATGTCGTAGCCGGCCGAGAGCGTGGCCTCGACGTCGGAGCCGTAGTGCGGGTACACATCGATGGCGTAATCGAGCTCCAGCTCGCGCGCGATATTGGACAGCGTGGTCACCAGATCGTAATTGTAGGGGCCACCCGAATCCTTGGCGCAAATCGACACCATGCGCTCGGTGCAGCCCAGGTCGTCGCCCACGCAGCCCATGTCCACGCTGATCATCTCGCGCGTGTCGGCCGGCACGAAAGCGCCGCCGTGGCCGACCTCCTCGTACACGGTGAAGAGCAGCGACACCTTGCGCGAAAGCGACACCTCGCCGTCAGCAACGGCGCGGGCCAGACCCAGCAGAATCGACGCCGACAGCTTGTCATCCAGGAAGCGGCTCTTAATGTAGCCGCTCTCCGTCACCGTGGTACGCGGATCCATAGCGATGATGTCGCCCGTCTGAATGCCCAGCTCGAGCACATCGTCCTTGCTGTCGACATTCTCGTCGAGCAGGATTTCCATGTTCTTCTCGATGGTCTTGACCGGCTCGTCGGTCACGTGCGCCGAAGGCTCGGTATTGAGGACCACACCCGTGTACACATTGCCGTCACGCGTGTAGACGGTGCAGTTCTCGCCATCGGCCGTAGACCACTGATGCCCGCCGAGGGTCGTGGGGCGCAGGCGACCATTATCCTTAATGGAGCGCACCATGGCGCCCAGGGTATCGACATGGCTCGCCAACACGAGAGGCTCACCCTCGCCGCCAAGCTCAACCAGCACGTTGCCTTTATTGGAGCGCTCGGGCCCAAAGCCCATATCGCGCAACGTTTCCATCAGATAATCAGTCGCCGCACGGGTATAGCCGGTAGGCGAAGCAATCGAGGTAAGCGCCTTCAGCTGGTCAGTAATATAGGAGAGCGTAGAATCCATCTTGGACACCAAAGTCACCCTTTCATATCGAATTAAACCCACAGCAACAATACCACCGCGAACCATCTTTTTACCTAGCGAGATGACCCATCGAGCTCCCCGGAACTGTGCCCGCCACGATAACGGGCAGGGGCCCGCCGAACCATGTTAGGCAGCCGGGCAGATCTTCTTGAAGAGCTCGATGACGTCGTCGAGCGTCGCCTCGCGCGGGTTACCCGGGAAGCAGGCGTCGGCCATGGCGTCCTTGGCCAGGACCTCGATCTCGTCAGCCTTCATGGCCTCGCAGACGTGCGGGATGTTCACGTCGGCGGAAAGCTGCTTGACGGCGGCGATAGCGGCGTCGGCAGCCTCGTCGGTGCTCATGCCCGTGGTGTCAACGCCCATGGCAACGGCAACCTTGGCCAGGCGCTCGGTGCAAACCGGCTTGTTGAACTCCATGGCGATCGGCAGCAGCATGGCGCAGGCGACACCGTGCGGGGTATCGTAGTGAGCGGACAGGGTGTGAGCCATGGCGTGGTCGATGCCCAGGCCGACGTTGGAGAAGCCCATGCCGGCGACATACTGGCCAAGAGCCATGCCCTCGCGGCCGGAGCCGGGCTGACCGGACTTGGCCTCGGCGACAGAGTCGCGCAGGTTCTCGCTGATCAGCTTGATAGCCTCAAAGTGGAACATGTCGGAGAGCTCCCAAGCGCCCTTGGTGGTGTAGCCCTCGATGGCGTGGGTCAGAGCGTCCATGCCGGTGGAAGCGGTCAGGCCGGCGGGCATGGAAGCCATCATGTCGGGGTCGACGACAGCGACCTCGGGGGCGTCGTTGGTGTCGACGCACACGAACTTGCGGACCTTCTCGGGGTCGGTGATGACGTAGTTGATGGTCACCTCGGCGGCAGTACCGGCGGTCGTCGGCACGGCGATGGTGAACACGGCGTGGTTCTTAGTGGGAGCAACGCCCTCGAGGCTGCGGACATCGGCGAACTCGGGGTTGTTGATGATAATGCCGATGGCCTTAGCGGTGTCCATGGAGGAGCCGCCACCGATGGTCACGATAGCGTCAGCCTCGGCGGCCTTAAAGGCCTCGACGCCGTCCTTGACGTTCTGGATAGTGGGGTTGGGCTTGATCTCGGAGTAGAGGCTCCAGGCGATGCCGGCGGCGTCGAGCTCGTCGGTCACCTTAGCGGTAACGCCAAACTTGACCAGATCGGGGTCGGAGCAGACGAAGATCTTCTTGTAGCCGCGACGCTGAAGCTCGCCGGGAATCTCCTTGATGGCGCCGGAACCATGATAAGAGATGGTATTGAGAACGAAACGATTAGCCATTGATAGCCTCCCATCGTGTGCAGGGCACCCATTACGCCCCACGCTATGAGTCCCATCCTAACGCTTTTGAAACGAAAAACGCGTGAGAACGTCAAAATTGTTAAAGCGTTTCAACAGAATAACGGAGCCCTAGTCCTTCCCTCCCGACAGCAGCGAAGGCTAGATTATAGGAGCAATCGCCCAAAGAATACGACCGACTCAGTCTATAAATTGTTTCTGTTTTAGCAATATATGTTTGACAATACGTTTATAAAAAAGATACATTCATTTTGTTAGAAATTGCCCATGCGGTTATTGCAGCTGCATCTACTGCAACGTACAGCGTAATTCTCCGCACGAAGCAGAAGACGGTTCCAATTCGATCGAGGCGATGACACGTGGTGGCTAGTGGTCCTAAATCGAGCAAGACGGCTACAAACGAATATCGAATCTCGATTGAAGGTAACCCTTATCCGCATACTCTGGCTCTCATCAACCCAGCGGGAGACAACCTCAACATCAAAAGACATGGGTTCACGGGTCCACTAGGACAGCTATTGAGTCTTAAATATACCGTTTATGACGATGCAAATGAAAAACTCTTCACTGTCGTCGACGGTGGTTTTAGCAACATGCCCAGGGTTGCGCTCATCATCGAACACAAGGAAGTTGCGGTGTTCGATTATGGTCTAAACAGACTTGAGATGAAGTGCGTAACGAACATACCGAATTACACAATAAAAGGTAACTTCCTATTTGGAGATTACGATATATTCAGCCAACGAGAAGTGAAGCTATCTTCAGTTATCGTCCTTCAATGTGATAAACAATCGTGCTTTAGCATACAGGTTTTGGATAAAGCCGAATTAGCCGCCGCAATTGGAATACCTACAGCCATTGCCCTTCTTAGGGCTCGGATTGAAGAGCATCTCGAATAAATCGCAAAAAGCAGTTCGTAACAACATTCAGGAGCTGGATAGTTTTTTCTGGCTCCTGGAACTGTATTACATAGTCTGCAAATTGTTCGAAACCATGTCCATGATCCGCAGTAATGGCATTATGCTTTTTCATCTCCTGTGCAACCACCACCTTCAAAAAGGATATCGAAGCATTATCTAAATTGTTGCAAGGCTCATCCAGACTAATAATAGAATAGCTGCTCAGAAAGGCTCTACAAAGCAATAAAGAGGACAGTTCTCCGCCTTGATTATCAACTTGATTACCGTCGTCTTATTTTGAATAAAAAGCTCTGACATATGTCCATCCCCTTAACTAATAATCATAGCTGGAAAGATGACATTTTTATTCTATAGCCTCAAGTAACACGCTTTGCTGACGTCAAATCTTGTCATTACAAACATGCACCTTAGCGCTTAAGACTACAAAAAAGGGGCGGCCGAGATGGCCGTCCCCTCCCCAATAATGATCAGTGCGGCAAAGGGACAGCCCCTTTGCCGCATTCGGTTACTTTCGGCAGCCCTCTTTCCAAGCCTCGGCCGCAACCTTCCAGCGTAAGCGCAAGTCGCGCTCGCGGTCGATGAACATGATGGCAAACGCGACAAACAGCAGCAAGCTCGCCACGACGATGGCGTGCAGGCCCATGCGCTCAATACACCAGTTGCCCAACACGGCGCCAAACACAAAGGTAAAGATCACGCCAAAGTACAGCAGGCCGTTTTCCAAAAAGCCGCGCCTGTGGGTGATGATGTAATCGTCCACGTTTTGCAGCGCGTTGCGCAAGTTGCCGATGCACATGGTCGTGGCGATGCCGTGACCATGTATCTTGCGGAAGCTCTCAACCTGCATGCCGCAGGCAAACGAGGTGAGGCAGTTGGCGAGCAGGTTGTAACCGCCACCGGGGATAAAGCTCACGCCCAGCAAGATGACGGCTTCAAAGAACACCGTCACCTGGCGCCAGTGAATCACACTGCCAAACCGTTCGTGTACCAGGTCGGCAAGCATAATGCCCACGGCAAACGACACCACAGGGAAGAAGTAGCGCCCCGCAAGTGTCCAATTGCCCTCCGAGATGCTCACGCCCACAAGCAGGATGTTGCCCGTCTGCGCGTTTGCGAAAACATGGTCGCGCCCAATGTACGAATACACATCCATAAAGCCGCCGGCGAGCGCCAGGATAATGCCCAGTTCGATGGACTCCGATATCTGTTTGGCACGCTGCATCGTCGTGCATCCTCCTTGTTGACGACCCTCTCGTGCGTTGGCGGAAACATAACCGCCGTTCATACTGTAACCCATTGACAACATGGCGTGCGCGCGAGACGGCTCCTTCGACACGGGGATACACAGTCTGGAAACAAACGGCGCCCGCATCGGCACGCCGATCCGCCAGCCCATGTACTCCCCCAGTCTTTTTAGCTCCGTCCCAAAAAGACTGGTTACAATTACGTGCAGCATACAAACACCGGGAGGGATCGTGGCAAAGAAGCCTCAGCACGCTCAGAACAACCAGCGCAGTCAGCAGGGCAAACAGGGCCAGCAGCAAAAGCGCGGCGGCAAGGCGCAGGCCACGGTCGCCCGCACCAAGCATTCCCAAGCGACGCCCGTCCGCCCCTGGCGTCCGAGCCGCGATAAATTCCTCCCCGTCAGTCGAGCCGACATGGATGCACGCGGCTGGGACCAGTGCGACTTTGTCTACATCTGCGGCGACGCCTACGTGGACCATCCCAGCTTTGGCATGGCCATCATCAGCCGCGTCCTCGACGCGCACGGCTACAAAGTGGGCATCATCTGCCAACCCGACTGGACCGACCCCGCCAGCATCACCGTGCTCGGCGAGCCGCGCCTAGGCTTTCTCGTCAGTGCCGGCAACATGGACTCCATGGTCAACCACTATTCGGTGACCAAGCATCGCCGCCACACCGACGCCTATACCCCCGGTGGCGAGGAGGGGCGCCGTCCCAATCGCGCCGTCACGGTCTACGGCAACCTCATCCGCCAGACGTTTAAGGACGCCCCCATCATTATCGGTGGCATCGAGGCAAGCCTGCGTCGCCTGGCCCACTACGACTACTGGCAGGACAAGCTCAAGCGCTCGGTGCTGCTCGACTCGGGCGCCGACATCCTCATCTACGGCATGGGCGAGCACGCGATCGTTGAGATCGCCGACGCGCTCGACGCGGGGCTGCCCGTCGATCAGATCACCTATATCAATGGCACCGTCTACCGCACCAGCTCGCTCGACGAGGTCTACGACTACGACCTGCTGCCCAGCTGGGACGACCTTGCCGCCGACAAGCTCAACTACGCCCGCAGCTTTAACGTGCAGCAGCAGAATATGGACCCCATCACCGGGCATCGCCTGGTAGAGCCATATCCCAACAGCGTGTACGTGGTGCAGAACCCGCCGTCGGCAACACTCACCACCGACGAGATGGACGAGGTTGCCGAACTCCCCTACGCACGCGATTGGCATCCCGACTACGACGCGGCAGGCGGCGTGCCGGCCTTTGCTGAGATCAAGTTTTCCATTAGCTCCAACCGCGGCTGTTTTGGCGAGTGCTCGTTTTGCGCGCTCACCTTCCACCAGGGCCGCGTGTTGCAGATGCGCAGCCACGACTCGATCATGCGCGAGGCCGAGCTGCTCACGCGCGATCCCGAGTTTAAGGGCTACATCAACGACGTGGGTGGACCGACGGCCAACTTTAGCCGCCCCGCCTGCGACAAGCAGCTCAAGCACGGTGTGTGCAAGAACAAGCGCTGTCTGTGGCCGAGCGTATGCAAGAACATGGTGGTCGACGAAAGCGGCTACACGCAGCTGTTGCGCGACCTGCGCCAGCTGCCGGGCGTCAAGAAGGTCTTCGTGCGCAGCGGCATCCGTTTTGACTACACCATGGCCGATGCCTCGGACGAGTTTTTACGCGAGCTGCTGGAACACCATGTCTCGGGCCAGCTGCGCGTAGCGCCCGAGCACGTGAGCGACGCGGTACTGTCCGTGATGGGCAAGCCGAGCCGAGCTGTCTACGACGCATTCTGCCGTAAATTTGAACGCTTGAACCGCGAGTACGGACTCAAGCAGTACGTGGTGCCGTATCTGATCTCGAGCCACCCCGGCTCGACGATGAAGGAAGCCGTGGACCTTGCCGAAGCCGTGCGCGACATGGGCTACATGCCCGAGCAGGTGCAGGACTTCTACCCCACACCGTCCACCATGTCGACGTGCATGTACTACACCGGCGTGGACCCGCGCACCATGAAACCGATCTATGTGGCGCGCGACCCGCACGAGAAGGCCATGCAACGCGCGCTCATCCAGTACCGCAAGCCCGAGAACTACAAGCTGGTGCGTGAGGCACTGGAGAAGGCCGGCCGTCGCGACCTGATCGGCTACACCAAACATTGCCTGATCCGTCCCGTGCCGCCACGCCCGGGCGAGACGTCTGCCGGCGGCGGACACGGCACCGGCAAGAAGGGCGGCAAGGCCCACGGTGGCGCCGCTGGCAAGGGGCCTAAGGGCAGCAAGGGGCACAGCGGCATGTCGCGCGCGCAGAACACTGCCGGGCGCAACCGTGCAGCTCAGGGGCGTCAGGGTGCCAACGGAGGCGGACGCCGCAATTAGTGCGGGAATGCGGTAGATGTGCTCACAGCGCTCTGCTGGCACGCTTGGCGCAGCGAGCGCATTGCCTCCACCAGGATCACGCCGGCGATCGCGACCGTAATTGCCACGTCGAACGGCGTGTTCACAAACCACAGCAGCCCCATGAGATACGACCCGGCATTAAAGGCAAAGTGCAGCAGGATCGTGTAGCGGAGCTTTCCGGTGGTCACGAACACCCAACCAAAAATGAGGCCGGCAGCGCCCGCATAGCAGCCCTGCACCCAGTTCATATGCATAAAGCCAAAGATGGCCGCCTGCAGCACGATTGCCGCGGCGATACCCCACGTGCTTGGGGCCGCCCAGGGCACCATGGCGCCGTCTTGCGCGTTCGCGCGGCGCCGGCGCTTCCAGAGCGAACGGCACTGCGGGTTAAACGCTCGGAGCGAAAACTCAAAAATGATGCCGCGCACCAGCAGCTCCTCGCAAAACGGAGCGCCGAGCACCGTAGTCAGGACGGCGAGATAGCTGGTGTCGCCCATGCCTGTTTCCTCGACAAGTTCACTGTAATCGGCCGCGACCTCGGGCAACAATGACAGTACGGCGTCGGTCACGTAGCCAACGACCACCTGCAGTGCCAAGCCGATCACGATAACGCAGGCAATGCGCTTCCACGCGCTACGCACTCCCCCGCCAAGCGGACGCTCACCTTGCCAGCGCGCGATAAACGACCGCGGCCACAAATAACGCCACCATAGCAGCGCCATCAAAAACGACGCCGTCTGCGCGACGGCCTGAAGCAATTGGATGTCGAGATCATCGATCGAAAAACCCATGAACACCGATGCGACGCCAAGGGCGGAGAACAAAACGACGCTCAGGGCAATATCGGCAGCGACGACGCCAAAACAGGCAAGCGCCCAAATCATCGCATTGAGCATGCCAACCTCCTCAAAACCGTTCCCTAGTTCTACCACAACTCGGCAGAGAGCTGATCCCATGGGGACGGAGGAAAACGGATCATTTTGTTGCTGAGTAAGTATTTACAGCGTGATGATGTCCGAGATATTGAGGGCCTGAGCGTCGACGGCATCGTGTGTAGCAAGCAACAGCATGCGGCCGTCGAGCAAGTCGAGCACGATCTCGGCGCATGCGTCGCGCGCAGCGGTATCTAGGCCGGTAAAGGGCTCGTCCAGAATCACTGCGCCGCCCGGACACAGCAGGGCTCGGGCAATCTCGACACGACGGCGCTGTCCACCCGAAAGCTCGGCCACGCGGGCATGCACATCGACCCCCGGCACCAGCAGGCGCAACAGGGCCGCGGCACTCGAGGCGTCCACGCGCGCGTCGGCGCACACCAGCACGTTATCCAAAGCCGAGGCGCCCTCTACCAGGCGCACATCCTGAAACACCATGGAGCACGGCGCGCACTCCCCCGCCGCCAGCGCAAGCAGCGTCGACTTGCCCACGCCCGAGGTGCCCATCACACAGATACGCCCACCCGCAGGCACGTTGAGCACCAGCCCGTCGAGCGCCGGCGCCCAGGGCGCACGATCGCCCACGGCAAGCGCAAGCTCCGCCGCAGCGCCGGCGCCAGCAGGGTCGCCCGAACGCCCGCGAGTACCACGCCCATGTGCCCACACGGCAGCACGCCACGCCGCGGGCCCCGAAGCCCGCAGCAACCACACCAGCACACGCTCGCATGCCCGCGATGCCGCCACGACCAACACGGTCCAAGCCAGCAGGTCAGCCGTCTCGATGAGCAGCTTCGCCTGATAGATGCGCTCGCCCACGGTGCCCGTCGCCATGCCGATCAGCTCCGCCGCCACGCCGGCCTTCCAGCTCATGCCAATCACGGCGCGGGCGCACGAAAGCACAAACGGCAGGACTTCGCGCCAGGTGTGGGCACAAAACAGTCGCCAACCCCGCACGCCATGCAGACGAAACATCTGCTCCAGCGGCTTATCCGCTTGCGTCAAACCCTCGACCAGCGAAAAATACACGCCCGGAAGCGCCATCAAAAAGACCGCCGCAATGCTCACGCGCGCCGACCCCAGCCAAATGAGCAGCAGGACCACCACGCAGGCAACCGGCGTCGCCTTAACAAACGAAAGCGCCGGAGCCACCAAGCGGACAAACGCCTGCGAGCGCGACGAAATTCCGGCCAGCAAACCACCGCACACCGCGGCAAGCGCCAAACCGCCTAGAATCCGCGCACCCGAGCCCGCCAGAATCGCCCACGTGCCGGCATCGCATACCAGCCGCAGCAACGCCACCACAACAGCACCCGGACCCGGCAAAATCAGCGGCTGTGCCACCAGCGCCGCCGCGAAGACCCACACGGCAAGCCAAAAGGCGGCGACGGCACCTGCTGCCGCCACCGCCTTCATACGCTCTGTCATTTGTCGAGCAAACACACGCACGGGCTACTCCATGTAGTAGAAATCGTCAGCCGGAAGTTTACCACCCACGGCGCTCGCGTCCGCGTCGGCCAGCACCTGCAGATACCCACTAAGTGCCGCCTTCATATCCTTGCCCGTCTGGCACACAAGCATGCACCCGGGAATCGCCCTCTCGGCAATCTTGGCGTTGTCCACGATGCCAGCATCGACCACGGCCTGCGCCCAGTCTGCCGGCGCCGCATTGACGGCCTTAACGCTCGCCGCATGGCAGCGCAAGAATTCCGCCACGGCCTCGGGATGCTCCTCGGCAAAGGCACGGCGCACCACGGTTACGCCCGTCAGCAAACGGGAGCCCGTGTCGCCCGCCAGCTCATCCCACACATCGGTCAGGCTTACCGGCGCCGACAGCTTGCCTCCGCTCTTTGCAATGGCAGCGGTCTTGAAGGGCTCGGGCAGCACGCCCACAGCAGACGGATCGGCAAGCAGCGCCGAGAGCACCTCGGTGGGCTCGCTCTTAAACTCAAGCGCCACCTGACCGGTCAGGCCCGCGCGCTCCAGCAGATAGTTCATGACGTACTCCGGTGTGGTGCCCTTGCCCGTCATGTAGACGGTACGACCCGCCAGGTCACCAAACGAAGTCACGTCCGCGTCGCCCGTCACCACGCTCAGCACGCCAAGCGTATTGATATCAATGACCTGTACCGCACCCTCGGTCTTGTTGTAGAGAACGCTCGCCACGTTGGCGGGTACCAAGGCAATGTCGACATCGCCCTGAATCACCTTGGGCACGATCTCGTCGGCGGCAGTGTTGATCGCAAAGTCGAACTCATTGTCTGTCTCGCCATCGGCTGCCTGGTCCATAAACTGCACCAGACCGATCGACGTCGGACCCTTGAGCGAGGCGACGTGCACCTCGACCGGCTCTGCGGCAGCACCGGCGCCGTCCGTGGCAACCGAGCCCGCGGCGGACCCGGCACCGGCAGCCCCGCCGCCACAGCCCGCGAGCGCAAGTGACAGGGCGCCCGCGGCGAGCGCCGAGGCAAACCCCCGGCGCGACATCTCAACATCAAACGCGCGCATCGCTAGCATGTCCCCTCGTTAGGCATCGACCAGGCATGATGGTCGGTATGCAGCAACTCCTCGGCCAGCGGCGAGAGCGGCGCGCCCAAAAACTCGCGGTAGCACGCCTGGACATCGGGATTCTCGTGCGAGAAACGAATGTCCGCCTTCGCATCCAGGCTCCACAGCACCTGGCCACGCTCAGCCGCCAGCTCGCAGCCGTCGTGGATGGGCTGACCGCCGCCACCGACGCAGCCGCCCGGGCACGCCATGACCTCAACAAAGTCATATCTCACACGGCCGTCGCGAATCGCGTCGAGCAGACGGGCGGCGTTGCCCAGCCCGTGCGCCACGGCGACGCGCACCTTGGTACCGTCGATATCGGCCACGGCCTCCTTCCGGCCCTCGAGTCCGCGCACGTCAGTGAAGAAGTCGGCATCCGGGTTCTTGCCCGTCACCAGGTAATATGCCGAGCGCACGGCGGCCTCCATCACGCCGCCCGTGGCGCCAAAGATCACACCCGCGCCCGTGCCAAAGCCCAACGGCGTATCGAGCGGCTCCTCGACCAGCGTGTCAACGCTCACGTGGCTCGCGCGGATCATGCGCACCATCTCGCGCACCGTCAGCGCAACGTCCACGTCGGGCGCGCCGCCCTCGCCCATCATGCTCGGCAGCGCACACTCGGCCTTCTTGGCCGTGCATGGCATAACGGACACCACGAACAGACGCTCGGGCTCCACGCCCAGCACCTTGGCGTAGTAGGTCTTGGCGATAGCGCCGAACATCTGCTGCGGCGACTTTGACGTGGACAGGCTGTCGACAAACTCGGGGTAACGTGCCTTCACAAAGCGCACCCAGCCCGGGCAGCAGCTCGTAAACATGGGCCAGCCGCGGCTGTCGCCCTCACCCTTAGCGGCGGCGCCCAGGCGCTCGAGCAGCTCGGAGCCCTCCTCCATAATGGTGAGGTCGGCCGAGAAATCGGTATCGAACACATACTCAAAGCCTACGCGGCGCAGCGCGCAAGCCAGACGCTCGACGGTTGCCTCCTCGCGCGGAATGCCGAGCTCCTCGCCCCAAGCACTACGCACGGCCGGCGCGATCTGCACCAGCACGATCTTGTCGGGATTAGCGAGCGCGTCAAACACGGTCTCGGTGTCGTCGCGCTCGCGCAGCGCGCCCGTCGGGCAATGCGTGATGCACTGGCCGCACGCGACGCAATCGGTCTTGCCGATCGGCACGCGCCCGCGGGTGCCCACGGCGGTATGCGTGGCGCGGTTGGTCAGGTCCCAAATCCCTAGGCCCCGTACGCTCTCGCACACCTTGATGCAGCGCATGCATTTAATGCACTTGTCGTTTTCGCGGATGATGGGGAAATCGAAATCCCAGCCCTCGCCCGCCAAATGCCTTTGATACGGCAGATAGAAAATGCCCAGGTCGTTGGCAATGGTCTGCAGGTTGCAGTTACCGCTGCGCACACAGCTCGTGCAGCGTGAATCGTGCTGCGAAAGCAGCAGCTGCACGTTGGTGCGGCGCGCCTCGCGGGCCTTGGGGCTGTTGGTGTGGACCACCATGCCATCGAGCACGTAGTTGTTGCAGGCGGCAACCAGCTGGTCGCAGCCCTCAACCTCGACCACGCACACGCGGCAGCCGCCGATCTCGTTCAGATCGCGCAGGTAGCACAGGGTGGGAATCTGGATGCCGACGGACTTGGCCGCGTCCAGGATCGTGGTGTGCTCGGGCGCCACGACCTCGCAATTATCGATAGTGAGCTTGACCATATTGAGTGCTCCGCTTTCGGTGTTATCGCTGACAGTGGGGTTGTTGAGCTCTACCATTCCAGGTTCCTCCCTCCGCGGAACGCGCCAAAACCAAAGTGGTCGCAACGCAGGCAGCGGCTTGCCTCCTGGCGCGCCTCCTCCTCGGTAAGGCCCTGCTCGACCAGATTCCAATCGTGAATACGCTCGCCGGCCTCGCGCTCACCCAGCTCGCAGCGGCCGCACTCGTGCTTGCCCTTAAACTGAACGGTCGGCAGCTCCACGTCGAGCTTGATCTTGTGGTCGAAGCCCAGATAGCGGTCGATGTTTGCCGAAGCCACGCGGCCGGCGTTGATGGCACGGATGACGGTGGCGGGGCCGGTCTGGCAGTCGCCGCCGCTAAAGAGGCCATCGAAGTTGGGCACGGCACCGTCCGAGTCGGTGACCACGCAACCCCACTTGCAGGCGATGCCCATGTCCTCAAACGGCTTGGAATCGATGTCCTGGCCAATGGCGACAAACACGCGCTCGCAGGGGATGACGCGCTCGGGCGTAGCGGCGGCACGCGGAGCCGGACGACCGCGGCGGGGCTCGCCGATAATCTGCGGTTGCACGCGCAGGCCGCTCACGCGACCATCTTCGCCCGTCTCGATGGCGAGCGGCGCCGTGAGCTCCAGAACCTCGCAACCCTCGGCCTGGGCGCCGGCAATCTCGGCGTCCTGGGCCGTCATATCGCAGATGCGACGGCGGTAGACGATGCTCACCTTTTCGGCACCGCAGCGCACGGCAGAGCGCGCCACGTCCATGGCCACGTTGCCGCCGCCGATGACGCACACGCGCTGGCCGCTCAGGTCGGGCAGCTCGTCGTCTCCGATGGCGCGCAGCATCTTGACGGCCGACTCCACGCCGGGCGCCTCTTCACCCGGAAGGCCGAGCTTCTTGTCGCTATGGGCACCGATGGCCAGGTAGACGGCATCGAACTCGTCGCGCAGGCGAGCGAGCTCCTCGCCGTTCACGGAGTGATCGAGCTCAACGTCGATGCCGGCGCTCAAGATCCAGTCGATCTCGGCCTGCAGGCGCTCGCGCGGCAGACGATAGCTGGGGATGCCGTAGCGCAGCATGCCGCCCAAGTGGTGGCGCTGCTCAAAAATGGTCACCTTGTGGCCCATCACGGCCAGGTAGTAGGCACAGGAAAGGCCAGCCGGGCCGCCGCCGATCACGGAGACGCGCTTACCGGTGTTGTCCACTACATGCGGCTTGTGGTCGTTGAGGTCACTGTGCTCAACGGCAAAACGCTTGAGGGCGAGGATGTTCATGGGGTCGTCGACCATGCCACGGCGGCAATGCATCTCGCAGGGATGCTCGCACACCAGGCCGCAAACGAGCGGCAGCGGGTTATTCTTGCGGATGACCTTGACGGCATCGGCATAGCGGCCGGCCTCAACGAGCGAAATGTACCCGGGAATGTCGACGTGCGCCGGGCAGCCTGAGACGCACGGGACACGGGCCTCGCGGTCAAAGCCGCAGGAGTGCTCACGAATGTGGTGCTCAAAGTCGTCGCGGAAGCCGCGAATGGCCGTGAGCGCCATGGCGCCGGCCTCGTAGCCGATGGCGCAGTCGCTCGAAAGGTAGATGGTGCGGGCCGTGCGCTCAATAAGGTTGAGCGTGGACTCATCGGCGCGCCCTTCGAGCACATCGGCGAGCAGGTCGCTCAGCGCGCTCAGGCCCACGCGGCAGGGCGTGCACTTGCCGCAGCTCTGGGTGGAGCACAGGTTGACGAGCGCTGCCGTAAACTCAACGGGACACGGAGCGAGCGAACTCACCGCCAGACGACGTCCGAGCGCATCGTGCAGGTCGTCCATGACGGCCTGAGCGTGGCTGCGTTCCATTACATGCAGTCGAGCCATAAGATCCCCTCTCACATGGCAGCCCGGAGGCGAGGCCGGGCGAAATTGCTACACGCACAACACTGACCTAAAAAGTTGTTAGGTCTCCACGCAGTTCGGCAGGCGGTATGAAATGTCACCATCAGCGGTGAAAATGAACATTTTCGCAGATAAATGCCATATTTGATAAAACGCGTTACCCACAATGCGGCACTTGGGGACACTCCTCACTCTGGTGCATCGTGGACAGGTTTGTTTGCACCAATCGTGAGTTGCGGTGAAATAGGGACTGAAAAGCCGCTCAAAAGGCCAAAACAGTCCGTATTCCACCGCAACTTCAAGACGTTGGTGCAGATTAACCTGACCTCTTTGCACCAAAAAGGGCCCCGAGCATCGTCTGCTCGGGACCCAAACTCATCTCGCCTTACCGCGCGACGCGTATGTTACTTGCGCTTGCCGCCGCCGTCGCCGGGGCGACGGGAGCTGCCACCGCGCTTGCCGCCACGGCTGTTGCCGTAGCTGCCACGGTTATCGCGACCGCCGGCACGGCCGCCACGGGAGCCGGCCTGGTTGCCGCCACGACCACCACGATAGCCGCCGCGACGCTCTTCGCGGGTATCGTCGTAGTTGCGCCAGTCATCGCGACGATCGCGGCTGGCACGCGGGTCACGACGATCACGCGACTCGTTAGAACGACCAGCGCCGCCGCGGCCGCCATTGCCGCGAGCACCCTCGCGACGCTCGCCGCCGCGGCTACCGCGCTCTTCAAAGCGCTTGCCGCCACGGGACTCACCGCCACGGGCAGTACGCTCACCGCGACCCTCGCCGCCGCGACGCTCATCACGGCCGCCGCGCTCGTCATCACGACCGGAACGCCGGCGGTCGCCCGCACCGCGCTTGCCACCGCGCGAACCGCGGCCCTCGTCCTCGCGCTCGACACGACGACGACCGCCGCGGTCCTCGTCCTCACGACGACGGCGGTGTGCCTCGCCCTGGAACTGCTTGGCACGACGCTCGGCACGGTTGCCGCGCGCAGGCTGCTCAGCGGCACCAGCACCGCCGCGCTCCTCGGCAGCTACCTCGCGAGCCACGCTCTCAACAGCCTCGTCCACGCGAGCCTGAACGCCCTCGCGCACGCGGGTCTTGCCGCCGCGCTTGGGACGGCTCGGACGCTCGCCGTCGCCGCGGCGCTCGTCGCGACCGCGGTTGGAACGACCGGCAACATCGCCGTAATCGTCGCCGTTGCGCTTGCCGTCGCGACGCGCCTGCTCAAGCTTCTTCTTGCTCTTGGACTTGCCGCGCTTAGTCTTCTTCTTCACCTTAAAGGCCGCAGGGTCGCGCTCGGGATCAACCGCAGGCGGGTTGGGACCCACATGCAGGTCGCCGGCTTCGTAAATATCGGCCGTCTTGTCCATGAGCTTCTCGATCTCGTAGAACTCATCGACGTCCTGCTCGGTCACAAACGTAATGGCCCAGCCCAGCTCGCCGGCGCGGCCCGTACGGCCAATGCGGTGGATATAGTCGGTCGGCTCGGCCGGCACGTCAAAGTTCACGACGTAGCGCACGTCGCTAATGTCGATGCCGCGGGCGAGAACATCGGTTGCCACCAGCACGTCGACGGTGCCGTCGCGGAAGGCCGAAAGGGCACGCTCGCGCTGGGCCTGGCTGCGGTTGCCGTGAATCGCGGCGGCCTTGATGCCCTTACGCTCCAGACGACGGCAGCAGCTGTCGGCGCGGTGCTTGGTGCGCATGAAGACGATAGTGCGCTCCGGGCCCTCCTTCTTGAGGAACTCGGGCAGCAGGTTGTTCTTGGCCTCGATGGACACCGGGAATACAAACTGGTCGACGGTGTCGGCGGTCGACGTAGCGGGCGCGATCTCCACGCGGGCCGGGTCGCTCACTAGATCGGTGATCTCGCCCACGGCCTCCTCGTCGAGGGTCGCCGAGAACAGCAGCGTCTGGCGCTCGGCCGGCGTCTCGCGCACAATGCGGCGGACGGCGGGCAAAAAGCCCATATCGAGCATGCGGTCGGCCTCGTCGAGTACCAGCACTTTGACCTCGCCCAGGTGGCAGGCACCCTGCTCGATCAGATCGACCAGACGGCCCGGCGTTGCGACCAGGATGTCGCAGCCGTACTTAAGTGCCGCGGTCTGCGGCTTGTAGCTCACGCCGCCCACGACGGTCACGGCAACATGGCCGGTGACGTCGGCGATTTTGCTTGCGACCTCGTCGATCTGCTGGGCAAGCTCGCGCGTGGGGGTGATGACGAGCATCACGGGGCCACGGCCGTTGCCCTCGGGCTTTTTAACACCGCGACGGCGGTTGCGGCCGCCGCGCTCGCGCACGGGTTTGGGAGGAGCGATGTGCTCCAGATTGTTCATGGTCGGCAGCAAAAAGGCAGCCGTCTTGCCGGTGCCGGTCTGAGCGGCGGCAAGCAGGTCACGGCCCTCGAGCACCACAGGGATGGAGCCGGCCTGAACAGGCGTTGGCGCCGTGTAGCCCAGGTTCTCGATAGCACGAAGCATCTCGTCGGAAAGCCCCAGCTCGTCAAAGGCGGGCAGGCTCTCGGTAGCGGACTCGACGGCCTGGGCAGCATTTGCCTCGTCGGCGGCATCGAAGGCAGCCTGGGTCATGGCCTCGCGGGTCTCGTCCAGAATCTCGGCGTCCGTGACGTCGGATACAGAATTACGCATATGTCGTTGTTCCTTATCTGCACGCGTTATGGGCACGGCATGCGGCCGCACGGGCGTGCTTGGTAGTGCGCTAATACATACAAAAACGGGTGCGCACAGAGAGGACGTTGCTCAGCACGCTGGCGATCGCTTTGGCAGCTCTATCACGCGCCGTCCAGACGCAGCAGCTCTAAGCGATGGAGCAGATTCGCCGCCGGTTAGTATACCCGTGCTTCGCATGCCCCCACGTAAACCACAGATGACGAGGTGGACGAGGTGGGCCCCCTTGATTATCGACTTCATCCGAACACCTCCCACATTCATCCGTACATGTACGG